>DATDFC010000148.1:0-44677 GCA_036522815.1 Gemmatimonadales bacterium | reverse complement strand
CGCGGCTCGACGGCGGCGACTCGCGGAACCGTGTCGCGCGGCGGCGGGGAGAAGGGCGCAGCCCGCCAGGGCGCGAGCCACCACACCCCCGCGGCCAGCGCCGCGGCCCCCGCCCCCACCAGTCCCCACCACATTTTGGAGGCGCGCCGGGGGTGCGCCGGCGCCCCGCGGCGCGCCTGCTGCCGCGACAAGACGATCGGGCTGGTCGGCGTGTTGAGCTGCGCCAGCAGGTGCGCGCTGGCGCCCGCCTTGGCGAGCGTGATCATCTCGCGCCGTACGGGATCGTCGTGGCGGAGCGACGGCCGGCCGCACACGGCGACGACGTCGTCCATGCTGGGCCAGCGCCGCGCCGGCTCCTTTTCCAGCATCCGCATCACGCCCGCGCCCAGGTTGGGTGGACAGTCGGGCCGCAGCTCGGTCACGGGACGGGGCGGCTGGTTGAAATGCGCGTACATCACCGACATGGTCGAGTCGCCCTTGAACGGCAGCTGCCCGGTGAGCATCTCGTATGCGACCACGCCGAGCGAATACTGGTCCGACGCACCGGTCACTTCGCGCATGTCGCATTGCTCGGGACTCATGTACGTCGGCGTGCCGACCGTCACCCCCGTGAGGGTCAGTCCCTCGGCCTGCACCACCTTGGCGATCCCGAAGTCGGTCACCACCGCCCAGCCGTCTTCGTCCAACATGATGTTGGCCGATTTGACGTCGCGGTGGATCACGCCGTGGCGGTGCGCGTAGCCGAGCGCGTCGCTCACCTGGGCGAGGATGGCCTGCACCATCTTGATGGGAAGCGGGCCGACGTCGCGAATGACCGCGTCGAGGGCCCGCCCGTGCACGTACTTCATCACGAAGTACAGCACGTCGGCGCTTTCCTTCACGGCATAGATGGGAATGATGTGCGGATGGCTCAGCGCGGCCGCGGTGCGTGCCTCGCGCTTGAACCGCTCCACCATCCCTTCCCCCATGAGCAGCAGGGCGGGCGCCAGTACCTTGATGGCCACCTTGCGGTCGAGGGCGAGATCGTGCGCCAGAAACACGGTGGCCATGCCGCCGTGCCCCAGCTCGGCCAGCACCTCGTATTCGCCGAGCGCCGCCTCACGCAGGGCGTCGAGTTGCGCATTGCGCCCGCCGTCGGGCGGCGGGCCGGACGGCGCGGCGAGCGTGGTGCGGGCGCCTTCCGGGACGGGGATGCCAGTGCCGCACCGGGGGCAGAAATACACCCCGGGCCCAATGGCCGCACCGCACTGCGGGCACGCCGAGTCGCTCGGAGGCATCATCATCCAATAACACTCGCGATCCCAGCGGGCAACTGCTAGCCGACGACCGGGGTCAACGGCGGGTCGCCCCTGAGCACCGCCTGCACGTTGGCGACCGCGATCGCGGCCATCTGACGGCGGGTTTCGCGGGTCGCGCTGCCGATATGGGGCAAGAGCACGGTGCGCGGGGCGGCCCGGAGCCGGGGATGGATGGCGGGTTCGTCCAGGTAGACGTCGAGCCCGGCCGCGCCCAGCCGGCCGTCCTCCAGGGCGGCGGCGAGCGCCTCTTCCCGCACCAGGTCGCCGCGCGCGGTGTTGATCAGGATCGCGCCCGGCTTCATGAGCCGCAGCGTCTCGGCGCTGATCACCCCTCGCGTCGCCGGCGCCGAGGGCACGTGCAGCGACAACACGTCGCTCTCCCGGAACAGGCGCGCCTGCTCGACCCGCACCGCCCCGGTGGCCTGCTCGAATTCGGGTCGCGCATTGCGGGCGGCATACAGGATCCGCATACCGAACGCCACCGCCCGGCGGCCGACGGCTTGTCCGATCCGCCCCGCGCCGAGCAACCCGAGGGTGCGGCCGCGCAGCTCCGTGCCCAGCAACAGCTCCGGATGCCACCCGGTCCAGGCGCCGCTCTTGATCAGCTCGGTGCCTTCGACCACGCGGCGCGCGCAGGCGAGGATCAGGGCCCAGGCGAGATCGGCGGTGGCATCGGTGAGGACGTCGGGGGTGTTGGTGACGACGACGCCCCGCATCTCGGCCGCGACCACGTCCACGTTGTCGTGTCCGACGGCGCAGTTCGCGATGATCTTGAGCTTGGGGAGGTGCTTCAGCTCCGTCCCGCCGACCCAGCGGGACAGGAGCGGCACGATCGCCACGTAGTCGCCCTTCGGGGTCGGCTGGCCGGACGTGAGCCAGGTGATGTCGAGCCCCGCGAGCTGAGCGGGCTCGAGCAGCGGTTGCAGCTCGGCGGCGATGAGGACGGGTTGCCCCACTACCTCCTCATTCGCGCGCGCCGGATGGAGTCGTCAACGGCCAGGGCGCGCTCGGGGCTCCACTTGTAATACAGCTGCAAGCACGCGCCCGGCTGCATCTTCCGCTGGACGACGCAGGTCGTGAGCTCGTTCTTGTGCTTGGCGGCGTCGTGACGCCACAGCGAGTCGGCTGCCGCCGCGGCGCGGGGGTCGGCCCAGCCGTATCCGACGAGGCAGCGCGCCACGTCACCGGATGGGTCCTTGCCGCAGTCCGCGATCTCTCTGTTGTGCCGCGCCGCGGCGGCGAGCCACGCGGAGTCGGCGTGCGACTGCGCGATCGAGTCCTGGTGGTGCTGGTACGCGGTGGCCGCCGTGAGCGCCTCGGTCTGGTTCCATTTGTGTTGCAGCACCAGGCACTGCGCCGCGCCCTTGGCGTCCATGGTGATGGCGCTGCACTCCCGCACCTCGGCAGCCTTCTGCGTCGCCGACTTGCCGCAGGCGAGCAGGGCGAGTGTGAGTGCGGCCGCGAACCGGCTGTGCGTCCAGCGCATCGTGGCCTCCGGAGGGGCTCGGGACGACACGGACAGGGTGGGATTCGAACCCACGGTACCCTTGCGGGCACACCGGTTTTCGAGACCGGCCGTTTCAACCGCTCACGCACCTGTCCAACACCTAGACGGATAGGGTGGGATTCGAACCCACGAAACGGTTACCCGTTTACGCGCTCTCCAGGCGCGTGCCTTCAGCCGCTCGGCCACCTATCCGAACTGCCAGCCGCTCAGACGCACAGACGCGTAGTAAATACCAAGACCGTGCCTGTTTCGCTACGGTCCTACCGAGGCCCACTGGGCAGGCGGGGCATACCCGAGGCAATCACGATCTGCAGCGCCTGCTCCTTGGTGAAGCCCTTGCGGATCAGCGCATCGTAGTAGTTGCGCGTGAAAGTCGCGAGCCGCTCGGCATTCTCCGGCTTCTCCATGACCTTGAGCATCCCCTCCATCATGGCCTCCATCATCTGACCCATCATCGGGCCCATCATAGCGGAGGTCTGCTCCATCTGGGCTCGCATCGAGTCCGCCTTCGCCGGCTGCTGGCCAGACGCGACGCGAGGAGCAAACACGAGGGTGCCGGCGGCAAAGATTACGGGCAGCAGCGGTACGGAACGTGGATGGTGGGCGACGGTCATGGAAGTAGACCTCCATTGAAGGACTATCGAGATTGGGAATTCTACTATTATGTCAGGCGTGACCGACACCATCGGCGGTCCGGCGCCCGCCTGGTTGCTCCGTCTGAAATCCGAGCTCGATGCGGCCGATCAGCGAGCGACCGCGGTCGCGCGTGGCCTCACTCCACAGCAGCTCAACTGGAGGCGCAGTGCCGCCGAGTGGAGTGTGGGCCAATGCCTCGAGCACCTTGCGATTGCGAATGAGGTGTACCTGCGGGCGATGTCGGGGTCGCTGGAAGGACCGCGTGTGGGTCCCGTGGCGGAGATCGCGCCGGGGTGGTTCGGTCGCTGGTTCATTCGCACGGTCATCGAACCATCACCCAAGCCGCGGCGCTGGCGGGCTCCGAAGAAGATTAGACCCGGCGCCCAGGTCCCGCCGAGCGTGCTCGATCGGTTCCACGCGACCAACGGCGCCATTCGTGAGTTCATGCAGCGCGCGCGTGGCTACGACGTCAACCGCATCCGCTTCAAGAACCCGTTTTTCGGGATTATCCGATTCACGGTGGGCACGGGACTCGAGATCCTGTCGCGGCACGAACGCCGCCACCTGCTGCAGGCGGAGCGGATCAGGGCCGCTCTAGATGCTGTGGTCAGGGCCCCATGAGGCCGGAGCGGTGGCCGAGTGCGCGGTCACCGGACCGCCTTACCGAATCGCCCCAATGCGCGTGAATCGGACGCGCCAGCGACCGTCCGCCGCAACCCACTCGAAGTGGTCGGAGTCCACGAGTCGCAGCTCGGACGCTATGAAGACTCCCGGGGTCTCCAGGTTGCCAGAAGCCGCATCGAACAGGATGGTGCGGCCAGACCCGTCGGCGCGTCCGATCTGAACCATGGGATGAGGCTCGTGCGTGTACGCCCCGAGGACATAGTAGACATCCTTGGCCGAGTCGTATCCCAGAATCCCCGTGCCCGTGTCCGACCTGGTGTCGAAGATCTCGGTCCAGAGCAGCTTGGTGGAGTCGGCGAGCAGCCGCATCTGTCGCTGGCCTGTTGCGGCTGGGCTGGCGTTGCCGGCGTCATACATGTCGAAGTGCCAGAGGCCAGCGAGCCCGACGATGACTGCTGGCGGTCGTGGAGCGCTCGAGCTCACCAGGGGGCCAGACCCCAACAATGCGGCCGCCACGACCCAGCTAATCCCACGCGGATTCATGTTTTCCTCCCGGTACACGTCCATAAGGGTACCGACGCGCGACGGCTAACGAAACCCCGGCCCCAGCCCACCCCGTATACTTCGCGTGTGCGGACGCCACCCATCCACACGAGGAGCGACTCATGAATACCCTGCCCACCAAAAAGCCCGGTGACCCCGACGTGAACACCATCCCGACCTGGCGCGAGCTGGCCGAGCGGTTCCGCGACCTCGTGAAAGACTTCCTGAAGGAAGGCAAGGAGCTGGAGCGCGAGCTCGAGCCGAAGCTGCTCCCGGCGCTGAAGCGCTTCAAGCTGGAGATCGAAAAGCTGATCGCCAAGCTCGAGCAGCGGGCTAAATAGGCTCGAACCGCGCCGTGAAGTGGCGCAGCCACGGCGCCTGCTCCACGATGCGATAGCCCGTCACGCGGTCCTTGCGGCGGGCCACCTCGGCGATCACCTCGGCGACGTAATCGATGTGACTCTGCGTGTAGGTGCGCCGCGGCACCGCCAGCCGCACCAGCTCGAGCGCGGCCGGGGCTTCCGTACCGTCGGCCTGGCGCCGGCCGAACATCACCGAGCCGATCTCCACCCCCCGCACGCCGCCCACGCGGTACAGCTCCACCGCGAGCGCCTGCGCCGGATACTGTGCCGGCGGCACGTGCGGCAGCAACGTCCGCGCGTCCAGGTACACCGCGTGCCCGCCCGGAGGCTGGACCACCGGCACCCCCGCCTGCTCGGCCTTCTCTGCGAGATAGGCTGTAGAACGCAAGCGGTATTTCAGGTAGTCCTCATCCAGCGCTTCCTCGAGTCCGGTGGCGACCGCCTCCAGGTCGTAGCCCGCGAGCCCGCCGTAGGTCGGGAAGCCTTCCGTGAGGATCAGCAGGTTACGGCATTGACGCGCCACGTCGGGATCGTTCATCGCCAGGAATCCGCCGATATTCGCCAGTCCGTCCTTCTTGGCGGACATGGTACAGCCGTCGGCGAGGGCGAACAGCTCGCGCGCGATGGCGCGCGGGGTTTTCTCCGCGTAGCCCGGCTCGCGCAGCTTGATGAAGTAGGCGTTCTCCGCAAAGCGGCAGGCGTCCAGGTAGAGTGGGACGCCGTGGCGGTCGCACACCGCCCGCACCGCCTTCAGGTTCGCGATGCTCACCGGCTGGCCGCCGCCCGAGTTGTTGGTCACCGTGACCATGACCAGCGGGACGCGCTCCCGGCCGACCTCGTGGATCGTCGCCTCGAGCGCCGCTACGTCCATGTTGCCCTTGAACGGGTGCTTGGCCGCGGGGACGCGGCCCTCCGGGATGATGAGGTCGCGCGCCTCCGCGCCGCAGTATTCGATGTTGGCACGGGTGGTATCGAAATGCGTGTTGTTGGGAACGACCTGACCCGGCTTGACCAGCACGGAAAACAAGATCCGCTCGGCCGCCCGCCCCTGATGCGTGGGGATGACCTCCTGCAGTCCTGTTATGCCTGAGATGACGTCCTGGAACCGGTAGAACGAGCGGCTGCCGGCGTAGGACTCGTCGGCGTCCATCATAGCGGCCCATTGGCGCGACGACATGGCGCCGGTGCCCGAGTCCGTGAGCAGGTCGATCAGGACTTCGTCGCCGTGCAGGCCGAAGAGGTTATAGCCCGCCCGTACGAGGGCCGCCTGCCGTTCTTCCAGCGTTGTGTGCTTAATTGCCTGCGTGGCGTGGATGCGGAACGGCTCGATGATGGTGCGGAAGGGCATGCGGCGCTCGGGAAGTAGCCGAGTAAACGTACACGGGGCCCGGTGTTCGCGCCCTGAACGGTAAACGCCTGCCCGGCCACACGCATCTCACGTTCACGCGGCGCCACTCCGGAGAGCGGTTGAGCGATACCACGCAGCTAGACGACGCGGTGGTCCCGCTGGTACGGCGAGCGCAGAGCGGCGACGCCGGCGCGCGTGACGAGCTGCTCCGCTGCTGCCACGCAACCGTGTACCGCTGGGCGTTGGTGTACACGGGCGATCCGGACGACGCGGATGATGTCGCCCAAGATGTGCTGGTCCTGCTGGCTACGCGTCTCGACCGCTATGCCGGGCGGTCGCGCTTCACGACCTGGCTGTACCAGGTCACACGCAATGCGGCGCTCGGGCTCGGTCGACGGCTGGCGAGCAAGCTCCGGCTCGCCCGCAGCGCGGCGGCCCAGCGGACGGAGTGGGCGGTACAGGAGGACCCCGTGGGACGACTACAGGAATTCCAGGTGCGTGGGATCGTAACGGCACTGTTTCAGCAGCTGCCGGTGCGCCAGCGAGAGGTGTTCCACTTGGCCGAGGTGGAGGGGCTCACTCCGGCGGAAGTGGCCGAGCGACTGGGCATGAATCCCGTGACAGTACGCGCGCATCTGTGCCGCGCCCGTCGCGCCCTGAGGATGAAGATCTTGGCACGTCATCCTGAACTGGCGGAGGGCCGAGAGTCATGAGGTGCGCGGACGCACGCGAGCGGATGCTCGAGGCCGATCGCAACGATCTCGCAGGCGCGACCGACTCCGACCTGAGCCGGCACCTGCGTGGCTGCGCCGGCTGCCGAGCGGCCGCAGACCGGATTCTCGAGGTAGAGCGTGAGCTCGGGCGCGCCCTGGCCGCGGCGGCGCCGCGGCGCGCGGCGAACGACGCCGTGCTCACCGCCACGCGACGCGGGGTGCGCCGCCGCTGGATATGGCGTTCCGCGCCGCTCGCCGCCGCAGCGTTGTTGGCAGCAGTGCTCCTCGGCCGGCACCGGCCAGTGGAACGGTCGTGGCCGTCTACGCAAAGGCCCTTCGCTCCAGCCGACATCGCGGTCGAGGCACCCCTGGGTGGAAGTGCCGCGGTGTTTCGCACCGACAATCCCGATGTGGTGATCATCTGGTTCTTCCGAGGGGATCTACCATGAGAGCAATCCTGTCGTTCCCGACCGCCATCGTCGCGCTGCTCACCGCTTGCTCGTCCCGAGGCCCGAGCCTCGACACGCGAACCTATGCGCTCAAGTATCTGCGGGGTCAAGACGCGATCCCGATCGTCACGCCTTACGTGTACGCCGACCGACCCAACGCCAAGGGCGTGTTCACCGTGTCGGACAATGCCATTACGGTGCGCGAGACGCCGGACAACCTCGACAAAATCGCCCGCGTGCTGGCCCAATACGATCGGCCTCGGCCATTCATCCGGCTCACGTTCCACTTGATTGAAGCGGACGGTGCAGCGACTGGTGACTCAGCCATCCGGGACGTGGAGGCAACACTGCGCCAGCTGTTCCGGTTCCATGGCTACCGCCTCGTTGGGGAAGGCGTGGTGAGCGCCACAGAGAAGGCCGAAGTATCGCAGATGCTCGCGGCGGAGCCCGAGCACTACATACTGTCCGCGAGCGTTCAACGCCTCGCCGGCGCCGCCGATAGTGCGACCGTAGAGCTGGGCGTCCACTTGGAGGGACGCGCGGGTAGCTTCCGCACGACCGTGACCATCCCCGTCGGTAAGACCGCGGTGCTCGGAAACGTCCAGGCGTCGTCGAAGGGCCGCACGCTGATCTTGACCGTGCGTCCCGAGGTGCTCACCGCTTCGCCCTGAAGAAGTCGGCCAGCAACCGGCCGCACTGCGCTTCCTCCATCCCGCCGATGACCTCGACCCGGTGATTGAGAGCGGGGTGCCGCAGCACGTCCCCTACGCTCCCCGCCATCCCGGCCTTGGGGTCGTAGGCCCCGAACACCACACGGCCCACCTTGGCCAGCACGAGCGCCCCCGCGCACTGAGCGCACGGCTCGAGCGTCACGTACAGCGTGCAGTCGGTGAGTCGGTCGGTGTGCAGCGAGGCAAGCGCGCGCTGCACCGCGAGCAGCTCGGCGTGGGCCGTGGGATCGCGACGCTCGGCGGTCTCGTTGTGCGCGGCGGCTACCAACGCAGCGTCCCGAAATACGGCGGCACCCACCGGCACCTCTCCGGCAGACGCCGCCCGGCGAGCTTCCTCGAGTGCCGCTGACATCCCCGCGAGGTCCTCGCCAGATGCTCGCGGGCCAGCCCGAGCTCCGAGCCCCGAACCCCGAGCCCCGTCGTCACGCACGCGCGGGCTCGGGCACTCCCCCGGCGACGCGCTCGAAGGTGAGATGACTGCCGTCCTTCGAGCGGTTGACCCGGATGCGGTCTCCGTCCGCGTACTTCCCCTCGAGCACCGCCAGCGCGAGCGGGTTCTGCAGCAGCCGCTGGATCGCCCGCTTGAGCGGCCGCGCGCCGTACACCGGATCGTATCCCTCGGCGACCAGGAGCTGCTTCGCCGCGGGCGTCACCTCGAGCACGAGCTTGCGATCACCCATGAGCCGGGCGAACCGCGCGATCTGGAGGTCGACGATCTTGGTGATGTCGTCGCTCGAGAGCGGTCGGAAGATGATGGTGTCGTCCACGCGGTTCAGGAACTCGGGCCGGAACGTCTGCCGCAACAGCTCCATCACCTTGGTCTCGACCTGCTCCCAGTTCTGCGTGCCAATCTCGAGGATGTCCTGCGACCCGATGTTGGACGTCATGATGAGCACGGTGTTGCGGAAGTCGACGGTGCGCCCCTGCGAATCGGTGAGCCGCCCGTCGTCCAGGATCTGCAGCAGCACGTTGAACACGTCGGGGTGCGCCTTTTCGATCTCGTCGAACAGCACCACCGCGTAGGGGCGGCGGCGGATGGCCTCGGTGAGCTGCCCTCCCTCCTCGTAGCCGACGTAGCCCGGAGGCGCGCCGATCATGCGCGCCACGGCATGCTTCTCCATGTACTCGGACATGTCGAGCCGCACCAGCGCCTTCTCGTCGTCGAACAGGAACTCGGCCAGCGCCCGTGCGGTCTCGGTCTTCCCCACCCCGGTGGGGCCGAGGAAGATGAACGAGCCGGTGGGGCGGTTGGGGTCCTGCAGGCCGGCCCGGGCCCGCCGTACCGCGTTGGCCACCGCGGCGAGCGCCTCCGGCTGCCCGATCACGCGGCGGGACAGCTCATCCTCCAGATGCGTCAAACGCTCGCGCTCTGACTCGAGCATCTTGGACACCGGAATCCCCGTCCACTTGGAGACGATCTCGGCGATGTCGTCGGCATCGACTTCCTGTTTCAGGTACTTGGCGTTCTTCTGCACCTCGGCCAGCCGCTTTTCGATCTCCGCGATCTCCCGCTCGAGGGCCGGGATGCGGCCGTAGGTGATCTCGGCCGCTTTCTGGAGATCGCCCCGCCGCGTGGCCTGCTCCGCTTCGGTGCGCAGCTGCTCGAGCTGGGCCTTCTTGCCCTGCAGGCCGCCGATGGTCTCCTTCTCCGCCTGCCACTGCGCCTTCATCACCTTGGAGCGCTCCCGCAGCTCCGCCAGCTCCGCCTCGACCTTGGCGCGCCGCTCCCTGGATGCCCTGTCCTTCTCCTTGGCGAGGGCGGCGAGCTCGATTTCGCGCTGCACGCTCTGCCGCTCGACTTCGTCGATCTCCTGCGGCAGCGAGTCGATTTCGATCCGCAGCCGGCTCGCGGCCTCGTCCACCAGGTCGATCGCCTTGTCGGGGAGGAACCGGTCGCCGATGTAGCGGTGCGACAGGGTCGCGGCGGCCACCAGGGCGCTGTCCGTGATGCGCACGCCGTGGTGCACTTCGTAGCGCTCCTTCAGGCCGCGCAGGATCGCGATCGTGTCCTCGACCGACGGCTCACCCACGAGCACCGGCTGGAAGCGGCGCTCCAACGCCGCGTCCTTCTCGATGTGCTTGCGGTACTCATCCAGCGTCGTGGCGCCCACCACGTGCAGCTCGCCCCGGGCCAGCGCCGGTTTCAGCATGTTGGACGCGTCCATGGCGCCCTCGGCGGCGCCCGCGCCCACCAGCGTGTGCAGCTCGTCGATGAAGACGATGTAGCGACCCTCGGCACTCGTGATCTCCTTGAGCACCGCCTTGAGCCGATCCTCGAACTCGCCGCGATACTTGGTGCCCGCGATCAGCGACCCGAGATCGAGCCCGATCACGTGCTTGTTGCGCAGCGAGTCGGGAACGTCGCCGTTCACGATGCGCTGGGCCAGCCCCTCCACGATCGCCGTCTTGCCCACTCCCGGCTCGCCGATCAAGACCGGATTATTCTTGGTGCGGCGCGACAGCACCTGCATCACGCGCCGGATCTCCTCGTCCCGTCCGATCACGGGGTCGAGCTTCCCCTTGCGGGCCTGCTCGGTGAGATCGCGCGTGTAGCGCTCCAGCGCCTGATACTTCTGCTCCGGCGCCTGATCGGTCACGCGCTGCGACCCGCGCACGCCCTCGAGCGCCGCCAGCAGCGCGGCGCGGTCGATGCCCGCCGCGGCGAGCAGTTGCTTCGCCGTCGTGCCTTTCTCCTCCACCAGGCCCAGCAGCATGTGCTCGGTCGAGACGTAGGCGTCGCCCAGCGCCTTCGCCTCGTCGTCCGCCCGATCGAGCACGCGCGAGACCTCGCGCGACAGCGTCGGCTCGGCCGCCGTGCCCGATTGCTGCGGGAAACGCGCGATTTCCCGCTCGGTCGCGGCCTTGAGCTGCGTGATGTTGAGTCCGGCCTTCTGGAGCAGCGGGACGACGATGCCGTCGTCCTGCGCCAGCAGCGCTTGGAAGAGATGGGCGTCGTTGACGACGGGGTTGCCGCGCGAGCGCGCCAGCGCGCCCGCCTGTTGGAGGGCCTCCGCCGCCTTCACCGTCAAACGTTCGGGATTGATCATGGCACCCGGTCCCCCGGGCAACGTCTGTGCCGACTAAAGATGCCGAATCGGCAGACGCCCGCGCGCCTGCCTCGCCGAGGGGAGACCGTCTAACTCATTGCGGCGGCTGCTTTACGACTTTTTTGTACACCCGCTGACCGTCCACGACGAGCTGATAGATGTACACGCCGGACGCCGCCGGCTGGCCGGTATTGGCAACGACGCCATCCCAGTAGGCGTCGTAGCGGCACCCCATCTGGGTGGGACAGGTCAGGGCGAGGCCGTCTAGGGCCTTGCCCGTGCCGCGCAGCACCGGGATCGCGACCAGCTGCGCGAGCACGTTATAAATCCGTAGCGACACCACGGGCCGGTGACCCTTGAGGAACAACGTCCCGCTCAGCTTGAACGGGATCGTGGTCACCGGATTGAAACGATTGTGCTGAAGCTCGATCGTGGGCTGGGGATCCTGTCCCGCGGCCGGCGCGACCCCTCCCGCCAGCACCCACAGCCCTAGCCCGAGCATCGCCCAGGCGAACCGCCTCATCCGCCGCTCCTCTAGCACACGAGATAGTGACTTCTAGACCGCTCCGATACAGGGCGCACCGTGAAACTATGGTCCGCCTTTCCCCGCTGTCAACCTGCCCAGAACCCGGGCGTCGCCGGTGCGGCGCGTCACGCCGCGGCGATCCGCCCACTCGAGCAGCGGGATCAGGTACTTGCGCGTCAGCCCGAGGCGGTCGCGTAGCTCCGCAGGCGTTGCGGACCCGAGCTCCGTCAGCGTCGCTTCCAGCGCAGCGCGAAATTCCGCGAGCGCCGCCGCCGCGGCGTAGCGCTCCTGATCCATCTGCTCCACCACGCCCTCCCGAGCCAGGTGGGCGAGCACCGCCCGCACCGGCGCGTTGGGCAGCTCGCGCTCGAGCTCGGCCACGGTTGGCACCTGCCACTTCGCCTCGGCCACGCGGCGCGCCACCTGGTCCCGGGCGCCGCTCGAGCGGGCGTCGAAGGCGGGACGCCACCCTGGAAGGCGGGCCACGCTCTCGACGATCTCCAGTTTTCTCCCGCGCACGCCCTGCGCCAGGACCGCATCGACCACGGCGGCCGGTGGCGGCGAGCTGGCGGCCCCGACCGCGGCGCGCAACGCCTGGAGCGACATCCCGGGATCGATGGGATGCTCCTTGTGGTGCCGCCGCAACACTTCCACCAGCCGCGCCGCTTCGGCCGTGACGGCCGCGCTCGCGACGAGCGTCTCACCCAACACTAGGAGCCCCTCCCCCACATCCGCGATGACCGTGGTCACACGCCGTGGCGCCACGCCGAGCCGCACCGCGAGCGTTTCCGTCGCTACGCCCGCGAGCCCCACCTCGACGACCAGCGCTTCGAGTCGCTGCGCCGCCGTCTGGTCCGGGACGATGCGGCGCCGGCGCAGCCTGGTGCGTTGCGGCGGGAAGGGGTCCAGCACGACTCCACCGCCGATGGTAGTGACCGGGGAGAACGAGCGCAGCACGAAGCGGTCGCCGCCTCGTGCCACCAGGGGCGTCTCGAGCACCAGGCGCGCCTGCCCCGTTTCCCCCGGCCCGATGGCCCGTGTCTGGACCACGCGGGCGAGAATTTCCGCCGTCCCCAGGTGGACCCGAACGCGGGTGCGCGAGGCGAGCGGCTTGTGCGCACCGGGGAGCAGCTCGACGCTGGCGTCGAGCATGCCTGTGGCGTGCCAGCCCGGACCCGTGACCGCGACGTCGCCGCGCGCGAGCTCGCTCTTGTCCACGCCCACGAGCGCCAGCGCGGTGCGGCGTCCCGGCACGGCCCGCGCGGCGGACTCGCCGTGGACCTCTATGGAGCGCACGCGCGCGTCCCGCCCCAGCGGGAGCAGCCGCACCGACTCACCGACGGCGACGCCACCGCTCCACGTCGACCCGGTCACGACGGTGCCGGCGCCCGCCACGGCGAACACGCGGTCGATGGGTAGTCGGAACAGGTCGGCCGCGGGCCGCTCGACCAGGTCGGCGGCGACCCGGCCCAGGGCGCTCCGCAGCTCGTCCAATCCTTCGCCCGTGAGCGCGGACACCGCCACGGCGCGCTCCCAGCGGATGCGGCTCGCAGCCAGCCGGGTTGCCACCTCGCCCTGCACCAGCTCGAGCCACTCGGCGTCCACCAGATCGCGCTTGGTGATGACCGGGATGCCGCGACGCACGCCGAGCAGCTCGACGATGGCGAGGTGCTCTTCGGTCTGGGGCATGATCCCTTCGTCGGCGGCGATGACGAGCAGCGCGACGTCGATGCCGGTGGCGCCCGCCAGCATGTTGCGCACGAAGCCTTCGTGTCCGGGAACGTCGACCACGCTCGCCTGCACGTCGTCTCCGAGGGGCAGCGGCGCGAACCCCAGATCGATCGTGATGCCGCGACGCTTCTCCTCCTCCCAGCGGTCGGTGTCGACCCCGGTGAGGGCCTTCACCAGGGCGGTCTTGCCGTGGTCGATGTGGCCCGCGGTGCCGATTACGAAGCGGCGGAGGGAATCGGTGTTGGAGTGGGGGGTACCCACGCGCGACGCTCCCAGAAGTCGAGGGCCGAAAGGGGGCCGGCCTCGCCCAGGTGGTAGCGGACGAAGCGGGCGACGAGGCGGCGGTGAGCGGCCGCGTGTGGGCGGTCGAGCAACGGCAGATCCGCTCGCGCGTCGTTCAGGGCGAGGAGATCACGGTAGGCGCGCGGCGGCAGGCGGCTGAGTGCGTCTCCCGCAGCGGGCGCGCAGCGCGTGCACAGGGCGCCGCCGTCCGCCACGCTGAAGCGCACGGGCTCGTCGGCCGCCGGGTCGATCGCCGCGCCGTCGCGGGCGCAGCGCGCGAGCGACGGCTCGAAGCCGAGCACGGCGAGCAGGCACCACAGCGCCCGCACCGCGGCGGCATCGACCTGGTCCGGGAGCGCCAGCTCGAGCGCGTCGAGCGCGCCGGTGAGCGTGTCGTACGCGGCCACGAGCGGCGCCGGCGGCGCCATCTTGAGCATGACTTCCGTGAGCGCCGTGGCGCCGGCGAAGCGCCCCACGTCCGCCGCCAGGTCGCGCCGCAGGTTGACCAGGTCGAACGCGCCCAGCGTATGGAGCTCGCGGGTCTCGCGGAAGTAGAGCTGGGCCATCCCCTCACTCAGCAGCTCCAGTCCCGCCCCGAAACGGCTCTTGGGGCGGAGGGCGCCCTTCGCGATGGCGCTCTGCACGCCCAAATCGCGGGTCGCGAGGCGCACCACCTTGGACGTCTCGCTGTAGCGGTACGTCTGGAGCACGACAGCGGGAGTAGTGACCAGGGACATGGCTACTGCGTCGCCGCCACCGCGGCCGTCGTGGGACACACACCCACGGCCACCGTGTGGACCTCACGATAGTCGGGGGGCGCGGTCAGGACATGCACGGTACCGGCGGCGGCGCAGGCACCCGGGTCGATGGCGTACACGCGGCCGCGCAGGTCGATCGCGAGGCCCGAAACGCCGTGACCACCGGGCTTGACGGCGGTGCCCGGTCCGCGTGTGATGGCGCGAATCGAGGTGTTGATTTCCAGAATACCGTCGGTGGCCGACGCGACGAGCAGCCGGCTGCCGGTGGGGTGAAACGCCACCGCCCCGGGCGACTCGCCGAGCCCGTTCAACACCGCCGACTCCGTCCGCGTGACCGGGTCGACGATCGACAGCTTGCCATCCGCGGCGCCGGCGTGGCCGGACGCGACCACGTAGAGCAGGCTGTCGTCTCCCACCACGGCGAAGCGGGCGTCGCTGCCGGTCAGCGGAATCGAATCGGTAGTGCGCACCCCGCAACAATCGAACGAGGTCAGCCAGCTCGGGCCCACGGGCGTCGCGCCCGTGAGGTTGCCGTTGACGACGAAGACTCGCGTCCCCACGATCGCGACGGCCTGCGGATATGCTCCCACCCGGACGCTCACCGTGTCGCCGCTCAGATAGTTGAGCCGTGTGACCGTATTGAGATTCGGGTTCGCGACCCACGCAATCGAGTCGTCCTGGATGGCCACGCCGGTCGCACCGGAGCCGGGCGCGAGCGGCAGCACGTAATCGGGTCGGATGCAGAGACTGAGCGCGTCGGGGGGACAGGTGAAGAACAGGTCCACCCCCACCGCATCCGCCGCGCCCAGCGGGACCACGAACACGTGCTCGCGGCCGGCGATGGTCGTCGGGGTGGCGCTGCCGCTCTGCCAGTCGCGCGTGGACACGGTGAAGTCGGTCGCCGAGATGACCGACAGGGTCCGGTCCGCGGCGTTGACCACGCCGATCACTTGCCCCGCCGAGCTGCGCTGCTCGAGCGCGTCGCTGCACGCGACGGCGAGCGCGAGGGCGAGCAAGCGCAGCCGACTCATCGAGCGGTGGTCTCCACAAGATCACAATATACGAACCGGCGGTCGCGCAGCACGACGGGTCCCCGCTCGTGCCGTACGTCCTGCCGAAACCCCGGGCCCGCGTAAACGAACGTGTGGAACTCGCCGTTCTCCCCACACGGATCCACGGTGGACGGCAGCTCCCGCAGCAGCGCGGCGTCGAATTCCCGGCCCGCGAACTCGGGCGTGAGCTGCTCCGCATCCACGCACACGAGCACCGCGCGGTATCCCAGCCGGACGAATTGGTGCGCCAGCGCCCGGGTATCGCGCAGCCACAGCGGAAACAGCCCCCGCATGCCGATTCGCGCCAGCATCCGCTCGCGATAGGCACGAATCTCCGCCAGGAACAGGTCCCCGAAGACGACCGTGTCGAGACCCGGCACCCGGTGGCGCAGTGCCTGGAGCGTGGCACCCATTTTTCCCTCATACTCGTCGTTCGTGGCCCCCGGCGAGATCACCACCTGCTCGAGCGGGAGGCCGAGGGACGCGGCCTGGCGCTCGAGCAGCGTGCGGCGCACGCCGTGCATGCTGATCCGGTCGTACGCTCCCGTCACCGTGGTGAGCAGCGCCGCCACCCGGTAGCGCCCGTCCAGCAGGATCTCGCGCAGCGCCAGCGCGCTGTCTTTGCCGCCGCTCCACGCGACCAGCACGTCCTGGGGGCGGGTCACGGCGTGCCGAAACGGAGCTCGCCCCCGACGAACACATTGCGCCGCCGCGCCGGGAAGTTCGTCACTTCCTGATATGCGTGGTCGAACAGGTTCTCCACGCGGCCGACCAGCGCGAGGCCCGGCGCCGGGCCCCGCCCCGGCCGCACCAGATCGAACTGACCGGCGAGGTCCACGCGCGTGTACGCCGGCAGCGTGTCGCGTCGGAACGTCCGGTAGTCGACGTCCGACCGCCGCCCGGTGTACAGAACCGTCACCGTCACACTGCCCCGCCCCCCCAGCCGGGACGAGAGCCCCAGGGTTGCGGAGTGCCAGGGGCGTCGCAGCAGCGGCTGCCCCGTGAGAAACAAGGCCGTCGAGCCGGTGTCGGCCCCGCCTCGGGTGACCCGCGTGTCGAGGAACGTGTACCCGCCCGTGACGCGAACCGGGCCCAGTGCCGCCACCGAGGCGACCTCGAGGCCCCGCGCGTCGGCGCCGGGAACGTTGAGGTAATTGTACGTGACGCTGGCCGATCCGTTGTAATCGATCAGATCGCGGAACCGTTGATTGAAATAGGTCGCCCGCAGGGTGACCTCCGTCCCGGGAATGTGCTGTTCGAGGCCCGCTTCCCACGTGAAGGAGTGCTCCGGTCGCAGATCGGGGTTCCCGCGCACGAAGCCCGTGGCGTAGGTCTCGAAGAAGTTCGGCTCCTTGAATCCGCTCCCGACGGAGGCAATGGCGCGCGTGTCCCTGTAAACGCGGAACGACAGACCCGCCCGGTACGTCGCGTAGCTGCCGAAGCGCTGGTTGTCGTCGAGCCTCGCGCCGAGCGTCAGGCTGAGCGGGCGCTCCAGGTCCGTGACGAGCTGCAGATACGCGGCGCCGTCGTCGCGCGACCGCGACCCGTTCAACGTCGTCCCCTCCAGCGTCTCGTGCTCGAATGCACCTCCCACCGTGACGACGTCGCCCGCCGCGACGCGCACGTTGATGCGACCGTCGAGCCCGGCACGCGTCACCCAGTCGGAGCTCGAGTACGGGAAGGTGGTCGAGTCGCTCGGGCCGTTCGGCGCGATGGCGTACTGGGTGTTGTCGCGGTGCCAGGTCCCCGCCAGGCGACTCTCGACGCGGCCCGAGAAGACGTGGCCCAGATCGAGCCCGACCGACGGGCCGCGATCGAGCTGGTGCTGATTGTGGCTCACCGTGTCGCCGCTGCCGTTCGTCGGGAAGTGATAGAGGCCGTCGCCGTAGCGGAGGGACAGCGCGGCGTCGGTGCGCGCGTCCGGCCGCAGCCGCACACGGCCGCTCAGCACTTCGTTCCGGTACTGGTTGTTGAACGGATAGATGCCATCGCTCGCAAAGCGCGACAGGCCGAGGGCATACCCTGCGCGGTCGTCGCCGCCGGCCGCGGTGACGTCGACGGCGTTAGTCCCGTAGCTCCCGCCCCCGAAGGCGACGGTCATGTGGGGCGCGCCGTGGCCCCCGCCTCCCCGCCCCCCGCGGGTGAAGATCTGCACCACGCCGGTCACCGCGTCCGAGCCATACAACACGCTCGTCGGGCCGCGCACCACCTCGATCCGCTCGACGTTGTCGGTCGTCAGGTTCGCGAAGTCGTAGCTGCCGCCGGGCGCGTTCTGCGGCACCCCGTCGATGAGCACCTTCACGTAATCGCTCTCGCCTCCGCGCAAGAACAGCGACGTCTGGCCGCCCCAGGGACCGGTCGTGACCACCGCCGCCGCCGGGACGACGCGCAGCGCCTCGGCCACCGTGCGGAGCCCCTGCGCCCGCAGCTGGGCACCCGTGATCACGGTGACCGACGTCGGGAGGGCGTCGGCGCGCATCGGCAGCCGCGTCGCTGTGACCACCACTGGGGCGAGTGTGACGGTGTCGCCGCCTTGCTGCGCGGCCAGCACCAGGGGGAAGACGACGAGCGGCAACGCGCTCAGCCACTGTCTCATGGATGGCTCTCCTTCCTGCGCAAGGGGATCATCTGGGGTCGTTCGTCGAAGGCCGTAATGACCACGGGCCATTGAAACACGGCGGCGGCAGTCTCTCGCGTGAGGACCCGGGCGGGCGCGCCGTGCGCCACCGCTCGTCCCTCGGCGAGGATCAAGACCTGGTCGGCGAAGCGCGCCGCCAGATTCACGTGATGCGTGATCATCAGGACGCCGAGCCCCTGCGCGTCCACCAGCGTACGGACCAGCTCGAACAGCTCCATCTCGTGCCGCAGGTCGAGCGAGGCGGTCGGCTCGTCGAGCACGAGCAGCCGGGGCTCCTGCGCCAGCGCCCGCGCCAGCCGGACGCGCTGGTATTCGCCGCCCGAGAGCGTCCGGAGCCAGCGGTCGGCCAGGTCCGCCGCGTCGCATGCGGCGAGCGCGCCGTCGACGGCCGCCCGGTCTGTCGCAGCCACGCCGCCGAACAGCGAGAGGTGCGGGTAGCGACCCAGCAGCACCGTCTCGCGCACGCGCTGTGGGAACAGGTTGTCCTCGCGCTGGGGGAGCACGCCGAGCACCCGTGCCAGTTCACGCCGCGACCAGGTGTGCGCCGGGCGTCCCAGGATCTCGACCTCACCGGCGACGAGCGGCACGAGGCCGAGGGCCGCGCGCACCAGCGTCGTCTTGCCGCTGCCGTTGGGTCCGAGCACCGCGTGCAGCTCGCCGGCACGGAGCTCGAGCGAGACGCTCACGAGGCTGTCGCGCGCGGCGTCCGGGTAGCGGCACGTGACGCCGCGCAGCGCGACGATCAGCTCACGGTCCATCGGCGCAGCAGGAAGGCGAACACCGGGACACCCAGCAGCGCGGTCACGATCCCGACGGGCAGCTCGCGCGGGGCCACGACGGTGCGGGCCAGGGTGTCGGCCGCCGCGAGCAGAATGCCCCCCGTGAGGAACGCCGTCGGGAGCAGGGTGCGATGCAGCCGGCCCCACACGAGCCGGCACACGTGCGGCACGACCAGCCCAACGAACCCGATCACGCCCGCGACGGCGACCGCCGCGGCGGTGAGGAGCGACGCGGCCAGATAGACGACCCGCTTGAGCCGCCGCACGTCGGCGCCGAGGTACTGGGCGGGCTCCTCGCCCAGGGCGAGCAGATCGAGCGGCCGGGCGGAAGCGACGAGGACAGCGAGCGGCAGCGGCGCGTACGCGAGCATCACGAGCACCGTGGTCCAGGACGCTCCGGAAAACCCGCCCCACAGCCACAGGAACGCGTTGCGCAGCTCCGTGGCCTGGGCGAGCGAGACCAGCGCCGTGGTGACGGCCGCGGCGAACGCGCCCACCGCCACGCCGCCCAGCAGCAGGATGCGCGGATCGAGCTCCGCCCCGCCCATGAGTCCCAGCCGATACACCAGCGCCATCGCGCCGACGGCTCCGACGAACGCCGCGAGCGGGAGGGCCCAGGGACCGGGCAGGTGGAGCGCGATCGCCGCCACGGCGCCCAGGCCCGCGCCGCCCGACAGCCCGAGCAGGAACGGATCCGCCAGCGGATTGCGCACCAGCGCCTGGAGGCTCGTGCCCGCGACGCCGAGCGCGCCGCCCACCAGGAACGCCAGCACCGCGCGGGGCAAGCGCAACTGCCACACGATCGCCGAGCCGGGCAGGTCCGCGAGGGGCAGGTTGGCGGGCCCCACCAGCAGCGCCGCGGCGAGGGTCGCGAGGGCCGCGCCGGCCAGCACCACGTACTTCACGGCGTGGTCTCGAGGCGCCGCCGCAGCTCGCGTACCGCCTCGCGCGCGCGGGGGCCGGGCCGGCCGAACAGCCCTCCCGGCAGAAAGAGAAACCGTCCGTTCCGTACCGCCGGCACCACGCGCCACTCCGGGCGGCCGGCGTAGCGGGGCGGTGCCGCCGTATCCGACAGCACCGCGATGAAGTCGGGGTTGCGCGCGGCGATCGTCTCGATCGACACCTGGGCCGAAGGCGCGGCGATGTCGTGGAACACGTTGCGCGCGCCGGCGAGCCCCGCGAGGCGGTCGAGATAGCTCCCCGCGCCGATCACGATCGGCGGGTTGTCCCAGACGACAAAGACGAGGGACTTGGGGCTAGGGGTTGGGGACTGGGGGCTTTGCGAGACGAGACTATCCATGGCTCGCGCCAACGAGTCCCCCGCTGCGGTGCGCCCCGTGAGCAAGCCGAGACGGTGGGCCGCGGATGCCAGCTCCTCGAGCCGATTGAGATCGAGCAGGACGGTCCGGATGCCGAGCCGCTCGAGCTGCTCCGCGGCGGTGGCGTTCTGGCCGGAGCGGTACAGGACGACGAGGTCGGGCCGGCGGGCGGCGACCGCTTCGACGTTGGGCGGTATGCCGTCGCCCACGCTGGGCACCGCGAGCGCGGCGGGCGGGTAGTCGCACCACGCGGTGCGGCCGACCAGGCGGTCGCCCGCGCCGATGGCGAACAGGATCTCGGTGAACGACGGCAGCAGCGAGACGATGCGGCGGGCGGGCACGGCGAGCGCCACCCGGCGGCCCGCGTCGTCAGTGACGGCGGGGCCCGCGGCGGGCGGGTGCTCACCCCGGGCGCAGGCCACGGCGGCGAGCGCGACGAGTCCCGCGAGGTGGGTGCGCACTGTCCAGCGGCGCATAGCGAAAAAACCCACCCCCGACGGAGCGGAGATGGGCTAGCGCCTGCGCCTGGGTGCGCAGCGCCACCATCCCTCCCGCGAGGGATCTGCAGGTGGCGCGAACGAAGACGTCTCCTGGCTCCGGGCGAGCGGCCCGCCTTCCCGGGTGATCGCACCCAGTGGCGTCGAGCCGCTACAGCTGCCCGTCACAGTGGCGGGGCCGCGCCGGATTTGCACCGGCTTCCGTAGATCCCCGTTCGCTTGTAACTACGAGCGCTAGTCTATCGACTCAGCATCGGAGACGCAATGGGTAGAGGCGGTAGAGGTCGTAGAGGTCTTCAACCTCTAGCACCTCTACGACCTCTGCCGTCCTCTCCGCAGCGCAACCACGAACCCGGCCGCGAGCGCGAGCGCCGCGAGGCCGACGACGAACGGCACCAGCGCTTCCGGCGCGAGCGGCCGATCGCTGAAGGCGATGGCGAGCGGCGCGCCCGCGCCGAGCGCCGGCGTGCGGTAGCGCGCGAAGCGGCGCCCTTCGATGGGCTCGATCCCGAGCGAGTCGAGCCGCGCCGCGCGCACCACGGCCGCGGTGTCCTCGAGCAGCAGGTCGACCTCTTCGATCGGCTGGTCGATCGGCAGGTCCACGCGGCGCGCGGTCGCGGGCAGGACATACGTGTAGCTCAGCTGCTTGCGCTCGCCCGGAGGGATGGGGCCGAACACGGCGACCGAATCGCCCCGCAGCGTCACGGCGCGGGCCGAGACGTCGCCCTGCCCCACCTGGAACTGGATCGCCGCGGCCGGAATGGCACCGGCCCAGGTGGGACGGAGCGTGTCGGCGGCGACGCGGGTTGCCGCGCCGGGGTTCTCGAGCTCCAGCAGCTCGAGCACGTCCCGGCTGCCGTCGCGTTTGATCTTCGCCACGGTCACCAGGCGGCGGGTGACCCGCACGGCCGGACCCGCGGAGCTGGTGTCGTAGACGTAGAGGGCGCGGAGCGGCGCCGGCCGCGAGCGCCCCGGGGTGACCGGCTCCGAGAAGTACGCGATGCCGGCGCGCCAGCTACTCACGACATAGAGCGCGGTCGAGTCGGCGTGGCGGATCGTCAGGGTGTAGTGCCCGCGCGCGTCGGTGCTGGTGGAATCGATCGGCCGCCCGCCGCCGCCCATCGACACCTCGTGCAGCACCACGCGGGTACCCGCGAGCGGCCGTCCCGCGGGCCCGTACAGCACCCGTCCGGAAACGACGATTCCCTGTGCCCCGAGACCCGCAGCTCCCGCCCAGCTGAGCAGCGCGAGCAGGGCGACGCTAGGGAGTGAACTTCCCGAAATCTTCAGGATCGAGGTTCTGGAGGTAGTTCTTCAGGGCATCGGGATCGAGCGGCCCCGAGCCGGACTCGCCGCCGGGCTCGCCCGTCTCCACCGACGTGAGCGCGAGCAGGCCCTCACTCGTGAAGATCGGCGCCTTGAGCCGCAACGCGACGGCGATCGAGTCGGACGGCCGGGCGTCGATCTGGATCACCGCGTCGCCGCGGTAGATGTGCAGCTCGGCGTAATACGTGTTCTCCTTGACCTGGGTGATGATCACCTTGCGCAGGTCCGCGCCCAGGCCGAGGATCACCTGCTTCAGCAGGTCGTGGGTGAGGGGCCGGGCGAACTTCACCCCCGCCAGCTCCATCGCGATGGCGCTCGCCTCGGCGGGCCCGATCCAGATCGGGAGGACCCGCTCCCCCTCCTGCTCCTGCAGAATGACGACGGGGGTGTTGGTCGTACGATCGAGCCCCAGGTGGGCGACCCGAACCTGGATGACGTTCGCGCTCAGGTCCCCATCTCCCACGATGCGAGATACTTCTGCTGCTCGGGTGTGAGCGTGTCGATGGCGACCCCCATGGCCGCGAGCTTCAACCGGGCGATTTCGGCGTCGAGCTCGCGCGGGATGCGGTGCACGTCCTTGCCCAGGTCGCGCGCGTGCCGCACCACATGCTCCGCCGCCAGCGCCTGGTTCGCGAACGACATGTCCATCACGCTCGCCGGGTGTCCTTCCGCAGCCGCCAGGTTGATGAGCCGGCCGTCCGCCAGCACGAACAGGCGCTTGCCGTCCAGGCGCCACTCGTCCACGAACTCGCGCAGCGGCGTGGGGCCCTGGGCCACCCGCTTGAGGCCGTCGAGGTCGATCTCGACGTTGAAGTGACCCGAGTTCGCGAGAATCGCCCCGTCTTTCATGGCGCGCATGTGCTCCACGCGGATCACGTGCAGGTTGCCGGTCAAGGTGACGAACACGTCTCCCACCCGCGCGGCTTCGGCCATCGGCACGACCCGGTACCCGTCCATCTGGGCTTCGAGCGCCTTGAGTGGATCGATCTCGGTCACGAGCACGTTCGCGCCCGCGCCGCGCGCCCGCAGCGCGAAGCCCCGGCCGCACCAGCCATACCCCGCCACCACCATCGTGCTCCCCGCCACCAGCACGTTGGTGGCCCGGAGGATGCCGTCGAGCGTCGACTGGCCCGTGCCGTAGCGATTGTCGAACAGGTGCTTGGTGTCGGAGTCGTTCACCGCGATCACGGGGAACTGCAGCACACCGTCGCGCGCCATCGCCTTGAGACGGATGACGCCGGTAGTGGTCTCTTCGGTCGATCCCGCCACGCCGCCGACCAGCGCCCGCCGCTCCGCCCCGGACAGGCCCTCGACCCACTGGCGCACCGGCGGCGCGAGATCGTCCAGCCGGTTCAGCGCGATCATGTGGAGCGCGCCCACCAGGTCGGCGCCGTCGTCCATGGTGATATCCGGCCGATGCGCCAGGGCGGCCCGGATGTGCTCGTAATAGGTGGCGTGATCTTCGCCCTTGATGGCGAACACCTTGATGCCGTGATCCTTCACCAGGTGGGCCGCGACGTCGTCCTGCGTGGACAGGGGATTCGACGCGCACAGCGCCACGTCCGCGCCGCCCGCCTGAAGCGTGACCGCGAGGTTCGCCGTCTCGGTCGTGACGTGCAGGCAAGCCGCAAGGCGACGCCCGGCGAGCGGCCGTTCCCGGGAAAAGCGCTCACGAATGAGGCGCAGCACCGGCATGGATCGCTCCGCCCACTCGGTCCGGCGCCGCCCCTCGGCTGCGAGTTTCGGGTCTTTGATGTCGGAAGTCGCGCTCGCAGCCGTCGTCGTCATGCGGTGACTTTCTTGGTATAGTGCTTGGAACGCTGCGCCGCGAGCCGCAGCTCCTCGACGCGGTTCGCGTGCTCCCAGGTGAACAGCTCGACTTCGCGATCCACGTCCTTGTCCACGAAGCGACGCCGCTCCGCGGCACGGCCGAAATGTCCGTAGGCGGCCGTGGCACGGTAGATCGGGTTGCGGAGGCCGAGTGCCTTGATGATCCCGAGCGGCGTGAGGTCGAACACCTCGCGGACCGCATCTTCGATGACTTCCTCGGGGACCGTGCCGCTGCCGAACGTCTCGATCATGACGGACACCGGCTGAGCGACACCGATGGCGTACGCCACCTGGGCCTCGCAGCGCCGCGCCAGCTTGGCCGCCACGATGTTCTTCGCCACCCAGCGCATCGCGTAGGCGGCCGAGCGGTCGACCTTGGAGGGATCCTTGCCGCTGAACGCGCCGCCCCCGTGGCGGGCCATGCCCCCATAACTGTCGACGATGATCTTCCGGCCGGTGAGCCCGGCGTCGCCCTGCGGCCCACCGACCACGAACCGGCCGGTGGGATTCACCAGCAGATCGGCGTCGCGCACCTCGAAGCCCGCGTCCGCGAGCACCGGCCGCACGACCAGCGCGATCACGCCCTCGCGCAGCTCTGCGTTGTCGATTTTGTCGGAGTGTTGGGTCGAGACGACTACCTTGCTGATCCCCACGGGGCGGGCCCCTTCGTACATCACGCTGACCTGCGTCTTGCCGTCGGGCCGGAGCCACGGGAGATCGCCCGCCTTGCGCACGGTCGCCAGCCGCTCGGCCAGCCGGTGGGCCAGGACGATCGGCAGCGGCATCAGCGACGGCGTCTCGTCCGACGCGTAGCCGAACATCATGCCCTGGTCGCCGGCGCCGCCTTTGTCCACCCCCAGGGCGATGTCCCCGGATTGGCGGTCGATGGTGGTGAGAATGGCGCAGGTCTGGGCGTCGAAGCCGAAGCTCGCGTCGGTGTAACCGATCGCGCTGATCGTGCCCCGCACGATGTCGGGGATATGCACGTAGGTGGACGTCGTGATCTCGCCCGCGACCACCGCCATGCCGGTCGTGACCAGCGTCTCGCACGCCACGCGGGCGGCGGGGTCCTTGGCGATGATGGCGTCCAGGACGGCATCCGAAATCTGATCGGCAATCTTGTCGGGATGACCTTCCGTCACCGACTCGGAGGTGAAGACGTGGCGCTGCGCTGGCATGTGTCGATCCGACGCGGGTTTAGACGTTCAAGCTAGCGGTCCGCCGCCCGCCCGGCAACCGGGCGTCGGGGTCGAGCAGCTTCAGGTCCACTGCTTCGGCGAGCGCCAACCGCAGCAAATCGAGTACCGCGTCCGCAGTGCGCGCGCCGAGCGCCTGCTCGGCCGCGAGTCGCGCGCGCGCCACGCTGACCTGCCGCACCATCCACTTGACGATCGTCAGTTTGGGCGGCGCGACGGAGAGCGTGTCGTAGCCGAGCCCGAGCAGCAGGAACGCGGACAGCGGCTCCGAGGCCATCTCACCGCACACGCTGGCCGGTTTGCCGGCGGCGCGCGCGGCATCGGCCACCATCTTGAGCAGGCGCACGACGCTCGGGTCGTGGGGGTTGAAGCGGTCGGCGAGCCGGGCATTGCCGCGGTCCACGACGAGGGTGTACTGCGTGAGGTCGTTCGTGCCGACGCTCAAGAAATCCGACGCTTCGGCCAGCCGGTCGGCGATCACCGCGGCGGCCGGCGTCTCGACCATCACCCCCACCGGGAGCGACGCCGCCGCTTCGATCCCCTCGGCGGCGAGCCGCTTGGCCTGCTGCGCGACGATCTCGCGTGTCCGGTCGACTTCGTCGAGTCGCGTCACCAGCGGGATCATCAGATGAATCTGCCCGTGGGCCGCCGCGCGCAGCGCCGCGCGGATCTGGGTCTCGAAGATCTCCGGGCGGTCGAGGCATACGCGGATGGCGCGCCAGCCGAGCTGCGGGTTGGTCTCCGTCATCATGCGGAACGCGCCTGGCAGCTTGTCGCCGCCCAGGTCGTAGGTGCGGACCACCACCGGATGACCCGCGAACGCCTCGGCCACGCGGCGGAAGTACGCGGTCTGCTCGTCTTCGCTCGGCAGGGTGGTGTGACTGGTGATCAGGAACTCGGTGCGCAGCAGGCCGACGCCTTCCGCGCCGTGCTCCTGCGCGGCCCTGATCTCGTCGGGAAGGTCCACGTTGCCGCGCAGCACGATGCGCGTGCCGTCGGTGGTGACCGCCGGCCGCGACGCGATTTCGTCGAGCTGCGCGGCCAGCTCGCGGCGGCGCAGCTCGCGCTCCCGGGCATCGGCGATCTCGGCGGGCGTGGGATCGAGCAGCACGGTGCCGCGGGTCCCGTCCATCACGAGCATCGTGCCCGGCGCGATGCGGTCCATGGCGCCCGTCACACCGAACACCGCCGGGATGCCGATGGAGTGCGCCAGGATCGCCGCATGCGAGGTCCGCGTACCTTCCTCGCTCACGAGCCCCACCACGTGCTCGCGGTCGAGCTGGACGGTGAGGCCCGGGCCGAGCTCGCGCGCCACGACGACGGAGGGATCGGTGATCCCCTCCCACAGCTCGTCCGAGCCCCGATGCATCAGGTGCTCGAGCACCCGGATCGTCACGCCCGAGAAGTCGGCGAGCCGGTCCTTCAGACGGGGGTTGCCGGTGGCGGTCCACAGGTCGCGCACCTCGAGCGCCTTGAACTCGAACGCCTTTTCCGCGGTGAGGTGGTTCTCGCGGATCAGGTCCGCGACGCCGGAGAGGAACTCCTTGTCCTCGAGCATGAGCAGCTGGGCGTCGAAGATGCGCGCCTCGTCCACGCCGGCGCGGTCCTCGGCCTTGGCCCTCAGGTCCAGCAGGTAGCGCTTCACGTCACGCACCGCGGCGCGCAGCCGCCGTACTTCCTTCTCCACCCGGGCGCGCGGCACCACGCGGTGCGGCACCTCGGGCATGGTCCAGCGCACCACGACGGCCGGTCCGATGGCGATCCCGGCGGACACTCCGATGCCCTTGAGCAGGCGGTCGCTCACGACCGCTCCTCGTCCTCGCGCTCTTCCGCTTCGCGCATCTCCGCTTCCCGCACCTCCGCCGTCAGATGCATTTCGTGGAACCCGTCGGCCACTAGGGCGAGCAGCGCCGCCATGGCCTGCTCCGCATCGTCGCCGTCGGTCCTGATGACCAGCGACGAACCGCACTCCGCCGCGAGCATCATGACGCCCATGATGCTCTTCCCGTTCACCGTGAGATCGTCCTTCTTGACCTCGACCGCGGACCTGAAGCGGCCGGCCAGCTTGACGAACTCCGCCGCGGGCCGGGCGTGCATGCCGAGAGGGTTGACGATCTTCGCCTCGCGCTCGATCACGGCCATAGCCACCCCGCGAGCGTGGCCAGGGCGAGCAGCGCCAGCCCGAGCCGCACTCCAGTGATCCGAGCGCGGAACGACCACAACAGCGCGAACCCCCCCGCCGCCACGGCGGCGAGCGCGACGCGCCACCAGCCCGCGAATCCGCTGCTCAGGTACCGCGCCACGAGCGGCAGCGCGGCCCCCACGACGAACGCCATGGCCGGCCCCGAGACCGCCGTCGCCCGCTGCAGCAGCGGCTGGCGCAGCGCCACGGCCACGCGCACGCCGTGCGTCCACCCCGCCCGCAACGCCCACCAGCGCAGCGCGACGTGACCGGCGTTGAAGAGCACCAGGAAGCCGATGATGGCCGGGAGCCCGAGCCCGAGCGCCACGCCGATGAGGGCCAGCCCCGAGGTGAGCGGCAGCCAGCCCGCCCACACCAGCCGGTCGCCCAGCGAGCCCAGCGGACCGCACAACGCGGTGCGCAGCCGCTCGACCTGCTCGGGGGGTACGCCGTCATGCTCCGCCCGGGCGGCGGCGCCCACCGCGAGGCCGCACAGGTACGGATGCGCGTTGAAGAAGTGCGCCCCCCGCGCCACGGCGGAGCGGTAGGCCGCGCCGTTGCCTGCCACTCGCAGATCGCGCAGCAGCGGCTCCTCGGCTACGCCCATGCCGACCCCCTGCATGCGCTCATAGTTCCATGACCCCTGCACCGTGAAGAGGCGGAGCAGGCTGCGGCCCAAGGCCGGGCGGGCGCGCGGCGCGACGCTCACCGCAGCCACGCCACCGCGGCGCCGCTCACCACGCCCGCGGCAAACCAGCGCAGGTCGGGCCCCCGGCCCACCAGCCGCAGCGTGCCCGCGGTCCCCGCGGCGAGCGCGCCGCCCACGGCGGCGACATCGAGCAGCAACACGCCCCGTGGGCTGATCGTGCCGGCCAGATAGGTGCGGACGAGCAGCGCCAGGCCCAGGCCGAGCGCGGTCACCAACGCCGCGCGCACGGCGTCGCGTAAGATGGCCGCGGTGTGCAGACGCACCAGCACGCGCGCGTCGCCCGCTTCCAGTGCAGCCGTTGCGCGCCGCACGGCCCGGGCGTTGAGCCGGCGCACCGCGTGCAGGCTCACGCCCCCGGCCATGCCGCTGATCAGCCCCACCACGGCGCCGAGCCCGAGGCCGAGCGTGCCGGCGGCGGCGTGCGCCGCGCTCACGGCCGCGACCGTCGCCGGCCCGTATTCCGGATAGCGCACGGCCCCCACGGGCATCACCTCGTACTGAAACAGCTCGAACAGCACGCCCAGCGACAGACCGGTCCACACGTCGCCCAGCATCGCGCCGGCGATCGGCCCGGCGACGAGCGGCCGCGCGATCATCATTTGCGGCACACTCACCAGGTCGAGGCCGACGAAGGTCCCCCAGACGAGCAGCCCCAACAGGAGTTCCGGGCTCACGTGAAATCCTGCAGCGGCACCGGCGGGGTGGTGGGCACGTCCTGCGCCGTCACCACGATCCCGCGGGCGGCGAGCGCTTTGAGCTGCGCCGCCTCCGCGTCGCTCAGGTAGACGTAGCGCAGGCGGGGCGAGCGCCCCGGACGGTGGTGCAGGCCTCCGAGGTTGATGCGGGGCACGCCCCGGCTGTCGCTCGCGAGCGTGGCGAGCGTGTCGATATCACCGGTGACGAGCAGGCCGACGCGCGCGTCGCGCTGCCACTCAGGGAGACACGTCAGGGCTTCCGCGGTCGAGGCGAAGACGACGTCGATGTCGGGGGGCACGCCCATCCGATACAGCTCCTGCTCCCAGGTGCTCGCGCGCACCGCGTCATCCACCAGCACGATGAAGCCCACGTTGAGCCGCTTCCCCCAGCCGACCACGACCTGGCCGTGGATCAGGCGGTCGTCGATGCGGTACAGGGCGATACTCATGCGGCGGGCGTGCGGATCGCCCGACTACCGGCTTCCGCCGCACGCCGGGCCGCGTCGGCCGGCGGGAGCTCGCGATGGAACACGAAGTCGAGCAGCATCGCCAGGTTCACCCCCGTCACGACCGCCACGTCGGACTTGCCGCGCGCGAGCCGCACGGAGCTCGTGAGGCACGAGCCGCCCGGAAGATCCACGAACAGCACCGCCGGCTTGTTGCCGATCGCCTGCGTGAGGCGCTCGGCGAGCGCTCCGGTATCGCACCCGTCGTTCGACACGGGAACGAGTGCGTCGTTCACGCCGGTGATCGCAGCGACGGCGGCGAGCAGCGCCTGGGCGACGGCCGCGTGCGATACGATCACACCGCGCAAGGGCTCACTCATTGTCCTCCTCGAGGTACTCCTGCAGCTGGCGGCGCTCCGCGAGGCGCTTGAGCAGCCGGTCGTTGAACGCGCGCGCCGAGTCCACGCCGCTGTAGCGGAGCAGGTGGTTCATCGCTACGACCTCGCAGATCACGGTCAGGTTCTTGCCCGGATTGAGCGGCACCGTGACCATGGGCAGGCTCACGTCGAGCACACGCGTCGTCTGGCCGTCGATCCCGGTGCGGTCATACTCACGGCTCGCGTCCCAGTCGTCGAGCTGCACCACTACCTCGATGCGCTTCTGCTGTCGCACCGCCCGCACGCCGAACAAGGCCCGGATGTCGATGAGCCCGACGCCGCGGATCTCCATGTAGTGCTGCGCCAGCTCGTGGCCGCGGCCGATGAGAACGTCGTTGCCGCGGCGCGTGATGTGGACGACGTCGTCCGCCACCAGGCGGTGACCGCGCTCCACCAGGTCGAGCACGCATTCGCTCTTGCCGATCCCCGACTTGCCGAGGAACAAGAGGCCCACGCCGAACACGTCGGCGAGCGAGGCGTGCACGCTGGTGGTCGGCGCGAACACATCGTCCAGGAACGGCTTGAGGCGGCGATAGAACTCGGCGGTCTTGAGCCGCGTGCGGATGACGGCGACGCCTTTGGCGCGAGCCAGCTCCAACAGCTCGGCGGGCGGGTCCTGACCCTTGGAGATCACCACGCACGGGAGATCGAACGAGAACAACGTCTCGAGCGCGCGACGGCGTGCGGCGGCATCGAGCGACGCGAGGTAGGTGACTTCGGTCTCGCCGAGGATGTGCAGCCGATGCGCCGCGAACCGCTTGGTGTAGCCCGCGAGCACCAGGCCGGGGCTGTCCGCTTCCGCCGTGGTGATCTCGCGGTCGAGCCCGATGTCTCCGGTCAGCGCCTCGAGCTGCAGCGGATCGGCCCGCTGCTCGAGCAGGTCGCGCACCCTGGGCGCCTTCACGCCCCGCGCCGCCGCATGGGAGACTTGTCGAGCTGGCGGCGCACCTTGGCCACCGCGAGGTTCAGGGCGCTGCTCTGGTCCGCCGCGCGGGCGGTGCCGACGTGCAACACGCCGCGGGCGGCGTGCAGCCGCACTTCGACGCTCGGCCGCCCGTGGTCGGCGTCGAACACCACGCGGGCGTCATGCGGGCGCGGCGCGACGCGCGCGAGACGCTCGATCAACGCGCGCGCCCGCCCGCGCAGCGCCGGCGCCAGCTCGCAATGACGTGCCGTGATGGTGATCCGCATGGTCAGCCTCCCTGCGCGATGGCGCGTTGCAGATGCGCCTCCGTCGCCCGCGCCGCACGCTCCCACGACAGACTCTCCGCGAAGGTGCGTCCCGCGCGGCCGAGCCGCGCCACCAGCCCCGGATCGGCGGCCAGCGCCAGCATGCGCTGCGCCAACGCCCCGGTGTCGCCGTGCGGCACGAGAAAGCCGGTCACGCCGTCGTGGACCGACTCCCGGAGACCAGGACTGTCGGACGCGAGCGCGGGCGTGCCACAAGCCGCCGCTTCCACGTTGGAGATCCCCCACCCCTCTTTCGGGCTCGGAAACACCAACGCCCACGCGCGCCGCAGCCGCCGGCGCTTCTCCTCCTGCGACACGAAGCCCAGGAACCGCACTGCGTCGCCGATCTCCAGAGCGCCCGCCAGCCGCTCGAGCCGCGCCCGGTCGTCGCCCTGGCCGGCCACCTCGAGCACCAGGTCGGCGCGCGACCTCCGGGCGAGCGCCAGCGCCCGCAGGGCAATCTCCACTCCTTTATAACGCTTGAGGCGCCCCACGTACAAGAACGTGGGGGCGTCCGCTCGAGCGACCGTGGCGTCCGGGGCGTACCAGCTCGCATCGACGCCGGGATAAATGACCTCGACCCGCTGCGCGGGGACGCCCCGCCGCACCAGGTCATCGCGCGTGCTCTCGGAAATCGCGTGGAACCAGGCGCGTCGATAGGCCCGCGGGATCGGCCGCTCGGCGGCCCACACCACCGCCGCGATGGGCCAACTTGCCTCCCGAAACGCGGTGGCGCCGAACAGATGCGGGACCAGCGCGCAGAACGGCCGGTCGGTGAGCCCGGCGAGGAACAGCGGCAGCTTGTTGATGTCTTCGACCACGACGTCGTACCGGCTCGCGGCGAGCACGCGCCGCACCGTGGGTCGCGCCCGCAGCGCGAACGTGTGGCGGCCGCCCACGCGCCGCAGCTTCATGCCGTCGAGCTCGGCGCGCGGCGCCGCCCCCGGCCAGCCGCTCGTGACCAGATCGATGGCGTGCCCCTGGCGCGCCAGGCGGCCGAAGATCTCGTGGAGGTGGATTTCCGCGCCACCGGCGTGCGGATTCTCCCGGTCGTTCCAGTTGACGAGCAGGATTCTCACAGGGCGCCCGACTCGCGCGCCACCGCGTCCAGCACGCCGTTCACGAACGCCGGCGCCTTCGCCCCCGCGAACCAGTGGGCGAGCTTCACGGCCTCGTCGATCACGACGCGGGGCGGCGTCTCGCCCTCGTCGAGCTCGGCGAGCGCGAGCCGCAGGATGTTGCGCTCCACCACGCCCACGCGCTCGAAGCGCCAGTGCTCCGCGGCCGCGCCAACGCGGGTGTCGAATTCGGGAAGTCCGGCCACCGCCTTCGCCGCGAGGTCGGCACCGCGGTCGAACCCGGCCGGGGCGCGGCCGTAGCTCGTCGCGAGCCGGGCGACCACCGTCTCGATCGAGGGGCGGCCGGACAGGTCCCAGGCGTAGAGCAGTTGCAGCGCGCGCGCGCGAGCCTTAGTCTCGGGGCGCTGCACGCGTGAGCTGGGCCAGCACGTCGGCCGTGGTGAGAGCGGCCTCAGCGGCCTCGTACCCCTTGTTGCCGGCCGCCCCGCCGGCCCGCGCCAGGGCCTGGTCCAGGTTCTCCGTCGTGAGGACCCCGAAGCCGATCGGGAGCCGATGGGCGAGGGCCACGTTCCCGAGCCCGCGCGTCGCCTCGCCGGCGACGTACTCGAAGTGGGGCGTCTCGCCGCGGATCACGCAGCCGAGCGCCACCAGTGCCGCGTAGCGCCCGCTCGCCGCCGCCGCTTCCGCCGCCACCGCCAGCTCGAACGCACCGGGCACCCAGATCACGTCGACCCGTGCGTCCGGCACGCCCCGCTCGCGCAAACACTGCCGCGCCCCCTCGAGCAGGCGGGTAGTCACGACCTCATTGTAGCGGCTGACCAGCACGGCCACGCGGACCTCACGCGGCGCGCGGGGCGACCCCGCGATCTCGGCCACAGTCAGTGCGTGAGCAGGTGGCCGAGCTTATCGCGTTTGACGTCGAGATAGGAGCGATTCTCGTCGGAGGGCGTCATCACGATCGGGACGCGCTCGACGATTTCGAGGCCGTAGCCCTCGAGCCCCACCAGCTTCATGGGATTGTTGGTGAGGACGCGAATGGAGGAAAGCCCCAGATCGAGCAGAATCTGCGCCCCGATGCCGTAGTTGCGCAGATCGGGCTTGAACCCGAGCTCGCGGTTCGCCTCGACCGTGTCGTGCCCCGCATCCTGCAGCTCGTACGCTTTGAGCTTGTTCAGGAGGCCGATCCCCCGCCCCTCCTGATCGAGGTACACCACCACGCCGCTGCCTTCGGCGGCGATCATCCGCATGGCGGACTGCAGCTGCCAACCACAGTCGCACCGCCCCGAGCCGAACACGTCGCCGGTGAGGCACTTGGAGTGCATGCGCACGAGCACCCTGGGGCGGTCCCGCACGTCCCCGTACACCAGGGCGATGTGCTCCGCCGCGTCCACATCGTTGCGATAGCCGAGGATGCGGAACTCGCCGTAGGGCGTGGGCAGGCGCGCCTCGGCGATGCGATGCACCAGGCGCTCGTGGGCCAGCCGGTACGCCACGAGCTGCGCCACCGTGATGAAGGTGAGCCGGTGCCGCGCCGCGACCCGCTCCAGGTCGGCCCGCCGCGCCATCGACCCGTCCGCGTTCAGCACCTCGCAGATCACGCCCGCCGGGTAGAGTCCCGCCAGGCGCGCCAGGTCGACGCTCGCCTCGGTCTGGCCGACGCGCTGCAGCACGCCCCCTGGCCGGGCCCGCAGCGGGAACACGTGCCCCGGGCGCCGCAGGTCAGCCGGCACCGTGGCGGGATCGATCGCGACCCGGATGGTCGCCGCGCGGTCGGCGGCGGAGATACCGGTGGTGACCCCGAAGCGGGCCGCGGCGTCGATCGACACCGTGAACGCCGTCTCGTGCGCCTCGGTGTTGTGCTCGGCCATCTGGGTGAGCCCCAGGGCCTGGCACCGCTCCGGCATGAGCGTGAGGCAGATGAGCCCACGGCCGTGGGTCGCCATGAAGTTGATCATCTCGGGCGTGACCTTGTCGGCCGCGCCGACCAGGTCGCCCTCGTTCTCGCGGGTCTCGTCGTCGGCGACGATCACCAGCTTGCCGGCGCGGATGTCCGCGATCGCCTGCGTTATGTTGTCGTGCGACATAATTGCCTCACATACTTCCCGAGCACGTCACCCTCCACGTGCACGCGGTCGCCGACGCGGAGGGTTCCGAGCGTCGTGTGCTCGCGCGTGAACGGGATGAGCGCGATCTGCACCGAGTCGGAGCCCGGCAGATCGTTGATGGTCAGGCTCACGCCGTCCACGGTGATGGCGCCCTGCGGGATCGAGATCTCCCGCACCGCCCGTGGGACCCGCAGGTCATAGATCCACGCGTCTCCTTCCCGCGCCACCCGCTCCACCACCGCCACGCCGTCCACGTGCCCCTGCACGAAGTGGCCACCCAACCGGTCGGCGGCGCGCAGCGCCCGCTCGAGGTTCACGCGCCGCCCCGCCTCGTACTCGCCGAACAACGTTCGCGCTTCGGTCGTCTCGATCACGTGGACCTTGAACCCACCCTGCACCACGCGCTCCACGGTGAGGCACGCGCCGTTGACCGCGATGCTCTCGCCGCGCTTCAGTCCCTTGTAGGGTGCCCGGATGGTGAGCGCGAGGCCGCCATTGTGGGAGATGGCTCCCACCCGCCCCACCGCGCTCACGATCCCGGTAAACATATCCGCTTGTCCAATACCAATAATGTATCGGGGCCCAGCGCGCGGCGCTCCACGGGGATCCAGCGCGGGGCCGCGGCGAGCGGGGCGGCCGCCATGCCGGGAAAGGCCGGAACGGCGGCTTCGCCGAGCCACACCGGCGCCTGCACCCAGTAGAGGCGGTCCACCAGGCCGTCGACCAGCAGCTTGGCGCCCAGCGCGCCACCCCCTTCGCACAGCACTGACTCGACGCCCGCCTCCCGCAGCGCGCGCAGCCCGTCGGCGAGCGAGCGGGGGCGGAACACGCGCACGCCGCCCTGCTCGAGCAGCGAGACGCTGGCGGGCGGCGCGTCGGGAGACGACATGACCCAGGTGGGCACGTCGCGCGCGGTCTTCACCAGGTCCGTGGTCTGGTTGAGCATGGCGCGGCGATCGAACACGACGCGCACCGGCGGCCGCCGCGGCGTCACCGGACCGCGCACGGTGAGCTGCGGATTGTCGTGCAGGGCCGTGACGCCGCCCACTGCAATCGCGTCGAAGCCGGCGCGCAGCCAGTGGACGTACTCGCGCGCCGCTTCGCCCGAGACCCAGCGCGAGCTCCCCGTGGCGTCCGCAATGCGGCCGTCGATCGACGTCGCGAGCTTGAGGGCGACGAAGGGTCGCTCCGCCTGCTCGCGCGCGAACAGAAACGGAGCGTTGAGCGCCGCCGCCGCCTCGGCGAGAAGACCCAGGGAGACGATCACGCCCTTGGCGCGGAGCACCCCCGCCCCGCCGCGCGCCGGCGGATCCGGGTCCGACACCGCGGCGACGACGCGCGCGACGCCCGCCGCCACGATCGCCTCCGTGCAGGGCGGCGTCTTGCCGTGGTGCGCGCAGGGCTCGAGGTTCACCACCAGGGTGGCGCCGCGCGCCCGCGCGCCCGCCGCCTCGAGCGCCACGACCTCGGCGTGCGGCCCCCCGTATTCGGCGTGGTAGCCTTCCGCGACGACGCCACCCCCCGCGAGGATCACGGCCCCCACGAGGGGGTTTGGAGCAACGCGCCCCCAACCCCGGCGCGCGAGGTCGAGGGCGCGTTGCATCGCCGCCCGCTCAGGGGCGGGCGGCTCCTCAGAAGCCGAACCGGACGCCGACACCTCCGAAGACATGTGCCGCCTTGGGATCGAAGCCCGAGAACTGCGTGATGTAGCTCTGATCCTTGCCTGCCTGCAAGCCAATCTCGCCTACCAGCTTCAGGGCGGCGAGGGAGAGGCCGCCGTTCACGAACACGACGGCGCGGGTGTTGGTCGGGTTGATCACCACCGTTCGTGTCGTGGTCGCACCGTCATAGAACCGGATGTTCGTATTGTCCGACTTATAGCGGTCGACTCCGACTCCGGCGGCGAGGTCCAGGAGGACGAACTTCCATCCCGCCACCGCGCGATAGCTGTCACTGCTCAGATCCATGGTGAATTCGAACTGATCTCCCGTGCCGGGCGCAGGCCCGAGCGTGCCGTAGCGGAGGCGCGGAATGGAGCGGTGCATCCAGCTCACCGAGACCGACGGGATCGGGAACCCGCCCTTGAGGACTCCGACTCGCGCGCCGTACCCGATCCCGAGCGCGGCGTCGCTGATATGGGTGGCGTTCGAGTCCACATTGAGATTCTTGATGCCGGTGGGGAGGATCAACGCGGAGCCGAGCACGTCGACGGCGAGCAGGCCGCCCCCCATTCCCTTGAACAGGCCGAGCGCGCCTTCGACCATGGGCGCGGGAACGACGCCGTTGAAGCTCGTCGGCACCGGCGACTGGTTCGCGGCCGTCGGGTCGGGGAGCGCCGCCTTGATCCCGTTCACCCGCGCGGTGAGCATGATGTGCCCGAACCCGCCGAGCGTGCCACCGGAGCCGAGCGCCGGATTGCCGCCAGTCACGATCATGCCGGCGAGGGGATAGAACGCCCGCACCGCATCGACCGCCGTGTTGCAGGCCTGCGTGGCGCCCGGGAACGCGATGTTGTTGCACTGCGGCTCCTGCGCGACGAGCGACGTCGTACCCAGCATGACTGTCAGCATTGACACGATGTGACGCATGCGGCCTCCTACCGTTCAGAGAACTTCACTCCCCTGGTCCCCGCCCGCACTTCCCCGATGATCCACGCCTCGATGCCGGCGCGCTTGGCGGCGGCAATCGCGCTCTCGGCGTCGTCGCGCCCGGCGACCGCGATCATCCCGACGCCGAGGTTGAACACGCGGCGCATCTCGCCGAGCGAAACATCTCCTGCGCGCATCAGGACGCGGAACAGCGCCGGCCACGGCCACCCCCCGGCGTCCACCACCGCCTCCGCGCCGGCCGGCAGCACGCGCACCAGATTTCCCGCGATGCCGCCGCCGGTAATGTGCGCGAGGGCATGGAGCCGGGAGATGATCGGCGTCACGGCCGTGGCGTAGCTGCGGTGGACGTCCAGCAACACCTGGGCCACGCTGCGCCCCGTCTCGGGAAACTGGTCGAGCACATCGAGCCGCAGGGTGTCGAACACGATGCGCCGCGCCAGTGTGTACCCGTTGGTGTGCAGTCCGTTCGACGCGTAGCCGATCAACACGTCGCCCGGCCGCACCAGGTCGCCGTGCAGCGCGCTGCGCTCCTCGACCACCCCCACGATGGTGCCGGCGAGGTCGTACTGTCCGGGCTGGTACAAGTCGGGCAGCTGCGCCGTCTCGCCGCCGGCGAGGGTGATGTCGTGGGCGCGGCAGCCGCGCGCTACGCCCGCCACGATCGCCGCTGCGACGTCCGGCTCGAGCTGTCCCGTGGCCACGTAGTCGAGAAAGGCGAGGGGCGTCGCTCCGTGCACCAGGATGTCGTTGACGCAATGGTTGACGAGATCTTCTCCGACCGTGTCGTGCACCCCGGCGCGAGCGGCGACGAGCACCTTGGTGCCGACGCCGTCGGTCGAGAGCACGAGCACCGGCCGCTCGTACCCGGACGGCACGCGTACCATGCCGCCGAACGCCCCGACGGCGCCGAGCGCCAGGGGCGTGCGCGTGGTCCGCACCAGGGCCGCGATGCGGCGCTGGGCTTCCTCCGCCGCGTCGAGGCGCACGCCGGCGGCGGCGTAGTGTTCCGTCACGGTGCCCGGCCTTCGTCCACCTCGAAGTGGACCAGGTCCTTGAAGCCGCGCACCCGCGCGCGCACGTCGGCGAGCGTGACGTGCTCGAAGCCCTGCACGCCGAACGCCTCGACCGCGAAGGAGCCCATCGCCGCGCCGTACACCATCGCGCGCCGCAGGTTGGGGGGCGTCAGGTCGTCGGTGGCGGCGAGGTGCGCCATGAATCCGCCCGCGAACGCGTCACCCGCGCCCGTGGGGTCGAACACTTCCTGCAGCGGGTAGGCCGGCACCTTGAAGGTGGTGTCGCGATCGACCAGCAGCGCGCCGTGCTCACCCTGCTTGATCACGGTCATTTTGGGCCCGCGCGCGAGCACCCAGTGCGCGGCGCGGTAGATGTTCCAGTCGCCGGAGAGCTCGCGCGCTTCGGAGTCGTTCACCATGAGGATGTCGATGTGGCGCAGCAGCTCGAGCAGCAGGTCGCGCTTCGAGTGAATCCAGTAGTTCATCGTGTCGCAGGCGACGAGCGCCGGGTGCGGGATCTGGTCGAGCACGCCCAGCTGCAGCTCGGGGTCGATGTTCCCGAGAAACACATGACGCGCCTGGCGGAACTTCTCGGGGAGCTTGGGCCGGAACTGAGCGAACACCCCGAGGCGGGTGTCGAGCGTCTCGCGGCTCGACAGATCGTAGGAATACTTCGCCTTCCAGCGGAACGATTCGCCGGCGGCCTGCTCGACGCCCGAGAGATCGACGCCGCGCGCCTCGAGCGACTTGAGGGCGGCGAGCGGGTAGTCGCTTCCCACGACGCCCACCACCTGCACCGGGTGCAGGATCGCGCCGGCGGCGGCGAAGAACACCGCCGACCCGCCCGGCGCGTCCGCGGTCTCGCCGAACGGGGTCGCCACCGAGTCGAGGGCGATCGAGCCCACCACGAGCAGGCTCACGTCACATCCGATCCGGGGCGCTGATCCCCAGCAGGCGCAGGCCGTTGCCGAGCACCTGGCGCACGGCGGCCGCCAGCACCAGGCGCGCCGCCTCTTCCGGCTCGCCCAGCACGCGATACTTGTGGTACCACGCGTGGGCGAGGCGGGCCAGGGTTTCGAGATAGCCGGTGAGGCGATGGGGCTCCAACGCCTGGGCGGCGCCGGCCACGATCGCGGGAAACTCGGCCAGCTCCTTCATCAGCGCGAGCTCCTCCGGCGCGACCAGCAGCGCCACGTCGGCGTCGCTCGGCACCGCGTCGGGCGCGCTTCCGGCGACGCGGAAGATGCCGCTCATGCGGGCGTGCGCCATTTGGACGTAGTAGACCGGATTTTCCTCCGTCTGGGTCTTGGCGAGGTCGACGTCGAACACGAGGTGCGAGTCGCCCCGGCGCATCAGGAAGAAGTAGCGCACCGCGTCGCGCCCCACTTCGTCCACCAGCTCACGCAGGGTGAGGTAGCTCCCGGCGCGCTTGGAGAGCCGCACCTCTTCGCCGCCCTTCATCACCGTCACCATCTGGTGCAGCACGTACTCGGGATAGCCGGTCGGAATGCCCATCCCCAGCGCCTGGAGGCCGATGCGCACCCGGGTGATCGTGCTATGATGGTCCGCCCCCTGCACGTTGATGGCGCGGGAGAAGCCCCGCTCCCACTTGTCGACGTGATAGGCGACGTCCGGTACGAAGTAGGTGTAGTCGCCGCCCTTCTCCGCCCGTTTCCGCATCACGCGGTCCTTGTCGTCGCCGAAGTCGGTGGTCTTGAGCCAGAGCGCGCCGTCCTGCTCGTACGTGTGCCCGGCCGCGACCAGCCGGTGCAACGTATGCTCCACCTTGCTGGTCGCGTACAGCGATGACTCGAGGAAGTACACGTCGAACGTGACCCCGAGCGCCTGCAGGTCGCGGTCCTGCTCCTCGCGCAGCTGCTGGACCGCGAAGCGGCGCACGGCGTCGAGGTTCGCCCCCTCCGGATCCTCGCGGTGCGCGGCCAGGTAGCGCTCCGCGATCTCGCGGATGTACTCCCCGTGGTAGCCGCCTTCCGGCAGGGTCGCCGTCTGCCCATGCTGCTCCCGGATGCGCGCCTGCACGCTCAGCGCCAGATTGGCGATCTGGGCGCCGCCATCGTTGTAATAGAACTCCCGCGTCACCCGCCAGCCGGTCCATTCGAGCAATGCGGCGATCGCATCGCCCAGGGCTGCCTGCCGACCGTGACCTACATGCAGCGGGCCGGTCGGATTCGCCGACACGAACTCGACGTTGACGGGCTTCCCGGCCCCCCCCTCGCTGCGCCCGTACCGCTCGCCCGCCGCGAGCACGCCGGCGACGGCGGAAGCGAGCTGCTGCTCGGCGAGCACGAAATTGATGAACCCCGGCCCGGCCACCGTGATCTGACGCACCAGTCCCTGCGGTAGCTCCAGCGCCGCGACCAGCCGCTCCGCCACGGCGCGGGGCTTCAGCTTGAGCGATTTGGCGAGGGTGAGCGCCAGATTGGTCGCGACATCACCGTGCGCGGGGTCGCGCGGGCGCTCCAGCTCCACCGCAGACGCGGACACGGACGCACCTAACCGCGCCGCCGCCGTCGCCAGTGCCGCGCGGATCGCCTCGTGCGCCGTCACTTGTCGCCGGAGGGCTTTTTCTTCTTCGCGCTGTCGGGCTTCGACTCGCTCGCGGGCTTCGCCTCGGGCTTCGCGTCGGGTTTCGGCTCGGGCTTCGGTCCTTCGGTTGATTCGGGGCTGCCGCTGCCGGCACGCTTGTAGTCGGTGATGTAGAAGCCAGAACCCTTGAAGACCAGCCCCGTCCCCCCCGATATCTGGCGCTCCGCCATCTTGCCGCAGGTGGGACACTTCACCCGCCGCTGGTTGTTCATCGTCGGATAGAACTTTTCAAAGGCATGCCCGGCCGGGCACTTGTACTCGTAGGTCGGCATCGCACAACAACTTAGCCGGGTTACCCGGCCGGGTCAATGTGCCCGCGCGAGCGCCAGCCACGCGGCCAGGGTGGCCGTCTTTTCGTCCGCGCGCCACGGCCCCTCCACCGCGTCCCCCAACTTCGCCACGGTGCGCCTGAGATCGGCCGGAGTCCGCTTGAGCCGGGCGGCGGCCGTCTCATACAGCCCGCGCTCGACCTGCGTGGCACAGGCCACGCGAGCGCGCTTCGCCGCGCGCTCCAGCGCGGTTCGAAACAACTGGCCCTCGAGCGCGTGAGCCCGAATGTGATCGTTGCCGATGGAGGCGGGGTCGATAACGCTGCCCACGACGAGGGCGAGCCCACGCACGGTCCGGCCCTGCCCCCGATACCGCGCGAGCAGCTGCGTGAGAGAGCGCCGCGTGACCCGCTCGACGATGCCCCGGAGCCGACGCTCGAGTGCCGACCGGTCGCCTTGACGGGCGCCCAGCACGGCGTGGTAAGGTTGACGGGAGGCAGGCACGGTCGCGTCGCTCAACGTGAGAACCTGCCGGTCCACCACGCGGGGGGCGCGCGCGGGGCCGATCACGAGGACCGCTGTCGCCCAGCCGGACTTGACGCGGCAGCCGACGACGGCACGACCTAGAACTCGCGCTTCTTCATCTCCGAAAAGAAGTCGCGCAGCTCGAGGTCTTCTTCGCGCTCGGGCGGCAGCGTGTCGTCATAGCGGCGGCGCTTGGTGGGCTTGGCTTTGGCGGCCTTGGCGGCGTTCTTCTTCGCCAAGGCGGCCAGCTTGCGGTCGTCCCCTTTGGACATCGCTCGGGCTCCTGGCTGCAGAGGTGGTGGTTGAAAGCTGCGGCGGACCCACCGTGTCACGCAATAGGGTCACGCCGCGACGCGGCCGGCGCGGACCGCCAGCGGCCAGCGAGCCGTGCGGCGCCGCTCCGTGCCGCCCCACACCGCCGCGAGGCGAGTGAGCAGCGGCGCCACGGGATCGTCGCCCCGCGCGGAGCGGTAGGCCAGCACCGCGGACCACGTGCCGAGATACCCGCCCAGCTCCGCGAGCGTCAGCTCCGCCTCCATGGTGATGGCCGGGAGGGGCAGCTCGGCGAACGGAAAATCGATGGTGCGGTACCCCGAGTCGACCAGCGCGCGCTCCGGCGGCCAGTAGGGGCCCACCGTCCGCTCGTAGAAGGCGCGGATCGGCTCGTCCAGACCGGGGCCGAGCTCGAGCAGGCCATAGCACCACACGGCGACGACCCCGCCCGGGGCGAGCACGCGCCGCGCCTCCACGTAAAACGCGGGGCGATCGAGCCAGTGCAGCGCCTGCGCGACCGTCACTAGGTCCACGGACTGCGGCGCCAGCCCGCTCGCGTCCGCCGGGGCCTGGCGATACCGCACGCGAGGGTGAGCGAGCGCGGCAGCCAGTTGCGCCGGACTCGCGTCCGTGGCCACGACCTGCTCGAAGTGCTCGGCCAGCCCGATCGCCGCCTGGCCGCTGCCCGTGGCGCAGTCCCACGCCACGCGATGCCCCGGCGCGTGGTCTGCGAGCGCCGCGAACAGCGCCGCCGGGTAGCGCGGTCGAAACGCGGCATAGGCCGGCGCCGCCGCGGCGAAGCGGTCTCGAAAGGTCGGAGTCATCCTGCGGAGGCGCTCGTGGCGCGGGCACGACGCCGGATCCGGCCGAGCAGGTACGCCGCGACCGCGAGATTAACGACGAGCGCGGCCAGGCGAGGCGGGGTGACGGTCCGGGTGAGCTCGAACACCTCCAGCGGGACGAGCGACAGGGTCGCGATGACCGTCAGGTATTCGGCCCAGCGCTTGCTCCGCCACAACCCCGCACCCTCGATGGTGAACAGCACGGCGTAGAGGAACCCGCCCACGCCCACGGCCTCGAGGCGGTGGGGAGAGAGACCGGCGACCAACGCGATGACGTGCTGCACCGCGCTGCGGTCGTTGCTCGACGCCAGTGCCGCCACCCAGCGCTGGGCACGCGCCGCCACGCCCGGGTCGAGCAGCCGGAGGGCGCCCAGACCCACCACGACCAACAGCACCGCCTTGCAGAACTTGAAGAGCGCAATCAGCCGCAGCACACGGTCGCGTTTTGCCGAGGCGGGTGCGGCGACTGCGGACGTCATCGAGGGTCACGCCGGGCGGACGGCGGCGAGCGCGCGATCGTGGAGCGAGCCGAGCACCGTCTGAGCCGTGATCGCGCCGAGCAGGGCCATGAACATGTCCCATTGCGTGTCCCACACGTCGCCCTGAGTGCCCAGGAACGCTTCCGCGGAGGAGCCGCCGGCCACGGCGACCCACCATTCGATGAACTCGTAGCAGGCGCTGATCGCCAGGCAGACGGCCGTGACCAGCACGAACAGCCAGCGGCCCGGGCGCAAGGGCGACGTCCGCAGCAGGATCTCGCGCGCGACGATGGCGGGGACGAAGCCCTGCGCGAAGTGTCCGAGCCGATCGTAATCGTTGCGGGCCAGCCCGAACGCCTGTTGCGCCCAGGCGCCCAGCGGGACGCGCGCGTACGTGTAGTGACCACCCACCATGAGGATGACGGCGTGCACGGCCAGCAGCGTGTAGGCGAGGTGCGTGAGGGGAAAACGCCGGTGCGTCGCTACCAGCAGCGGCACGCCGATCAGGATGGGAAACACCTCCAGCCACCAGGTCGTCCGATCGTACGGGGCCAGTCCCGAAAACAGCAGCGCGCCCAGCACCGCGACCAGCAGGACGAGCGGGTAGCGCCTCATGGGGTGACCCGGCGCTACGGCGGACCCGTCAGCGGGCTTGGTCGGCCTAGTGCGGCCACAGCCAGCCGAGGGTCGCGGCCGTCAGGGCCGCGTAGATCAACCCGTCCACCGTCGCCTTGGTCGTGGTGAGCCAGGCGCGGCGGTACCAGATCGACATCTGCCAGAGCGCGAGCGAGTAGCCGACCCACGCGGTGACCCCGGCAAAACGGAACACGCTCCGGAACGGAGCGCCGGGCGGGAGCGCGCGCCCCGCGACGTAGGCGGCGAAGCACCCGACCACGAGGGCGTAGACGAACCACTGGACGAGCTGCTTGCCCATGGATATGGAGCCGCCGGGCCACACGGTGAGCATCAGCACAGGGCCCTTCTTGAACTTTTCGAGGAACTGCGGCGTGCGCATCTCCGCCCGGCTCGAGGGACGGGGCATCATGTAGTCGCCCGGGGGAATAGCGAGCGGGCGCAGCGCGTCCATCACGCGGTCTTCACTCGACAGCTTGGGATAGTCGCTCTTGTGCCAGGGCGACGCCATGTGAATGACGGAGCTGACGACGAACACGAGCACCGCCGACACCAGGATAGGGAGCCACAGCGCGAGCAGCCCGGTCATGATTCCACCTCCCGTGAGCTAAACTGCGGCGCGGCCGCCCCGCCGCTAGGAGCCCCGCTCGAAGCCGTCAGCGCCCGCCGTTCGCCAGCTCCGTGACCACGCCGGCGAGCGTGCGCACCTTCGCCTGGTCCGGGGCAGCCGGCGCATCGCCCGTGAGCTGGGCGACCAGCTGCGTCAGGGCATTATGGCGCTCTGGCCCGGACAGCTGCTCGGCGCGGGCCAGCGCAGTGCGGGCGGCCGCGACTTTGGCCGACGCCAAGCCTTCCGAGCGCGCCAGCTGGTCCAGGTACGCCCGCGCCACCACGAAGCTCGGGGGCCACACCAGCTTGGGCTGATCCTGCACGTTCAGGTAGTCGAAGTGCACCAGCTTGGCCGCGTCGATCTCGTTCTGCGACAGCGATCCGCTCGGCAACAGCTCGAACACGTCGAGCCCGCGCCCGATTTCGGAGCTCACGATGTAGCCGTTGTACCAGTACGCCGACCATGAGCCCGCGCCCACCAGCTTGGTCGAGTCCATCGGGCCGCGATCGAAGTACGCGATCTCCTTGGGATGCGCCGCATCGGTCCAGTCGAACACGGAGACGCCGCCCTGGTACCAGCCCTGCACCATGATGTCGCGCCCGGGCACGGGGACGAGCGAGCCGTTGTGCGCCACGCAGTTCTCGAACGACGTTTGCGGCGCCGGCATCTTGTAATAGCTCTTGAACGTCATGGCGTCGCCCGCCACGGAAAAGATGGCGTCGGCTCCCCACTCGGGCTTGTC
>DATDFC010000147.1:0-32662 GCA_036522815.1 Gemmatimonadales bacterium | reverse complement strand
TAGGTGACCACGTCGCACATCTCGAGCGTGGTGGGGCTCTTGTACTCGAGCAGGCTGGGAATCTTGTGCACCACGTTGCGGTTGCCGCGGTACGCCATCTCCTCCATCAGCGCCTCGCCCAGCCCCATGTACACGGAGCCTTCGATCTGCCCCATTACGGTCGCGGCGTTGATGGCCCGCCCCACGTCGTGCGCGATCCAGATCTTGGGGACGCGGACGATGCCCGTGGCCGGGTCCACATCCACCTCCGCTACGCAGGCGCTGTAGGAGTACGCGGGTGACGGTCCGACGCCCGCGCCGCGGTATTTCCCGGGGGAGGGGGGCGGCGTATACGAGCCCACCGTGCCCACCGTTCCCTCCGCCGCTTCGGCGAGCCGGACGGCGTCCGCAAACGAGAGTCCCAGCTCGGGATGCTCCACGTCGAACACCCGGCCGTCCGCGAATCCGACGCGTTCGACGGGTATTGCGAGCTGCGCGGCGGCATGTCTGGCAATCAGCGCGCGCGCCCGTTCGGCCGCCTGGATCGCCGCGTTTCCGGTCATGAGGGTGACCCGGCTCGAGTAGCTGCCCAGATCGACGGGCGTGAGGTCGGTGTCGCCCGTGACCACCGCGATGTCGAACGGGTCGATACCGAGCACCTCCGCGACGATCGCCGCGAGGATCGAGTCCGACCCCTGCCCGATCTCGGTCGAGCCGCAGAACACCGTCACTCCGCCGCCGCGGTCGCACTTGAGCTGCACGCCGGAATGCGGCATGGCATTCCAATAGATCGGCAGCCCCGCGCCCGTGATGTACGAGGAGCACGCGAGGCCGATGCCCCTGCCCGTGGGCAGCTTCCTGAACTTGTCGTTCCAGCCCGAGCCTCGGACCACCTGCTCGATGCAGCGGCCGAGGCCCATGGTGCCGACGCGCAGCCAGTTGGCGGTGAGCGAGTTGGGCGGGACCAGATGCCTGAGCCGGAGCTCGGCGGGATCGAGCCCGAGCTGCTCGGCGATCTTGTCGAGCTGGACCTCGAGCGCGAACCGCGGCTGCGGCGTGCCGTGGCCACGCTTGGGTCCGCACGGCGGTTTGTTCGTGAACGCTCGTGCGCCTTGAAACTTGTAGCGTGGCACCTGGTACGTGACGGTTTGCAGCGCGCCGGTGTAATACGTGCTCGCGACGCCGTAGGAGCCGTACCCGCCGCCGTCGAGCAGCGATCGGAAGTGCATGCCGGTGATGGCGCCGTCCTTCTTCACGCCCGTCTTCACCCACATCAGCGTCGGGTGCCGCCCGCGGTGGCAGTAGAACACTTCCTCGCGCGTGAGCGTGATCTTCACGGGTCGACCCGTGACCATGGCCAGCTTGGCCGCGACGATCTCGTGACTGAAGGGGTCGCTCTTGCCGCCGAACCCGCCTCCGTTGGGGCAGGCGATGACGCGGATCCGCGCCGGGGAGAGCCCGAGCACCTGGGCGAGCGCCCGGTGGACGTAGTGGGGCGTCTGGGTGGAGCTCCACAGCGTGACCTTCTCGTCCGCCGACCAGTCGGCCACCGCGGCGTGCTGCTCCATCGGGAGGTGCGTGCTGCCCTCGAAGAAGAAGGTGTCTTCGCGCACCAGGTCGGCGTCTCGAAACCCCTGCTCCACGTCGCCGAACTCGAGGTGAATCAGCTTGTGCAGGTTCCCCTGGTCGCCGTACGCGTGGATGCGGGGCTCGGGGTGGGCGAGCGCGTCCGCGGCGTCGGTGACGGGGCGCAGCCGCTCATACTGGACGGCGATGCGGCCGAGCGCGGCGGTGGCCGCCTCCTCGCTGGTCGCCGCCACGGCCGCCACGGGATCGCCCACGAACCGCACCTTGTCGACGGCGAGCGCGTGCTCGTCCTGACTGACCGGGAGGATTCCAAACGGGATGGGGAGGTCCTTGCCGGTGAGCACCGCCTTCACGCCCGGGAGCGCGGCCGCTTGCGACGCGTCGATCGACACGATGCGGGCGTGGGGATGCGGGCTGCGCAGCAGTTTCGCGTACAGCATCCGGGGCAGGAACAGGTCGTCCGCGAACTTCGTGGCGCCCGTCACCTTGGCCGTAGCGTCGACCTTGCGGAGTGCCTTGCCGACGACGGCAAAAGCGGCGGTCGGGCGGTCAGGCGGTCGGGCGGTCCGTCTCTTACCGGACGCCATACAACGTCTCCGGTTGTGGCGTCGCTGGTTCGCCGCGCATGCGAGCGGCCGCCAACTCGACGGCTTCGTAGATCTTGATGTAGCCGGTGCAGCGGCACAGGTTGCCCGCCAGCGCCTGCCTGATGTCGTCCCGGGTGGGGCGGGGGTTTTCGGCGAGCAGGGCCTCGGCGGCGAGCAGGAACGCGGGGGTGCAATAGCCGCACTGCGCCGCGCCCAGCTCAGCGAACGCGTCCTGCAGCGGGTGCAGCTTGCCGCCGGCGGCCAACCCCTCGACCGTCTTGACGCGCCGTCCCGCGCAGGCGAGGCCCAAGACCAGACAAGAGAGCACCGGCGTGCCGTCCACCAGCACGGTGCAGGTGCCGCACTCACCCAGCTCGCAGCCGTGCTTCGTGCCCGTGAGGCCCAGGTCCTCGCGCAGCACCTCGAGCAGGGTCTTGTGCGGCGCGAAGGCCACCTCGACGGGCTCGCCGTTCACGTCGAGCGTGATCTTTGCCTTGGCTTCAGGAGTGGGCATGGATCCGAAACGTAATCTTGATAACCGCGTGGTGCGGCGCCAGCTTTCCGCCTCCCATTGAGCCGCGAAAGCAAATGACACAGCGTCTGATCCTCGCCTTGCTCCTGCTGTCCGCCCGTCCGCCTGTCCGCCTGTCCGCCCAAGATTACCGCGCCCAGGCGCTGCGCCTCCTCAAGACGGTCCCGCTGATCGACGGCCACAACGACATCCCCGACGCCATTCGCGCCCGTGGCGGGCTCGACTCCGTGGACTTCGCCGTGCTGCAGCCGAAGCTCATGACCGACATCCCGAAGCTGCGCGCGGGCGGCGTGGGAGCGCAGTTCTGGGCGGCGTACGTGCCCGTTACGACCATGGACTCCGGGCCCCATCCGGCGGTGTACGCGCTCGAGCAGATCGACCTGATCAAGCGGCTGTGTGCCAAGTATCCGCGCGACGTCGCGATGGCGTATCGGGCCGCGGACGTCGAGCGAAACTTCACAGCGGGGAAGATCTCCTGCCTGATCGGCATCGAAGGTGGCCACGCCATCGAGAATTCGCTCGGCGCGCTGCGCATGTTCGCGGCGCTGGGCGTGCGCTACATCACCCTCACCCACTGGCGCAGCCTGTCCTGGGCGACGGCCTCCACCGACACCGCGCGCCGCGGTCTCTCGGCGTTCGGGCGGGACGTGGTGCACGAGATGAATCGGCTCGGGATCGTGGTGGACCTCTCCCACGTGAACGACGCCACGATGTCGGACGCGCTCCATGCGACGCGCGCCCCCGTGATGTTTTCCCACTCGTCGGCCCGCGCGCTGACCGGCCATGCGCGCGACGTCCCGGATTCGATTCTCAAGCTCGTACCCGCGAACGGCGGCATCGTCATGGTGAATTTCAACCCCGGCTTCGTGTCCGAGGCGGTGCGGGTGTATGAGGACAGTATGGAGGCTCGCGCGCGGGCGTTACGCGCCGCCGGCGTGGAGGCGACGAGCGTTGCGGAGTCGACCAAGGTGTGGGCGGCACGCACGCCGAAAGCGACGCTGGCGCAAGTGGCCGATCACATCGAGCACATCCGGGCCGTCGCGGGCGTGGATCATGTGGGACTCGGGTCCGACTTCGACGGCATCACCGAGGTCCCTGTCGGGCTCGAGGACGTGTCGAAGTTTTCCGATCTCATCGCCGAGCTGCTGCGGCGCGGCTGGAGTGAGCAGGACGTGAAGAAGGTCGCAGGGCTCAACGTGCTACGGGTGCTTCGGGCCACCGAGCAAGTGGCGGCAAGAAGATAGTCTGCTGCGCCTGCGCACCACGTAACATCCCGCAACGCACTCACTCTCGTGGCGCAGTCGCAGCACACAACGCCTGCCCGACAGTCTTCCACCATCCGGAATACGCGAACGTAGTCCGTAGCGCGCGCGCGGCACCTAGTTTGCATGCCGCGCGTGAGCAACATCACCACGCTTCAGGACACCTCGAACAATGGCTGCCGTTGCGATTGCGCCACGCCCGCCTCCCGGAAGACGAGAGACACGCGAGACACGCGCCTTTCCCCCACCACCGTGCCCCTTGTCGGGAGGAGACGATGCAAACGATTCGAAGAGCCGCTGCGGTCCTGTTTTGTCCTCTCATCGCCTATTTGGGAGCCGGCTGCGACCGGTCGGCGCCCGCCGCTCCGCGTTCAGCCGTAGGGCCCCAAGCCGAGCTGGTCGGCACGCCAGCTCCAACCCCCCCCGACTGGGTCGCCCGGGCGCTGCTTGGGATCGACCTACTCGTTTTTGACGCGGCGACCTCACTGGTCCAACCGGACGACCCCGACGACGACCCGATAACCGTAGTGCCCTTCGAATTCGATCCTAACCACTCGAGTCTCGTCAGGGCGTTCTGGCTCAGGGGTACGGGGTGCCCGTTGGGCGCGACAGCGGTTGATTTTTTTGGTGCGTCCACTCCGGTCAACGATGCTGCCTGTCCTACCGGTGGTCCCAACGACAAGAAGCAAGAAGGGCTCCTCCTCGTCAAAACGGGACCTAGCATAGAGAACTTCGCTTCCGCCGGCGCCGTGTTGAACGGCGTGAAGGGGATCACACTTACCGAGCTAGGTTACGACATCCGCAAGGGACTCGCGGCTGTCAACCTTGCCGGCTCCCACTGCGGCGCTGGAGCGCCACGCTTCAACGTCGTAACGGACGACGGGAACAACCACTTCGTCGGATGTAACTCTCCGCCGGCGATGGTCGCCTCGGCGAGCGCTGCGTGGGTGCGACTTCGCTGGAACGCTGCCGAACTTGCGGCGGCGTTCCCACCCATTCTCCCCGGGAACGTAATCAAGTCGATCACCATCATTTTCGATGAAGGCACCGATACCGGCCCGGATTTCTTTGGTCTGGCCGTCCTCGACAACATCGACGTCAACGGGACATTGGTCGGGAAGGGACCTGGCAACTAGACCGACTCGTGATAGGCGCAGACGCGCAGCCCCACCTGCTCAAGGAGGACGCCGATGCGAACAGTCCGAAGGGTTGCCGCAGTCCTGACCTTCCCCGCGATCGCGTGGCTGGGGGTCGCCTGCGAGCGGACAGACACGCCGACGGGGGCAGCGCCCCGTCCGCTGGCGGCGGTGGGAGGCCCAACGTGCAACGTTCCAGCGGATTATGGAACGATTCAGGCTGCAGTTAACGATCCCGGTTGCTCTACGATCGATGTGGCTCCGGGCGCATACGCCGAGAACGTATCGATTCCCAGGACTCTTACGCTTAACGGCGCCCAGGCAGGAATGCCGGTCGCGGGACGTGTGTCCGGTGGCCCTCTTGAATCAACGGTGACCGGAGCGAATCCCTTCGGCGGCAACCCCGTCATCGCGATCAACGCAGCGAGTGTCACCGTCGACGGCTTTTCACTGAAAAACCCCATTACGACGGGAGCTGCCACAGGGATCGATGTGAAGACGGCCGGTACTGGTGCTGTGATCGCCAACAACATCATCGATGGTGTTACCACTGCGGATGTGTCGGGCAACGGCTCCGCCCAGGCCGTTTATCTCGAGAACGGACCTGACAATGTACGGATCCTCGGCAACGACCTGAGGAACGTTCAGAGCGCCAGATCCGCCAAAGGCGTGCACATCGGCGATGCCAGCTCGACGAATCCGAGTGAGAACGTTTTGGTTCAAGGGAATTCGATCGAGAACATCACCAGCGGTACCCGAGGAGCCTACGGCGTCTCGATCAACAATGGGAATGGCGCGACCCTGAACTCAGGCCTCGTGATACGCGACAACAGCATCACCAACTTGGTCGGCGTGTCACTACTCGCACCGGGTTTTAACGGCTGGGTACACGCGATCGGCTTGGAAGCCAATACGCCCGGCGTTCTCGTCACTGGTAACACCATCAGTAACCTCGTATCCCCACCCGTCATGGGCTTTGCTACTGCAGTCGGCGTCTGGTTCGAAGTGACCGATCCGTCCTACTCTACGGGACACGTTAACCAAAACAACCTCGACGTCACCATCGCCGACTACGGCATCGCGGTCGACCCGCACATCACTACGGGAGCCGTCGATGGCACCTGCAACTGGTGGGGTGACCCGAACGGTCCTGGCCCGGTTGGCCCAGGCCTGGGAGCGCAGGTCACCCTGCGGGTCACCTTCACGCCGTGGCTCAGCGCGCCCGCCCCAAACGGCGCCTGCATCGGTGGCCTAGCCTCTACTCCGGGAAAGGTGACCGGCGGTGGTCAGATCGAAGGCGATCCGGTCTTCGCGGTCGACGGTGTGCTCTTGTCTGTGCCCGCCCTCGTTCCGAGTTTGGCTGACCCCAACTCGCAGGCCAGCTTTGGCTTCGTGATTCAGCAGGCGGAGGAGAGTGGGACGCCAACGGGGAACCTCGAGTACAACGACAAGGGCGCTGGCGTCCGGATAAAGGCCATCTCCTTCGACCGGCTGGTCATCAGCACCGGCACCTGCGGTCCGAATACGCACGCCGAGTTCACGGGCATGGCAACGGTAACCACCTCAACAGGTACGTCCACTGAGCCGCTCACGGTGAAAGTCGACGACTGCGACGAGCCCGGCACCATGGACAAGTTCGGCATCACTACCATCCCGTCCTATTCGAACGGGCCCAGCACCTTGATCGGAGGCAACATCCAGATTCACTAGGGTTGCCTGAGAACGACTCGTGGGTGAAGGCGTCACCTTGGACGATCGTGAGGGCTCATGCAAACGCTCAAACGGATTCCTGCGGTCCTCATCTTCTCCACCATCGCATATCTTGGAGTCGCCTGCGAGCGGACAGACACGCCGACGGGGGCAAGATCTCTCGTCCACGCGGTCCTGTTGTCCAGTGACCCGACCACGCGTTGGGTGAACGCGGTCGATCCAAATGGCTTCCCGTACAGTCCCCCTGGTACGAGCTGCGACAATCCGGGCTATCAGACTATCCAGGATGCCGTCACTGACGCGTCGTCGGGTGACCGAATCAATGTTTGTCCTGGCACCTATACCGAGCAGGTGACTATTCCCGCGGGAAAAGACAACCTGCGGCTACGGTCCACCAAGCAGTGGGAAGCTGTGATCAAAGCGCCACCTGTTATGCTCCCCCCAAAAGCGATAGTGCGGGTCAGCGGGGCTCAGAACGCGACGATTCTGGCGTTTACCGTTACGGGGCCCGGTGGATCACCTTGCGACGCTCTCGAGTACGGCGTACGCGTGGACAACGGTGGCTCAGCCGACATCCTGGGAAACCACATCACGGAAATCAGGGACGACCCCTTCAGTGGTTGTCAAAACGGCGTTGCGATCCTCGTGGGGAGGCTGGCTGAACTAACGACGGGGTCTGCCAGGATCATGGGTAACGTCATCGACCGCTACCAGAAGAACGGACCCACTGTCAGCAACGCCGGGTCCCACGCGGAGATCGTCAACAACCGAATCCTGGGCGTCGGGCCGACGGCCGTGATTGCTCAGAACGGGATGCAAGCGAGTGGAGGCGCGACCGCGGAGATCAGGCACAATTTCGTTTCAGGGAACGTCTACACGCCTCAGACTTTCGCCGCGACCGGAATCCTCCTATTTGGATCCGGCACGGTGGTGGTCGAACACAACACCGTCAGCGCCAATGACGTCGGCATATACATGTTCGACGCGGCTACAGGGTCGTCGGCCCCGTACAACCGCGCGAGAGCCAGCACCTTCGACGGGGTAGTCGTGGATGGTGGGACCGGTAACCAGGTCGCGCACAACAAGACGGATCAAAATAGGGGCCCCGGGATCGGTGTCTACGACGGGTCTCAACAAAACACACTCGATGACAACTCGGTCGAGGGCAACGAGGATAGTGGCATCCTTCTCGATGACGGCGATAACAACACCGTCGGAAACAACAGAGTGAGGAATAACGGGACAGCTGGCCTGGACATGACAGATGGAATCCGGGTGAATGCGTCATCCGCCGATAACACCATCCACGATAACCATCTCAGGGATAATGTCACGCACGACTGCCACGACAACTCCGTTGGGGCAGGCACCGCTGGCACGGCGAACACATGGACTGGGAATCACGGCGCGACGGAGCTTCCCTCCGGTCTGTGCACGCGCGATGAAGATGACGCGGACTTCCAGACCTCGACAGCATTTGGCTGGGACGCTGCCTACCCGTGGTATACCGACTTTGATGGAGCCGGTGACTACGACTGGGCGGCCGCGTACGCGACCATCGACACGCAGAGCCTGCTCCAGCTCGTTGCTGGGATCCGGCTGAGCGGCATCCGTCGCGCGCGTCCGGCTCCCAACGAGTAAAAGGAGCGTATGTAAACGAGGGGCCACCATGGGCGGTTGCGCCGGCCCGCCCGCGCGCGATATTGCCTCAAGGCACCCAGGAGGAGGATACCCTCATGAAGCGGTCCATCCACCACCTGATCGCCGATGGCGTCGTCGGCGGGCTCCTCGCGGGGCTGGTGGTCGCGCTGTGGTTCCTCGTGGTGGACTCCGTCGCCGGTCGACCCTTTCACACGCCCGCCGCCCTCGCGGCTACGTTGGCTGGACAAGAAGTCGGTCCGCCGACGGTACGCCTGGTCGGAGCGTACTCATTGATCCACTTCGCCGTGTTCGCGCTGCTCGGCGTCGCCATGGCGGCCGCGCTCACGGCGCTGAGAACGCCCCCGCGCCTGCTGCTGGGCGTGATGTTCGGCCTGGTCGCACAAGAGTTGGTGTTCTACGCGGGGTTGTCGCTCAGCGGCGCCTCCCGCGTCGCGGTGGTGCCGTGGCCGCATGTGGTCGTCGCCAACGTGCTCTCGGGTTTCGTCCTCATGGCATACCTGCACCGCGCCGCGCGGGACGAGCATCCGTTCGGGCTGGGTGCGCTCAAGGGCCACCCGCTGCTCACGCAGGGTCTCGTGACCGGGCTGGTCGGGGCCGGCGTGGTCGCGCTCTGGTTCTTCGGGCTCGACGTCGCCGCGGGGCAGCCGTTCCGCACGCCGGCGGCGCTGGGCGCGGCACTGCTGGTCGGCGCGTCCAATGTCGCGGCGGTACAGGCCAACATCGGCATCGTGGTGGCCTACACCGCGGTGCACGTGGCGGCGTTCGCGGTCGCCGGCATTGTGTTCGTCGCGATCGCGGAGCAGGTCGAGCGGACCCCCGCTCTCATCCTCCTCGCCGCGATGGCCGGGATCGTCCTGGAGGCCGTGGTCGTGTCCGTGATGGCGCTCGGGGCCCAGTGGGTGCTGGGAGCTCTCGGCGTCTGGACCGTAGTCGCGGCGAACGTGCTGGCGGTGTGCGCGATGGGGTGGTACGTGTGGGCGACGCACCCGGTGTTGCGGCGCAGGCTGCGGGAGCCGGTACAGGTGCATGTGTGACACCCGCTGTCGGTCTCTGTCTCTCCTGCCGGTGGGTGCGCACGGTCACCAATCGGCGCGGCTCCACCTTCTTCCGGTGCGGCCGGGCCGACACTGATCCGGGCTTCCCGCGCTATCCGCCGCTCCCGGTGCTGGAATGCGTGGGGTACGAGCAGGCGCGGTCGGCCGACGAAACGGGGAGCGGGGAGGCGGGAGAGGTTTCGTAGCGACGCCGCCCTATTGCGTCGACGCGGCCGTTCCCTCACTTTGGGTTCGCGTCCCCTGCACACCGCACAACAGCGAGGTCGCTCGTGGCTCAACCGCGTCCGCTGGAGCGCGCGAAGCTGCTCTTCTTCCGCTACTTCGAGCAGACGTTCGTGCTGCTGCTCGTGCTCGCCATGGTGGCGATTCACAACCTCGTGGACCAGAAGTTCGCGTTTCTCAGCTTCTATTACCTCCCCATGATTCTCGCCGGCTTCTACGGCGGCCGGCGCTTCGCCGTGATGGCCGGGGTATTCGTCGTCGGTCTCGTGTTCTACTGGCAGGACGTGCAGGGCCTCGACATGCTCCCGGGCTTGTACGGCGACGCGCTGCTCGCGCTCGCGCCGTGGGCGGGCTTCCTCATCCTGACGGGGTACGTCGTCGGTGGGCTCGCGGAACAGCGGCAGGCCCGCCTGGCCGAGGTGAAAAACGCGTACCTGGCGACGCTCGAGCTGCTGACCTACCACATCGAATCCGCCGAGCGTAACCAGCAGGGGCACTCGAACCGGGTGGCGGACGTCGCGGCTGCGATCGGGCGCGAATTGAACCTCCCCGAGGACGACGTGGAGAACCTGCGCGTGGCGGCGTTGCTGCACGAGGTGGGCACGCGCGATCAGCGGCTGCTGCGCCTCCTGTCACGCTCGGTGACGGATCCGTCGGTGACGGTGGCGCGCGCCATGCGCGGCGCCGCCGAGATCATCGGGGAATACGGCCACTACTACGAGATCGTCGGTGAGGACTGGGACATCGAAGCGCTGCCGCTCCCGACCACCGTGAAGATCCTCGCGGTGGCGGACGCGTTCGAGACGCTGCAGATGGCGACGCCGGTGCGTCCGGCGTTTCCCAAATGGAGCGCGCTCGAGGAAGTGGAGAAGGGCGCGGGCAAGACGTTCGCGAAGGACGCGGTGCGGGCGTTGCGGGCCGTGGCCGGCCGACCGGAGGCGACCGCGTCCGAGGCGGGATTGAAGGTCGTCTAGGCGCCGGGCTCGCGGCGCCCGCTCACCACGCCGCTCGCTACCCCGACACCGAAGGCGACCGCGGTACCGATGGTGACGATCGGGAGCGCGGCGACAGGCAGGGCCACGGCCGTGGCCGCCAGTCCGGCCAGCAGCGGCGCCGCCGGGCGCCGCACGGCAGCAACGAAGCGCAGACGGCGGCGCACGAAGTTCCGCGCGCCCACGAACCCCCCACCCAACGCCGCCACTCCGATCAGCAAGCCGATCATGTCGTGTCTCCCGGTGGGCGCCCTACGCAACTTGCGACGGGGGAGTTTCCGGCGCAAATCTCCGGACGTGCAACCGTCTTGGTGAATCGGCAATCAGAGGAGTGATGATGCTCCGCATATCTTGTGCAGCCGTCGCGGTGCTCGGTCTCCTGGCCGGGACCGCCGGCCTGTCCGCCCAGACCCTCCGGGTCCCCTACACGACGTTCACGCTCCCCAACGGGCTGCAGGTGCTGCTGCACGAGGACCACTCCGTGCCGGTGGTGGCGGTGAACACCTGGTACCACGTCGGCTCGTCGGACGAGCGGGCCGGCCGCACCGGGTTCGCCCATCTGTTCGAGCACATCATGTTCATGGGCTCGGAGCACGTGCCGACCGGCGAATTCGACCGGCTGCTCGAGGCGGCGGGCGCCGACAACAATGGCTCGACCACGGAGGACCGCACCAACTACTACGAAGACGGCCCGGCCAACGCCCTGCCCCTCATGCTGTACCTCGACGCGGACCGCCTCGGGTTCCTGCTGCCCGAGATCACCGCGGACAAGGTCGCCATCCAGCGGGGCGTGGTTCAGAACGAGCGGCGGCAGAGCTATGAGAACCGTCCCTACGGGCTCGCCCAGGAGAATATTGTCGACCGGCTGTATCCGCCGAATCATCCGTACCATTGGCCGGTGATCGGGTCGATGCACGATCTGCAGGCGGCCACACTGGAAGATGTGCGCCGCTTCTTCCAGACCTTCTACACGCCCAACAACGCGACCATCGCCATCGCGGGGGACATCTCGCCGGCCGACGCCCGCGCGCTGGTGCAGCGGTACTTCGGGGATATCCCGCGCGGCCCCGCCGTGACCCGCACGCCGCCACCTCCTGTTCACCTCAGCGCGGACGTCCCCGCGGTGCTCGAGGACAAGGTGCAGCTACCGCGTGTGTACGACACATGGCACACGGTCAAGGCGTTCGCGGACGACGACGCGACGCTCGACGTGGTCGCGAACGTGCTCGCCGGCGGCCGCTCGTCGCGCTTGTACCGGCGCCTGGTATACGACATGCAGATCGCCACGGACGTCGTGGCGTTTCAGGACGGCACTCGCATCGACGGCAAGTTCGAGATCTTCGCCACCGCCCGCCCGGGCCACGAGCTCGGCGAGCTGCAGCGGGTGATCGACGAGGAGCTGCACAAGCTGGCGGACCAGGGCCCCACGGCGCGCGAGGTCGAGCAGGCGCGCAACACGTTCGAAGCGGAGTTCCTGTCCCGCATGGAGCGGGTGGGCGGCTTCGGGGGCAAGGCGGACCAGCTGAACTTCTACAACTACTTCGTGGGCACGCCGGACTACTTTCAGAAGGACCTCGACCGCTACGGTCGCGTGCGGCCCGCGGCAGTGCAGCGCGCCGTCAAGACCTATCTCACGGGCGCGCACCGCGTGGTGCTGAGCGTGGTGCCGCAGGGGAAGGCGGAGCTGGGGGTGAAACCATGACGGCGGCGGACGGGCGGACAGGCGGACGGGCTGTCCGTGTGGGTCGCCACGCGCTGGCGCTCTCGGTCACCATGGGCTTGCTGACCGCCCGACCGCCCGACCGCCTGACCGCCCAAGTCGTGGACCGAAGCAAGCCTCCGGTACTGGCACCACCTCCCGCGCTGAGACTGCCCGCGATCCAGACGGCGACGCTCCCCAACGGCCTGACGCTCGCTGTGGTGGAGATGCACAAGGTGCCGGTGGTGGACGTCCAGGTGCTGGTGGACGCCGGGGCGGCGCGCGATCCGGCGGACCTGCCGGGGCTCGCGACCTTCACCGCGCTGATGCTGCAGCAGGGGGCGGGCACGCGCGGCGCGCTCGACGTGGCGGACGAGGCGGCGTTCCTCGGAGCGCAGCTCAACACGACGGCCACGCTGGACGGCGCCGTAGCCTCGCTGCACGTGCCGCGGCGGCGGCTCGAGGCGGCGCTCGACCTGCTCGCCGACGTGGTGCTGCGGCCCAGCTTTTCCGACTCGGAGGTGGCCCGCCAGCGCGAGCTCCGGAGTGCGCAGCTGGTGCAGCAGCGTGACGAGCCCGTCGCCGTGGCCAACGTGGCGTTCCCGGCGATCGTGTACGGGCCGGGTCATCCGTACGGGCATCCGCTGAACGGCACCGACGGCGCCACCACCGCGCTGACGCGCGATCGCGTGGCGGGATTCTATCGTTCCTACTACCGGCCGAACGACGCGCGCATCCTCATGGTCGGCGACATCACGCTGGCCGAGGCGCGCGGGCTCGTGGCGGCACGGTTCGGCGCGTGGCAGCAGGGCGACGTGCCCGGGCTCGCGGGTGGAACCGCGCCGGCCCCCGCGACGCGGGCCGTCTATCTGATCGACAAACCCGGTGCGGCGCAGTCGGTCATCCGGATCGGCCACATCGGACCGGCGCGCTCCACGCCCGACTGGTACGCGCTGGAAGTGCTCAACACGATTCTGGGCGGTGCGTTCACCTCGCGCTTGAACCAAAATCTGCGCGAGACGCACGGGTATACCTACGGCGCGTTCTCGCAGTTCGCGGCGCGGCGGCTGGCAGGCGCGTTCGTCGCGCTCGCATCGGTCGTGACCGCCAAGACCGACAGCTCGCTGGTCGAGTTCCTGAAGGAGCTGCGTCGCATCCGCGAAGAGCCGGTCCCCGACGGAGAGCTCGCCAAGGCCAAAGCGTACGTCACGCTCGGGCTGCCGGGAGACTTCGAGACGACGGGCGGGGCCGCTGCGCGGTTCCGCGACGTGCTCGGCTACGGCCTGCCGCTCGACTACTACGACCGCTACATCGGGCGGATCGCCGCCGTCACGGCAGCCGACGTGCAGCGTGTCGCCCGGCAGTACATCGATCCGGACCATTTCGACATCGTGGTGGTGGGGGACAAGGCGCAAATCGAGGCGGGGATCCGGGCCTTGAACGAGGGGCCGATCGTCTACCGCGACCCGTGGGGGCAGGAGATCAAGTAGTCACCACCGGATCGCCGCGCTCGCCCACGTAAAGCCCGAGCCGAACGCCGTGAGCACGAGCAGGTCACCCCGCGCGAGCCGCCCCTCGTCCAGGGCTTCGTGCAGCGCGATCGGGATCGACGCGGCGGTCGTGTTGCCGTACTTCTGGATGTTCACGTACACCTGATCGTCCCGCAGGCCGGCCGCCTTCTGCACCATCTCGATGATCCGCAGGTTCGCCTGGTGTGGCACCAGCAGCTTCACGTCGGCGGGCGTCAGGCCGTTCGCCATGAGCGCGGCCTTGACCGACTGCGGCATCAGGATGGACGCGTACTTGAAGACCTCGCGCCCGTCCATCACGGCGCGGTGCTTGCCCTCGCGGATCAGCGCTTCGCTGATGAACGGGTCGTGCGCCAGTCCGGGAGCGTCCACCCACAGCTTCTCGGCGTGCCGGCCGTCGGCGTACAGGTGCGTCGTGAGCACACCGCGTCCCGGGTCGTCGGTGGGGCCGAGGATCGCGACGCCGGCGCCGTCGCCGAACAGCACCGCCGTGTCGCGCCCGGCCGTCGTCTTGTCGAGCCCGCGCGAATGCACCTCCGCGCCCACCAGCAGCACGCGGCGGTACTGGCCGGTGCGGATCCAGGCGTCGGCCACCGACAGCCCGTACACGAACCCCGAGCACTGGTTGCGCACGTCGATGGCCGGCACGTCCGACAGGCCCAGCTCGCGCGCGAGAAAGACGCCGTTGCCGGGCTCGAAGTGGTCCGGCGTGCAGGTGCAGTAGACGATGCAGTCCAGGTCGGCGGGCTGCATACCCGCGCGCTCGAGCGCGCGGCACGTCGCCTCGCGCGCGAGTGAGACCCCGGTCTCGCCCTCGGACACCCAGTGGCGGGTCCGGATCCCCGAGCGCTGCGCGATCCACTCGTCGGACGTCTCCATCGTGCGGGCGAGATCGTCGTTCGAGACGACCCGCTCGGGGACGTAGAAGCCGGTGGCGATGAACTCCGTGCGGGGCATCGACCTTCCTTGCGGTGACGGGGCGACGGCAGGAGATTTCGCCCCCGACCCGCTCGTTGGCAAGGACTCATGGATCTCATCGTCAGCCGCGCGCAGTACGACGCCGTGCGCGGGGCCCGGCACCTGCCCGACGTCCTGAAAAAGGTGCTCGACGGCGCCAACCGGGCGGGGGACGGCTACCGGCTGCACCTCACGTACGAGGAGGCCACGGCCTTGAACGAGCTGTGCGCCTGGAATGTCCATACGGACGCGAGCGGGGCCGTGACCCCGGACTCCAAGGTGTTCGACGACCTGGTGAAGGCGATCCTGACACACCCAGACTACTAGATTGCACAGACGCGTAGACGCCCAGACGCACAGGGGGCATATGACGAAGCGGCTCTTGGTCCTGCTTGGATGCTTGACGTTTCCCCTTTCCCCTTTCCCGTTTCCCGTTCTCTCATCGCAGCAGCGCGCCCTCACGGTCGACGACTTCCTGGCCCTGCCCGTGGTCGGCGATCCGCAGCTCTCGCCCGACGGCAAGTGGGTCGCCTACACCCTGACCCAGTACTCGCTCAAGGAGAACCGCGGTACCACCCGCATCTGGCTGGCCGACGTGGGGGGCGGCACGACGCGCCAGCTCACTGCGGGCCCTGGCTCGGACCGCCAGCCCCGCTGGTCGCCCGACGGGCGCACCCTGGCCTTCGTCTCGACGCGGGAGAGCGGGCCGCAGCTGTGGCTGTTACCGGTGGGAGGGACCGGGGGCGAGGCGCGCCGCGTCTCGAGCCTCGCCGACGGCGTGTCCGACCCGGTGTGGCTGCCCGACGGGACGGGCGTACTGGTCACGAGCGACATCAAGTGGCCCGCGGACCAGGAGATCGACCGCCGCAACGGGGACTACCCCACCGAGGCCCGCATCTGGACGGAGCTGATGTGGCGCCACTGGGACGACTGGCGCGCCGGGAAACGGCAACATCTGTTCCTCGTCACCGTCGTCGACGGCGCGGCCCGTGATCTCACGCCGGTGGATCACGATGTGCCCACGATCGCCACGAGCGGCGACGGCGACGTGGCGGTCGCGCCGGACGGTAAGGAGATCGCGGTGGCACTGCACGGCGACTCGAGCGTGGCGGACAACACGAACGTCGACGTGTATGTCATGCGCGCCGACGGCTCCGGGATGCACGCGCTCACCGCGGGCCGCGGAGCCGACAATACGCCCAGCTACTCTCCCGACGGACACTGGCTCGCGTATCTCTCGATGGAGCGCCCCGGGTTCGAGGCCGATCGAGAGCGGTTGATGCTGGTGGGGCGGACGGGCGGACGGGCGGAGGGGCGGACGGTCGAGGCCACGGCGGGCTGGACGCTTTCGGTGGGGTCCTATGCCTGGTGCCCCGACTCGAACTGCATCTATGCGGTGGTGGAGGAGCGCGGGCGCGAGAACGTGTATCGGATCGACGTGCCGTCCTGGCAGCGCTCCCTGGTCATCGGGTCGGCGGGCGTGAACACGAGCGTCAGCATCGCTCCCGATGGCAAGACGCTCGCCTACCTCCATCAGACCGCGACGCATCCCGCGGAGCTGTGGGTCGGGGGCCGCCAGTTGTCGCACCACAGCGACGCCGCCGTCGCCGGGCTCGCGCTGGCGCCGCTCGAGCAATTCGGCTTCCCCGGCGCGCTGGGCGACTCGGTGTACGGCTGGATCCTCAAGCCCCCGGGGTTTGTAGCGTCCAAGAAATACCCGCTCGTCTACCTGCTGCACGGCGGCCCGCAGACGGCCTGGCTCGACGTGTGGCACGCGCGCTGGAACTACCAGATGTTCGCCGCGCGGGGCTACGTCGTCGTGGCCGTGAATCGCCACGGCTCGACCGGCTATGGACAGAAGTTCGCCGACGCCGTGTCGCAGCACTGGGGCGACTATCCCTACGAAGACCTGATGAAAGGGCTCGACATCGCGGCCCGGCTGCCGTACGTGGACTCGACGCGCATGGCGGCAGCCGGGGCTTCCTACGGCGGCTACATGGTGTACTGGATGGCCGGCCACACCAACCGCTTCAAGGCCTTCGTCGCGCACGACGGCGTGTTCAACCCGGCGAGCATGGCGGGGAGCACCGAGGAGTTGTGGTTCGTGGACTGGGAGTTCGGCGGCCCCCCGTACGCCAGCCGGGCGCTGTACGAGAAGTGGTCGCCCTTGAACTTTGCGCGCAACTGGAAGACGCCGATCCTGATCGTGCACTCCCAGCTCGATTACCGCGTGGACCTGTCGGAGGGCTACCAGGCGTTCACGGCGGCCAAAGTGCTGGGCGTGCCGGCCAAGTTCTTGTACTTTCCCGACGAGGGACACTGGGTGCTCAAGCCCCGCAACCGCCGCCTGTGGTGGAGCACGGTGCTCGACTGGCTCGACCAGTACCTCCGGCCGCAAGCGCTGACGGGAGTCCGCTGATGGGCGAGCCCTTCATCAAGACCCTGACCCGCACCACGCTCGTGGCCGGTGTGCTGGGCGTCGTGTTCCTGGTGTTCCTGCCGCGCCACGGGTCGGTTGGCTCGGACTTCGTCGACACGTTCACGTTGGCGTTTTGTTTCACGTTCCTCGGCTACTATGTCGACAAGCTGCTGCTGGCCCTCCCAGGAATCCGCGAGGGCGTCGGCCCGCTGGTGCGCGTCGCCGGCTGGTTCGGCGGGGGCCTGTGGTGCTACGTCATCGCGCGCTGGCTGTGGATGCAGTATGGGCGGGATCTGCGTGATCTACCAGGACTCCTGTGGGGGGGCGTGTTCCTGGTCGCGTATGAATTGGTTGCCAGGAGGCGAGTGGACAGTCCCTAGGAGAGTTGACAGACGCCAAGGTGCAAGCGGTTCACGGATGAACAGTGCCGGGAAGACGGCTGACTACTGAGTCGCTGTGCCTTTTTGCCAGACATTGTTGCTCCGCCGCACGTCCGGAAAATTCTGCCCGGGATCGATCTCCACCTTCACCACCTCCGCGGTGACCTTGCGCTCGTAGACGTAGTAGTTGCCCTGGAACCAGATCTCCACCGGCAGCCGGACGTCGTCCGCCGTGCCGTTGGCGTAGCTCAGCCGCAGGTCCACCGGCATCGGCAGCGCGCCCGGGCTCGACAGGAACACGGCCGCGGTGGTGCCGGTCGAATCGCTGCGCATGCGCACCGAATCCACGGCCTGATCCACGACGTCGCTGCGGTAGAACCAGCCACGCCAGAACCACGAGAGGTCCTCGCCCAACCCGTCTTCCATGGAGCGGAAGAAATCCGCCGGCGTGGGGTGTTTGTAGGCCCAGCGCCGGATGTACTCGCGGAACGCGGCGTCGAAGCGGGCCGTGTCGGCGAGAATGTGCTGGCGCAAGAGATACAGTCCAGTCGCGGGCTTGTTGTACTCGATCTGGCCCAGCAGGCGCGGGCTCACGCGGTCGGCGGCGAGTAGCGGCGGCTCGTCCTGGCCGCTCGCGGCGAACTGCGCCCACTGGGCCCCCGCGCCGCGTCCCTGTGGCGTGGCGTCGTGATAGAACGCCCGGCCCGAGTAGATGTTGATGAACGTGTTGAACCCCTCGTCCATCCAGGCGTACAGTCGCTCGTTCGACCCCACGACCATCGGGAACCATTCGTGGCCCAGCTCGTGGGTGGTCACGCCGAACAGGCCGCGCTCGCCCGCGCGCTGGCCGCAGAACACGATCATCGGGTACTCCATACCGCCCACCGGCCCCGCCACGTTGATCGCCGTCGGGTAGGGGTAGTGGAGCCACTTCTCGGAATAGTGCTTGATCGAGTGGCGGGCGTACTCGGTGGAGCGCGCCCAGTCGGGGTTGGCCTCCGGCGGATAGAACGATTGAATCAGGACGCCGTCGTAGCCGCTCACGTCCCAGATGAAGTTCGCGGCCGCGGCCCAGGCGACGTCGCGCACGTGCTTTGCGCTGAAGTGCCACGTCAGCGTGGGGCTCGTCCCGGCGGGGCGGGTGGACGCCTGTCCCACCTCGGCTTTCGCGACGATGGCGACCGTCGTATCCGACCGGATCGCCCGGGCGAGGCGGGCGCGCTCGGCTGCCGTGAGCACCTCCACGGGGTTCTCGAGTGTACCGGTCGCGGCCACGAGAAAGCCGCGCGGCACGGTGATGGCGACGTCGAAGTCACCGTACTCGAGGTAGAACTCGCCCTGGCCGAGGTACTGCTCCGTGTTCCAGCCGCGCACGTCGTCGTACACGGCCATGCGGGGGTACCACTGGGCGATCTCGTACAGCCAGCCGCCGGCGAACTGCTCCCGTCCCATGCGGTCGGATCCGTGCTCCGGTACTTCGAAGCGATACGCCAGCTCGAGCTCCGCCTGCCCGCCAGGCGCCAGCGGCCGGTCGAGATCGGCGCGCAGCATGGTGCCGTTCAGCGTCGTGGCGAGCGGGATCCGTCCCGCCGCCCGCCCGATGCGTCGCACAGCCCGGAGGTAATCGATCGTATATCCTCCCTCGAAGCCGCGGCCCGCGAAGCGTGCGTCGGTCGGATTGAGAAACGCCCCGCGGCTCGACGCCCTGTAGATGTTCTGGTCGAGCTGGAGCCAGAGATAGCGCAGGGTGTCGGGGGAGTTATTCGTGTAGCGGATCGTCTCCGCGCCCGCGATGGTGTGGGTGGCCGTGTCGAGCGTCGCCCGGATGGTGTAATCGGCGCGCTGCTGCCAGTAGCGGGGCCCCGGGGCACCGGAGCCTTCGCGGATCAGCGTGGGCGCCGGGAGTGCGAGCCGCCGGAACGGCGATGTGTCGCCCACCTGGGGCGGCAGGGTGGTCGGGCCGACGGCCGGCTGCTGCAGCGCGGCCAGCACGAGCGCGAGGGCGAGCATCGCTGGTACGTCCTCCTATTCGGTGGGCTTTGCTTCCTGGAGATACCCCGTGGCCACGCCGCCCACGACCATCGTGAGCCCCAGCCAGCCGAGCGGTGACAACTGCTGGTTGAACAGGATCAACGCGAGCAGCGTACCGACCACCGGCTCGATCGTCGCGGCCACGGCCGTGGGGGCCGCGTCGATCCGCTTGACGCCTGCAAAGAAGAGGAAGTTCGCCGCCAGCACGGAGCCGAGTGACAGGAGCAGCACGTAGATCCAGGCGCCGGTCGTGTGCGGTGGCAGCGGCGTGTGGCCACTGAGCGGTAATACCACGCCCAACACGACCACCCCGCCGATGATCTCGAGGAACAGCACCTGGAGTGCGCCATAGCGCGGCACCGCGAAGCGGGCGAGCAGCGTAGTCCCCGCGTACGACAGCATGGCGAGCAGCCCGCCCGCGATGCCCTGGATCAGGCTCGGCAATGGAATCGCGGCGGCGCCCGCGCCGTGGCTCCCCCCCTGGACCGTGAGCGCCGCTCCAGCCATCACGACGAGGGCGAGCATCACGCGCAGCGTGGTGAGCCGCTCGCCGAGGAGCGGCTTGGCGAGGATCGCGACGAGGACGGGCGCCACGTACAGTAAGGCCGCGGCGCCGGCGACGCCCGTTCCGGCGATGCCGAACTGGTATGCCACCTCGAACAGGGCGACGAGCGCACCGCCGCCCAGTCCCACGAGCAGCCAGGCGGTGCGATCGATGCGGAACAGCTGCGGCCGCAACAGGCCATACAGCAGCAGGCCCGCGAGCCCGAGCACCAGCCGCCAGAAGCCGATCCCGGTGATCGCCTCGCCGGCCCGGTACAGCGCCGTGGAGAGCGGGCCCGTGGTGCCCCACACGGCGCCGGCCGCGAGGGCGAACAGGTAGCCGGCGAGACGGCTCGAGCGGGCGGTCAGACCCGGTCGCCCGTGTGGAGCGCCGCGCGAATGGCCTGTGTGATGGCGTCGCGGTCGCCCGGCCGGCCCCACCATTCGAGCGCGAAGCGACCGAACGCGAGCAGACCCAGCAATGAGCCCAGCAGCAGCAGCACGATTTTAGGACCGGGGGTGTGGGGCTGGAGGCGGGTGGGCACGAGGGCCAGCACGAAGCACACGAGGGCGGGGGCGAGCCATACGGGCAACAGCAGCCGGGCGAGCAAGGTCATCCCGAAGCGACCCTCGAGCACGGTGGCGCCCTCCCGCTGGCGGAACTGTCCGACGAAGGTGCGCCGAAACAGCGCCCGATAGCGGGCGGCGTCGCGGTAGTACAGCACGGCACCGCCGCCGCGAATCCAGCCGTCCATCCCGGGCGCGTTCCAGCGGCGCGCGTCGATCGCCGCCTCGAGCCGGGCTGCCGCGTCGGCGGGGGAGCCCGGGCACGCGAAGGTCACTGCGCGCACGGCACGAGCTCTCCCCGCAGCACGGTGATGGCCTGGCCCCCGAGCACCACGCGGTCGCCGGCGAGCCGCACCCGCACCACACCACCGCGCGCCGAGGCCTGGTAGCCCGTCAGCTCGCTCTTGTGCAGCCGCTCGCTCCAGAACGGCGCGAGGGCGCAGTGGGCGGAGCCCGTGACCGGATCCTCCGGCACGCCGCTCTGGGGCGCGAAGAAGCGCGACACGAAGTCGAAGCCCGGCGTCGTGGCGCGCGCCGTCACGATGATCCCGCGCGCGTCCACCCGCTCGAGCGCCGCCAGATCCGGCTTGAGGCCGCGCACCGCGTCTTCGGAATCGAGCTCGACCAGGTAGTCGAACTTGGAGCGGCCCACCCAGCGAGTCCCGGCGCGGAGCGCGGCGGCGAGGCCGGCAGGCGCCGGTGCGGGCGCCGGCGGCGTGGCGGGGAAATCGAGCTCGATCCAGTCACCTGAGCGTCGGGCCGTGAGCACTCCGCTCTGAGTGTGGAAGCGCACCTCGCGGTCCGCGGGGAGATAGCCGTCCTCCCACAGGACGTGCGCGCTCGCGAGCGTCGCGTGACCGCACAGGGCGACCTCGACGGCGGGAGTGAACCAGCGGAGCCGGTAATCACCGCTCTCGGGATGGAGAAACGCCGTTTCGGCGAGGTTCATCTCGCGCGCCACGTCCTGCATCCAGGGCTCGCCCCGCGCCTGGGGCAGGACGCACACGGCGGCCGGGTTGCCGCGGAACGCCCGGTCGGCGAACGCGTCCACCTGTACGATCTTCAAGCCCATGGCTCTAACTTAGCCTGCGGCCGGCGCGGCGCGACAGCGAGTGGACCACGAGACCGAGCACGACCGCACCCAGCAGGATCCACGTCTCGCCTCGGGCTACGCGGCCGAGCGCGGCGTTGGCCGCAGCGCCGTAGGCATAGCCGAGCCAGGTGAACAGCAGCGCCCAGGCGAGAGCGGTGCCCGCGTTGAAGCGGAAAAAGCGCAGCGGCTCGATGCGCGCCACCCCGCACAGGATCGGCAGCGGCAGCCGGATGCCGTACGCGAAGCGCATCAGCAGCATGACGCGGGTGTCGTGGGAGCGCACCAGGGCGCGCGCCCGCTCGACTGCCGGACGCCAGTGCGGCGGCAGGCGCGCCAGCAGCGGCTCCCCGTAGCGCCGGCCCAGCGCGAAATAGATCTGGTGCCCCAGCGTGGCGGGCACCACGGCGATGAGCGTCACCGCCCACCACGGCCAGTACCCCGCCGCGGCGAGCGCGCCGCCCACGATGACGGCCGCTTCTCCCTGGAGCCACGCCCAGACGAACAGCACCGGGCCGCCGTAACTGTGAATCACCGCGCCCAGGTCCATGCCTCCCCTCCCCCCCCGAGCGGCGAAAATCTATGTGGTCAGGCTGGCGGCCGTCTTGCCGTCCCTCTGGTGAGCAGCAGGACGACGTACAGGTTGACGCTACCGAGAGTGAGCACGGCGATCAACCGAGTGACGTCGCCCCTGCCGACGAGGAGCGCGACTACGCCGAGCAGAGCGGCGGCGCTCACGCCGAGGGACAGGCCGAGGAGCGTCAGGAGCGCGATGCTCGGTGCGCGGGGCACAGGTCGGCGTGGAGGGGAGCAACCTGGTCGCGCAGCAGCCGGCGGGCCGTGTGGCGCGCGAAGTTCCAGCTGCGCCAGTCGTCCTGCTCGAGGCGGGCGCGCTGCTTCAGCAGACCGGCTGCGACGGCGCAACGCGCGGTGGCGTCGAGGCGGGGATAGGCCCGCAGCAGAACCGGCACCGCGTCGGCGCTGAGCGACGCCGCATACCAGCCGTCGAACGGTCGTTCCGCCGGCGGGCGCGCCAGGTTGGTGCGCACGATTAGGGCGTCGGGGTTCGCCAGGTGCAGCGCGCCGAGCACCGCGAATCCCTGAACCAGCGCTCCGAACGCGAAACGCCGGCGCTGCCCCCGCAGCGTGGTCCAGCCGAACCACGCGGCCACGCCGGCGAGGTACACCATGAAGGCCGTCGAGTAGAGGCGGATCTCCGAGAGGCCATAGGCGCTCACATACAGCCGCATCCGCTCGAGCGCGGACGCCATGACGACCGCGAGCAGCAGTAGCAGAACGGTCGCGAGCTGCCGGAACATGCGCTGGTGCGCCGCCGGCTCGTTGCGGAGCAGCCAGTCGGCGCCGGTGAGCAGGGGCAGCACGAGGGCGCTGGCCGTCACGAGCTCGAAGAAGCCGCGGCGGGCGTACTCGGCATAGGTGAGGCCCCCCGCGGCGAGGACGAGCGTGGCGCCGCCGAACAGGTAGCGCAGCTGAATGACCACGAAGACGAGGAACAGCAAGCTCACGAGGCCCAGCGCGGTCGCCACGGGAATGATGCCCAGCGACAGCGCGCTCTCCCCTTCGGACGCCGGCACGAGCGAGCGGATCAATGCGCCCCGGAAGTATCCCGCCACCAGCGCTCCCCACACGGCGAACAGGACCACGTGAGACAGCAAGTCGCGGAAGTCGACGTCGAATGCATTGGCGACCACGGTCCCGAACACGCTGTCGGCCGACGTAAACAGACCGCCGAACACCACGAGCAAGGGGAACGCCAGCGCCGCGCCCAGCGCGACTCCGCGGACCTGCCGCATCCGCCCTTCGCTCGGGAGCTCGCTCCAGGTCACATCGCGACCCATGAGCGGGAACACGCCCAACCACGCGTCCAGCGCGCTGGCGATGCCGGCATGCACGTATTGCCACGCCTGGCGCCCGCGCAGCGCGACACCCTTGAAGCTCAGGCTGGCGACCGCCAGCAGGATCACGAGGCCGACGACATCGAACGAATGAAGCATCGTCGCGTCGCGCGCCACGAAATTCGACGCGACGAGCAGCGCGGCGCCCGCGAGCCACAGCGCGTCGCGGGTCACCGCCACACGGCGGCGACGGACGAGCCACCACCCTGCGGCGACGAGGGCGACGGTGCACACGAAGGCATTGAGGCCCCACGGCGCGGCGCGCAGCAGCGCGTCGCCGAGCATTCCCGCCAGCGTCGCGGCGGCGAGGATGTCCAGCCCGAGGCGCGTCCGCTCGCTCACGGCGCTCATGGTACCGGCCCCGAGCTGGTTTTCGCAGCGATCCAGTTCAAGAGCATCAAGCAGGGCACGACGTATGGGAACACGCCGTACAGCGTATCGCTCACGGAGTGCGAGTGCCGGTCCACAGCGAGGAACACCTGGGCGCAAAACACCACGGCCAGGGCCACGAGCGCGACGCCAGGCCAGCTCACCGGGCGGTAGACCCAGCCCCAGGGCACGAACCAGCCGCGCCCGCCGCTCACGGCGCTCATCCCGCCGCCGCCTCGGGCAGGCCGCCAAAGCGGCGTTGGCGCGTCCGGAAATCGCCCACGGCGCGCGCCAGTTCCGCCGGGCCGAAGTCGGGCCACATGGCGTCGGTGAAGTACAGCTCGGCGTAGGCGGCTTCCCACAGGAGGAAGTCGGAGAGCCGCTGCTCGCCGCCGGTGCGGATCAGCAGGTCGACGTCGGGGAGGATGACGCCGGCCCGAATCGCCCAGCGGGCCGAGTAGTCGACCGCCAGCCGGAGCACGAGCCGGTTGCCTCGACCCGTGGCGCGCTCGGCGGCGGCGATCCCGGCCACGAGCGGCGCGGGCAGCCGGTCGCGCCGCCCGACCACCTCCAGCCGCACGCCGTTCTCCACCAGGCGCGGTGTCTCGGTGCGGAGGTGACGGGCGAACAGCCGCATCAGCGCGGCGACCTCGGCCGGCGGGCGCTTCCAGTTGTCGGCGGAAAAGGCGTACAGGGTGAGGGCGGCGATGCCCTGATCGGGGGCGGCCTCGACCACGCGCCGGACGGCGTTGGCGCCGGCGCGATGGCCCGCGACGCGGGGCAGGCCGCGGCGCGCGGCCCAGCGGCCGTTGCCGTCCATGATGATCGCGACGTGAATCGAAGAGCTTTGCAGCATAAAGTCAGACCTCAAAAAAAATTTGCTCGGCTCACCCCTGACGGGTGACGCGAATGAGCGCTTCCATGTGGTCGAGGTAATGCTCCAGGGCGCGCCGTCCGGCACCAGTCAACCGGTATTCGGTCTTGGGGATCCGTCCCGCGAACGACTTGGTGCAGGTGACGTACGACGCCTCCTCGAGCTTGCGCGCGTGTACGCTCAAGTTGCCGTCCGTGGTCTTCAAGAGCGCCTTGAGCTCGTTGAAGCTGAGGCTGTCGTTCACGGCGAGCGCGCTCACGATGCCGAGGCGCACCCGCTCGTGGATCAGCCGGTCGAGCTCGGCGGTGCGCGGGCCGGCGCTCGCGCGCGCCCGCGCCACGTCCCGCTCGGCCGCCTCGGCCTTTCTCGCTGCTCCCTGTCTAGCCACCGTACCTCCGGGCAATGATCGTGCCGAATGCGATATGCAGGCCGCCGAACCCGGCCGCCATCAACCAGTTTCCCCACGCGGCCGGTCCGAGCAGCGCCGCGGCACCGAAGGTCATGAAGCAGACCCCCATCACGGGGACGATGCGCACCGAAAAGGCGCCTCCCGTCACGAACCCGGTGCCGTACAGCAGCAGCCACGTTCCCGGGAGCGCATGCCACAGCCCCGCCCGGAACAGCGCCACCGTGAGCAGCCCGCCCACCACCATCGGAGGCAGAAAGCTCAAGCCGGCCCGGCGTCCCGGCCCCGAGAGCAGGGGATCGTTCACGGCGAACGCCTTGCGCACCATGGTCGCGCCGCCGATCCCGAGTGCCACGACCGCCTCGCCCAGCCAGGTGGCGAGCCACAGCTCGGGCGTCGGCTGCCGAGCGGCCAACAGCGCCGCGACGAGCGCGGTCGCTCCCACCGCCACCTGTCCCCAGCCCGGTACGGCGGTGAACGATCCGGCCCGCTCCATCGTTTGCCGGATGTAGCGGAGGTTGTCGAGCGCACGATCGTGCAGCGGCCGCGGGGCGGTCATGGCCGAAAGATGGCTTCACGCCCGTCCGTTGTCAAGTACTTTGTAATACAAAGTCACTACGCTTCCAGCGTGCGCGTCTACATCTCCGTCGACATGGAAGGCATCGCCGGCGTGGTCCACGAGTCCCAGACGGACCCGACCGACCCGGCCTGCTCGGCCGAGTACGCACGCTTCCGGCGCCTCATGACGGCGGAGGCCAATGCGGCCGTGGAGGGAGCCGTCGCGGCGGGGGCTACCCGAGTGGTCGTGAACGACAGCCACTGGTTCATGCGCAACCTGCTGGCGGAGGAGCTGCATCAGGCGGCGGAACTCTTGGCGGGCGACCCCAAGCCCCGCTCCATGGTGCAGGGGATCGACGGTGGTTTCGATGCGGCGTTGTTCATCGGCTATCATGCGCGCGCTGGCACGGCGCGCGCGATCCTCGATCACACCTACGCCGATCGTATCTATGACGTCCGTCTCAACGGCAAGCCGGTGGGTGAGCTGGGCATCAACGCGGCGCTCGCGGGCGTGCACGGCGTGCCGGTGGCGCTCGTGAGCGGGGACTCGGCCCTCGCCGCCGAGGCGAAGGACCTGCTGGGCAGAGGCGTGAGCACCGTGGTGGTGAAGGAGGCGGTCGGCCGCCACGCCGCCCGCAGCGTCGCGCCCGCGATCGCGTGCCGCATGATCCGGGAGGAAGTGCCCCGCGCCCTCAAGCGCAAGCACGCACCGTTTGTCGTGCAGCCGCCCATCGTGCTCGAGGTCGATTTTGCCCAGACCAGCCATGCCGACATGGCGGAATTGTGCCCCGGCGCCACCCGTACTGCGGGTCGCACGGTGGCGCTCTCGCATGACGATTACCGGGAGGTGTTCCGGGCGTGGCGGGTCCTCTTGAACCTCTCGGGCGTGGTATAGGCGGCGGGCGACCCTAGCACGGTCGCGTGGGCGACTCTATGATGGAGGCCTGACCACTCTCCTCGCTCGTCTCCAAACCGCCGTGCGAGGCCGCTACTCGGTCGCCCACGAGCTCGGCCGCGGGGGGATGGCGACGGTGTACCTGGGCGACGACTTGAAGCACGACCGCCAGGTGGCGATCAAGCTGCTCCATCCCGAGCTCGCCACCGGCCTCGGTGTCGAGCGGTTCCTGCGTGAGATCAAGACCGCGGCCGCGCTGACCCACCCGCATATCGTGCCGCTGTTCGATTCCGGCGAGGCCGCCGGCCTGCTGTACTACGTGATGCCCTACATCGACGGCGAAACGCTGCGCGGGCGTTTGACGCGAGAGGGCAGCCTGCCGATCGAGGACGCCGTCCGCATCGCGTGCGAAGTCTTGGAGGCGCTCGGGTACGCCCACGCGCACGGCGTGGTGCACCGCGACATCAAGCCGGAGAACATCATCTTCTCCGCCGGCCGGGCGCTGGTGACCGACTTCGGGATCGCGCGCGCGGTGACGGCCGCGAGCCTCGAGCCGCTCACCATCGACGGCGCCATCGGCACGCCCGCCTACATGAGTCCCGAGCAGGCGACCCAGAGCCCGCAGCTCGACGGACGATCCGACATTTACAGTCTCGGCTGCACGCTGTACGAGATGCTCACCGGGTCGGTGCCGTTCACCGGGCCCACGGCGCAGGCGGTGATCGCGCGCCAGTTGCTCGACGTGGTCCCGCCGATCCGGAGCGTGCGGCCCACGGTGCGACACACCCTGGAGCAGGCCGTGCTGACGGCGCTGGCCAAGGTGCCCGCGGATCGGTTCGCCACGGCCGGCCAGTTCGCCCGGGCGCTGAACGCGCCCGACGCGGTGACCGCCGACGGAGAGGGAGGCGAGTCGATAGCCGTATTGCCGTTCGCGAACCTGAGCGGCGACCCCGACTTCGAGTATTTCAGCGAGGCCATCGCGGAAGAGATCATCAACGCCCTCACCCACCTGCCCGGCTTGCGCGTCGCCGCGCGGACGTCGTCGTTCGCGTTCCGCGGGCCGGGGATCGATCTCGCCGAGGTCGGGGCGAAACTCAAGGTGGGGACGGTGCTCGAGGGGAGCGTGCGCCGGGCGGGCAACCGGCTGCGGATCGGCGCCCAGCTGGTGAAGGTCGGCGACGGCTACCATCTCTGGTCGGAGCGTTACGACCGCGAGATGACGGACGTATTCGCGATCCAGGACGAGATCGCGAAGGCGATCGCCAACCGACTCCGGGTCACGCTGGGAGACGATGGGGCGCCGCTCGTCACTCCGGCCACTGAGAATCTCGACGCCTATCATCTCTATCTGAAGGGCAGGTACTACCTGGCGCAGCGGGGCCTCGGACTCAAGCGGGCGCTCGACTGCTTCCACCAGGCGCTGACCCTCGATCCGGGGTACGCCCTGGCGCACGCGGGCCTGGCCGACGCCTGCACGGTGTTGGCGCAGTACGGGCTGGCGCCACCCAACGTGTTGCGGCCCAAGGCGCGCGCGGCGGTGCAACGGGCGCTCGAGCTGGCGCCCGACCTGGCGGAGGTGCATTGCGCCTCGGGCGCGTTGAGCTTGATCTGCGACTGGGACTGGCCCGCGGCAGCGCGCGCGCTGCAGCGTGCGGTCGAGCTCAATCCGCGCTACGTGGCGGCGCGGCAGTGGCTCTCGTACTATCTCGTCTTCATCGAGGGTCGGTTCGACGAAGGGCTGGCGCAGGCCAGGCGCGCCGTGGAGCTCGATCCGCTGGCGCCGCTGCTCGTGATGCAGCTCGGCATGGCGCTCATGGGAGCGGGTTGTTACGACGAGGCCGCCGCACCGCTCGCGCGGGCGGCCGAGCTCGCGCCCACGATGTTCCTCCCCACCATCCATCTGGGACTGTTGTACAACCACATGGGGAAGAGCGCCGAGGCCATCGCGCCATTGGAGCTCGCGGTCACGGCATCAGGACGACACCCGTGGACGCTCGCGGCGCTGGCCGTGTGCTACAGCTCCCTTGGAAAGCTCGCCGACGTGGGAGCGATTCGCGACGAGCTCGCCGCGCGGGCGCGACGGGAGTACGTGCAGTCGTCGACGCTCGCGATCGTGGCGGCGAGCCTGGGATGCATGGACGACGCGTTCGCTCTGCTCGAGCGGGCGTGCGACGAGCACGACGGTATTCTGGTGTACTCGAAGCGTTATCCGTTCTTCAAGCTGCTCCAGGCCGACCCGCGGATGGCGCGCGTGTACCAGCGCATCGGGTTCCCCGCCCCCGCGCCCTAGGGAGCGAACAGCACCAGCCCGTAATCCCCCACGATGACAAAGCCGATCGCCAGGTACGCTGCCCGCGCCGCCGCGTTGCTCGGATCGGCGAACAGCACGGCCCGTCGCACCCCCTGCTTGCGCGCCGCCACGAGCGAGCCCGCCACCACGGCGCGTGCGTAGCCGCGACCGCGGACCTCTGGCGGCGTCCACACCCCGCCGATCTGCACGATGTCCGGGAGCATCGCGTTGAATACCGAATAGGCCACGGGGTTTCCGTGGTCGAAGAGCACCCAGTCGGCGCCCCGCTCGTGCTGCAGCTGGACGTCGGCCCGGCTGGCGCGCCTGAGATCTGGCCCGTCGGCCGCGCCCAGCGCTTCCACCGAAAAACGCGCGCGCCACTCGACCAGCAGCTCGAGGTCCTCGGGCTGGGGGTGACGGCAGCGCACCGCTCCGTTGGCGAGCTGTAGCGGAACCACCAGCCGCTGCAGCTCGAGTGCGTACAGCTCGTCGCGACTGTCCTTGCTAGCCGGTGCGGCGGCGAGCCCCAGCGCCGTCCGCGCCGCCACCACCTGGCTCCACGGTCCCGAAAAGCCTGTAATCGCCCGGCCCGAATGCCGCACCGCCGCGCGGGCGACGTCGGGCGCGTGCGCCGGTGCCTGCACCAGCACCATCCCATTCCAGCAATGAGCGGCCACGCCAGTGATGGACCCGCCTTCGATCGCCGCCGCGTACGTCGCCTGCAGCGGCTCCCCCTCGTCGACGAGGCCGGCGCTGCGGGCGTTGGCACGCAGGAACATGGAGGTGTCGGCGTGACCCGCGAGGAACGCGTCGAGCGCGGCCTCGTCTCCGGGGCGAAGCAGCCGGACCTCGGCCACGGCTCAACCCGGCGGGGGGCGGTGCAGCTTGAGAATCTTGAGCGACAGGCTGCGCGCGAGAATCCCGATCCCCCCCGGGTCGCCCTGGCGACGAGGCACCGCCCGATAGATCAGGATGACCAGCAGCCAGGTGAGCCAGCTCGACCGCTCGCTCCACGACAGTCCACGCAGCATGAGCCACGGCTGGGTGTAGGCCGCCGTCCACGGCTGCCAGTCGGCCTGGGCGAGGGCGATCGGCCGGGCGAGAATTCGGTTCGAGCGGAAGCCGTGCGCGCTCGGGCTCGACAGGTTCCAGACGCATGTCGCCTTGCCCCACCCGTGATTGTCGCTCGCGCCCACCACGAGCAGGTCGTGTTCCCGCGCAAGCTCGAGCACCCGGGTGCGCGCCGGCGCCGGAAAGCCGAGCGCCTTGGGGGCACAGTTCACGATCTCGAAGCCGTCCACGCCGCTGGCGACGAAGCGATCGAGATCGTCCCAGTGATTGCGCCAGTACTCGGGCAGCGACGCGATGCCGATCGCGCCCTGGCTGTGCAGCGCCGCGAACACGCCCAGCATGCCGGGGGTGTCGCGGTTGAACCTGGCGCGGTCGATCATGGTCACCGGGCCCAGCGCCACCACGTGCTGGCCGTACACGCTCCATTCGACGCCCGGCAACAGCGGGATCGGGTAGCCGGTCGTGTCGTCGTCGAAGATCACGTTGTGATCCGTGACGTAGGATGCCCCGAACCCCTGCGCCGCATGCCAGCGTGCGAGATCGCGAGCGGTCCAACCGGGTCGTCCGTCGTGTGAAGCGGCCGTGTGGGCGTGGTAGTCGATCACCGTGAGGGTCGAGTCCGCGGGCGCGAGCTGCACCACCGGACGGGGAAGGAGCACCGCGGCCACGCCCAGTACCGCGACGGCGAGCGGACCGAGCAATACCCGCAGCAACCGCCGCCGCGGGGAGCCGGAGCGCACGAGACCCCAGACGGCCAGGCCGATCACCCACACGATCAGGAACCACCAGGCCCGCCCCATGCTCAGGAACGTCAGCGCGTCGAGCACGTCCGACAGCGGTGCCACCAGGGTGTAGGAGGTGGGGCGCACCAGGTCCACGTCGTAGGGCGGTGCGCCGGTGACCGCATCGACGAGCGGAGGGAGCGGTGCGAGCGCCGAGACGATGACCAGCGCCAGGAGGGTGAACGTGATCGGGTAGCGGCGCAGGAGATTCATCCGTACAATCTTGGGCATGCGGGCACTCCACGCCACATTGTTCGGTGCCGAGACGCTCGACCGGTTCGCCGCCATCCCCGACGTGGTGCTCGGCCCCCTGGTGGGCCGGTCCGAGGCCGAGTGGCACCGCGCTCCGCCCGGCAAGTGGACCCCGGCGCAGATCGTCCATCACCTCGCCATCTCGGTGGACGGGAGCAGTCGCGTGTTCCAGGAGCGGCGTGCCAAGCCCGCCATGCGGCGCCGACCGCGGCCGCTGCGGCAACGGCTGGCGCATTTCCTGTATCTCGATGTAGGGTGGATTCCGTCGGGGCGTCGCGCCCCGGAGGTAACCGAGCCGGCCGAGCATCCCGATGCGCGCGTGGTGGAGCGCCAGCTGCGCGACGGCGTGACGCGCTTCCTCGCGCTCGCCCGCGAGCTGCTGCCGGCCCGCCGGGCCGACCTATTCGTGAGGCATCCTGTGTTCGGGGACCTCACGCTCGCCGAGTGGCTGCGGTTCCACGTCCGCCATTGCGCCCATCACGCCAGGCAGATCCGGGCGCGGCTCGCGTCATGACCCGGAAGAAGGACAAGCTCACGGTGCGCGTGCCCAACCCCAAGGCGCCCGTGAAGCAGCGGCTCAAGACGCCGGCGCACAAAGTGCACCGGTCCGCCAAGCAGTACCGCCGGAGGGAGAAGCATCCGCACCGGTCTGGGGACGTGGAGTGATGGCCATCCGCCGCCGGGCACGGCAACGTACCTGGTAAGACCGAACGCCCTCCAAAACCACGGTGCCTCAAATGCCCGACTATACCTATCTGATCGTCGGCGGCGGCATGACTGCTGACGCCGCCGCCCACGCCATCCGCGAAGCCGATCCCGCCGGTTCGATCGGCGTGATCGGCGCCGAGCCGCACCCGCCGTACGACCGACCGCCGCTCTCGAAAGCGCTCTGGAAAGGCGAGCCCGAGGAGAAGATCTGGCGCAAGACCGCGGCGACCGGCGCTCAGCTCCACCTCGGCCGCCGCATCGCGTCGATCGATCCGCCGGCGCACCAGGCGACGGACGACCGGGGCACGAGATACCGCTTCGCAAAGCTGTTGCTCGCGACCGGCGGGATGCCGCGACAGCTGCCCCTCAAGACGGACCAGATCATCTATTACCGCACGCTCGACGACTACCGCCGGCTGCGCCCGCTCGCGAGCCAGAGCGTGCGCTTCGGCGTGATCGGCGGCGGCTTTATCGGGAGCGAAGTCGCCGCGGCGCTCCGGATGCAGGGACGCGACGTGACGATGCTCATCCCGGAGGCGGGGGTCGGCGCCCGGGTGTTTCCGGCCGATTTGTCGGGCTTCCTCGTCGACTACTATCGGCAG
>DATDFC010000146.1:0-3420 GCA_036522815.1 Gemmatimonadales bacterium | reverse complement strand
CTTGGCGTCTTGGCGTCTTCTGGGACGGGTGGCCGAGTGGCTGAAGGCGCACGCTTGGAAAGCGTGTTAACGGGCAACCGTTACGTGGGTTCGAATCCCACCCTGTCCGCTGGACAGATGGGTGAGCGGTTGAAACCGCCGGTCTCGAAAACCGGTATGCCCGCAAGGGTATCGAGGGTTCGAATCCCTCTCTGTCCGTCGTCCCATGATCAGCGTCAACCGTGCCCTCGCGCTGGCCCTCGTCTGCGTCGGCCAATCGTCGCTCGGGGCGCAAGCGTCGCCGCCGAACGGCCAGGTGATAGTCCTGGATCATGTGTTTCATGGCGACACTGACGAGATCACGCTCGTGCTGCGTCGCAAGGTGCTGTATCGGGCGGAGCTATACGGGCCCGGCGCCCTCACAGTTGAGTCTCAGAGATCAAAGCGCGCGGTCTTTCTTGTGCCCATCGGCGATACGACGGCTCAGCCGCGGCGTTTCGAGCTGTACGCGTTGGCGAACGAGCCGCACCTCGTTCGGATCACGGGCCTGCCGCCCGGTGACTCGGCATCATTGAGGATTCTGCGCGACTCCGCGGAAACCGAGCGAATAGCAGAGAAGCTCGATCGCTCGGCCTCGTTTGGTGTGTTGGTCGCTGCTGGCGCGCACACGGGCTATCGACTCGATCCGACCGGCGGCAGCGACCCCAAAGGTGCCAGCGATGTAGACGCGTGCATGCTGCTCGAAGTGGGGGATCGACTCGGGACGTGCCTCGGCGTAAACCGTGAAGCATTTCCTGACGCACGCTACACTTCGAACTGGCTCTTTCTCGAAGAACGGATACGCGTTGGCAGTCGCCGGTGGCTCCGCGATCACACCACGGAGCTGGCGGTCACCATCCGCTTGAGCAAGGGCATCAGCATCGGTCCCCGACGCCTCGATCCCGACTTGGTCGGGGCGGGGGTGCAATTGATCCAACGCCTCTCACCGCCCCCCCGTCGTCGTGGCTGGCGAGTATTTCTTGGATGGGCGCATAGCGTCCTGCGCGATGCCCCGGAGACCGAGTTTCTTGATGTCGACTGCCTCACCGCCGGCCTCGTGTGGGTCCCGTGAAGCGTCGCGCGGTGGTGCCGATCTCGCTGCTTTTCTGCGCAGCGTGTTTGCTCTTCAACGATCCGCTCGATCAAGATGGGCTGCAGATGAGGATGATCCCGCATGACACCGCGCTGTACGTGGGAGCGTCTCTGCGAGCGACCGGCAAGATGATCAACAGCTACGGGGACACCTACCCGAGCGACCACATACACTATCGGGGCGTCGGCTCGAGCGCCTCTGTCCTGCCATTCGGGAAGGTGACGGGTTTGAGGTTTGGTCGGACTCGAATCATCGCGACCCGAGAGCAATTCACCGATACCGGATTCGTGAGTGTCGTTCCGCGTGGCACGCTCGCCTTGAGCAGCTACGCCAATGTCGTCATCACGAATGTCGATGGCTCCGGATTCGAATCGGTCGCATCGGCGGGACAGGGCTTGGGAGAAGCGGCGGCGTGGGTTCCTGGGCGAGACAGCGTCGTGTACTCGTACGGCATTCCCGGCGGTGCCGGAGCCGCCGATCTGTACGTTGGCGACTTACAGGGCAATCATCGGCTGCTGGCAGCCGGGGGTCGGGACCCGCGCGTGACGGCGGATCGGAACTGGGTGTACTTCACAGGTTCGGACGTTATCGAGCGAATCCATCTCGACGGGACCGGAAGAGAGATCGTGATCCCGACAACGGTCGCCTATGCCGATCCCTCCCCCGACGGCACGCGGCTCGTCTATATGCACCTCCAGATTCCCCCGGGGTCATTGGAGATCCGCGTTCGGACCCTGGCAGATTCGACTGAGCGGCTGTTGACCGATTTCGGACTCAGGCCCCGCTGGTCACCGGATGGGTCCCAGATCGCGTTCTGGCGCGGTGATCTTGTGACTAACTTGGGAGCCATCTATGTATTCGACACCACCGGCTCGAACCTGCACCAACTCTCGCCTCCCGGACGCCTGTACGGACCAGACGGTCTCGATTGGTCGCCCGATGGACTCTGGCTCCTCGCCCGCGGACAAGAGGCGCTGGAGCTTATACAAGTTTCCACGGGTTTGAGTCTGCCGCTCGGCTACACTGCCGACTACCTCGCCGGGAGTTGGCGCCGGTAGATCAGTATGGGAATCTGGAACAGCACCCTGGCGTACGTGGGCGCGCGGACGCTGCTCGCCGGCGCCATGATCGCGGTGCTGCTGCGCCGCCGCGTCGGCCCCTGGCACGCGGGCGGCCAGATCGTCTCCGACCTCGCCTGCGCCGCCTTCCTCCTCGGCTACGTCAATCCCGACATTCGCGACGACATCGGCTGGCTCGTCGTGCCGCTCCTGCTCTTCGTGCTCTACTGGGAGGCGATGCGCTTCATCGACAATCGCTACGCGGCCGCCGCGCGCGAAGAGAAGGAAACGTTGCTCGACGGCGCGCTGCGCGTCTACGGCCTGGGCTGGATGGTCGGCTTCGTCGTGCCCGCCGTGCTGGCGGGCGGCTTCCTGTGCTTCAATCTGCTAGCGCCGGCGCAATGGCCGTTCCCGAATCCGCGCCCGCCCCTCGCGTGCACGCCCGCACGGCTGCAACCTGGTGCGACGGTGACGCTCACGATGCAGGTCCCGCACGGCAGCCAGCTCGCCGTGTTCACACCGAAGCACGGCGCCATCATCTTGATCCCGTACGGCGCCAAGCAATTCCAGTACATGCCCGCTCTCGCTCTTTCGACGGACACTCTTTCGCAGGTCTTTGCCGACTCAGGGCTGTACCTGATCACGATCAGCTCCGAGGCTGAGCTGTCGGCATCCCTGATGTGCCGCGTGCGTTACGCGGGGAAAGCGCCAGCCTCAGGCTGAAACGGTCCGGTTCTTGCGAGTTGCACCGCGATTATGAACGCCAGAACCGCCGCCATACTGCTCGCCGCTGCCGCTCTGACCGCGTGCGCAGTGCCGCCCGACGGCCCGACTCAGAGTGTAGGTGAAGACTACAGCAATCTCCTGCCGCAGCGCGACATCTACGCCGTGGAAACGTTCAGCGGGTTGACCGCGCGGACCGGCCGGCTGGTGCTCGATCAGCCGAGCTGGAAGATGATGTGGGACAGCATCACCGCGAATTTCGGCGCCAAGAAGCCGACGTTGCCCGATGTGGATTTCTCGACGCACGTCGTGCTGGTCGCGGCCGCGGGCTCGACGCCGACGCAGCTCGTCTCGTTTCAGATCACCGGCGTGCGCCAGTACCAGAACTTCATGGGTGTCACCGTGGAAGTGAATTGGCCGGCGTGCGGCGGCGTTCCCGTCGTCACGACCCCGGTGCACGTCGTCAGTGTGCCGCGCGTGGCGACCGAAGCGAAGTTCACGTTCGTCAACACGAGCACGTCCTGCTAG
>DATDFC010000145.1:0-5754 GCA_036522815.1 Gemmatimonadales bacterium | reverse complement strand
CGACGGGCTCCGGGCGCTCGCGGCGCGCCACGGCTGGGCCGCGCTGTGCGACGCCGCCCAAGACCTCCAGGCGTACGCCGAGCGGCGCGCCCGCGAGGCCCTGGCACGCTGCGAGGCGACCGGGCTCACCGCGACCGACTGGCTGGAAGGCGACGGCGTCGACGACCGCGACCTGGCGATTCACGTCCGCGTGGACATCCGGGCCGGCATGTTCCACGCGGATTTCACCGGCACCGCACCTGCCGCGCACGGCAACGTCAACTGCCCGCTCGCCGTGGCGCGCTCGGCCGTGCTGTTCGTGGTGCGCACGCTGTTGCCCGAGGACGTGCCGACCAACGGCGGCGTGACCCGGGTCGTGCGGGTCACGGCGCCCGAGGGCTGCCTCGTGCATGCCCGCTTCCCCAGTGCCGTGGCGGCGGGGAACGTCGAGACGTCGCAGCGCATCGCGGACACGGTGTTCCTGGCGCTCGCGAACGGCGGTCTGCCCGTTCCTGCGCAAGGGCAAGGGACCATGAACAACGTCACGTTCGGGGGGCAACTTGCAACGGGCAACGTGCAACGGGGCGGCGGGGTTGGGGGCGGTTGGACCTACTATGAGACGATCGGGGGTGGCCAGGGGGCGAGCGCCGGCGCTCACGGTCCGTCGGGCGTGCACGTGGGGATGTCGAACACGCGGAACACGCCGGTCGAGGTGCTCGAGATGGAGTATCCCTTGCGGCTCAAGGCTTACGGCGTACGACGGGGCAGCGGCGGGGCTGGGCGGTGGTCGGGCGGGGACGGTGTGATTCGGGAATTCGAAGCGCTCGCCCCGATGGACGCGAGCTTTCTCTCGGAGCGGCGGCGCCACGCCCCGTGCGGAGTCGGTGGCGGCGGCGCGGGCGCTCCCGGGCGTACGCTCGTGAACGGGGCCCCGCTCCCGCCCAAGGTGAGCACACGACTCGCGGCCGGCGACGTGGTCCGCATCGAGACACCCGGCGGGGGCGGATGGGGACAACCTGAACCAGGAGGCGGGCGATGATGTGGGTGCTCGTGGCGATGGTCGGACTCGTGGCCGGTGTGGTGTCGGGCCTGTTCGGCGTGGGCGGGGCGATCGTGATCATCCCGGGGCTGGTGCTCGTCGCCAAGCTGCCCCAGCACACCGCGAACGGCACGTCGCTCGCCGCGCTGCTGCTCCCCGTGGGCCTGCTGGGGGCGATGGAGTACTACCGGCGGGGCCAGGTGAACATCCCGTACGCGGCCATCATTGCCGCGGGGTTGTTCTTCGGCGCCCTGCTCGGCGCGAAGCTCGCCGGGCCGTTGTCGGATGCGACCCTGCGGCGGGCGTTCGGCGTGTTCCTGATGATCGTGGCGGTCCGGCTGCTGATTCGCTAGGTGTTCGCCTCGAACACCTTGGCGTCCACGAACAGCCGGAACAGCTCCTGGTCGAGCTGGCCGGCGCGCACCTCCTCGACCATGATGTCGAGCGCCCGCGCGGGCGCCACCGCGGACTTGTAGGGGCGGTCGGCGGCGGTGAGTGCGTCGTAGATGTCGCTGATCGTCATCATGCGGGTCTGAATCGGGATCGCCTCACCCGTCACGCGGCGGGGATAGCCTCCGCCGTCGAGCTTTTCGTGGTGCCCGTACGCGATCATCGGCACGTGCTGCAGCTCGCGGGTCCAGGGGATTTGCTGCAGGAAGCGGTAGGTGTTGGTGACGTGGCTCTCGATCTCCAGCCGCTCGCTCTCGTCGAGCGACCCTTTGGGAATCGTGAGGTAGCGCATCTCCTCGTCGCTCAGGTAGGGGCGCAGCCCGCCGGACAGATCCTCGTAGGTGCAGCGAGCCAGGGAGAGCAGCTCCTCGAACCGCTCCGCCGGCAGGACCGTGGGCTCGTTCGCCCGCAGCACGGCGTTCAGAAAGCGGTCCAGCGTTTCGGTCTCGCGGGCATGCTCGGCCGCGAGCTGCGTGAGAAACTCCTCGTACCCCTGGCGTCCGTGCGCCTCGAGAAACTCGGTTCGTCGGCGCCAGAACTCGCGCTCCGCCGTGCGGAGCACGAAGTCGTGACGCTGCCGGATCAGCTCCAGCTGCAGCGGATACAGCTTCTTCGCCTTGACCAGCACCTCCTCGCGCACGCCCACCTTTCCGAAGTCGTGCAGCAGTCCGGCGTAGCGGAGCTCGCGGATCTGCTCCCGCGTGAAGCGCACACCCTGGTAGGCGCCGTCCCCCGCGCGGTCCACCACGACGGCGAGGCCCACGGTCATGTTCGCGACGCGCCCCGAGTGGCCGAAGGTGGTCGGATCGCGCTGCTCGATCGCGTGCACGGCCGCCTTGACGAACCCCTCGAACAGGCGCTCGATCTCCTCGTACAGGCGGCTGTTTTCGATGGCGACCGCCGCCTGGCCGGCGAGCGCGGTGACCAGCTCCACCGTGCGCTTCGAGTACGGCACGACCTGTCCCTCGACGTCCGGGGGCGTCGCGAGCACCGCTTCGGGGTTGCGCTTGCGGTTGATCAGCTGCAGCACCCCGATCACGTCTTCCTTGTGATCCTTCATGGGGATGACCAGCATGGACTTGGTGCGGTAGCCGTACCGCTCGTCGAACGAGCGGTTGATGCTGTACTCCACGTCGGGCGGCAGGAAGTACGCGTCGTCGATCACGAGCGGCTCACCCGTCACGGCCGTGTAGCCGGCGAGGCTCGAGCGGTCGACGGGTATCGTGAACTCGATGAACGGCGCTTCCGGCTTGGAATAGGTTTGGGCCAGCCGGAAGCGCAGGCGCTTCTGCCCCTGATCGCCCGTTTCCACGAGGTAGAGGCTGCCCGCGTCGGAGGACGTGATGCGGCGTGCCTGCGTGAGGATGAGGTCGAGCAGGGACTTCACGTCCCGCTCGGTGCCGAGCGCCACGCCGATGCGGGTGAGCTCGCCGATCTCGCGGCTGCGGCTCGCCGCTTCCGCCCGGGCCCGGGCCGTCTCCACGCGGGCGGCGGCCTCGCGATACCCCGCCCGCACGGCCACCAGCAGCTGCCGGGTGCCGACCGGCTGGCGCACGAACCCCGAGAGCAGCTCCGCCGGCATCTCCGGCGGGACGTCCGCCTCGCCGTCGCGGCCCAGGGCCACGATCGCGCCCCCCGCGTCGACGAAGGCGCGCAACACATCGAGTGGAAACGTGGAGCGGCTCTCGGAGTCGAGCACGAACACGGTCGGCCGCTCGTCCACCGCGAGGTCCCGCGGCACACGCGCCGGGCGCGTTTCGATCTGGGCGCGCTCGAGCGCGGGGCCGACACTGGTCGGATCCCACGCGGAGGTGTGCAGCAGCAAGTACCTCATGGCGTGGAGCCAGCGCGCCCGGTCACCCGGCCGTCACGAGGTCTTGACGCGCTGCAGCCCCTGCTGCGCTTCGCTGTACTCCGGGAACACGGCCAGCGCCTTCTGATACATCTCGACCGCCTTGTCACGTTGCCCGCGGTCCTGATACAACAGCGCTTTGGAGTAGAAGGTCAGCGCTTCGGTCGGCACCTGGCGGCCCATCCGCTGCTCGGAGGCTTGCTTCGGGAGCGGCGGCAGGTTGGCGTCCTTCATGAGGCGCCCCGCCACGTTGCGAATCAGGTCGAACAGGTGGTCCCGCTGCATGCGGTCGGACTCGACCTTGACGATCTCGCTCGTCTCGACGTTGATCATCCGCGCGTCGAGGCGGAAGTCGCCGTAGAAATCGATGAACGCGCCCGTGATCACATAGCGCGCGCCCACCAGCTTCCCGACCTTGGCGGCGGTCTCCGGGGTCACCTTGCCCGAGGCGCCCAGGTTTTGCTCCGCGATGAGCTTCTCGATCTGCTCGCGCTCCACCACCCGGGCCGAGGGGTTCGCGGCCAGCTCGGAAATCATCATGCCGGCGATCCCCTTCTCGAGCGCCTCGAAGTTCTCCTTGTCCTGGCCGTACGAGCCCCCGTTGTCGAACGGCAGGACGGCGATGCCCGGCCGCGTGTCCTGACCGCGTCCCTGGGCGGAGAGCCCCGCTCCCATGGGCGCCACCAGCACGAGCGACACGACGATGCCCAGCGAACGCGAACGCATATGATGAGCTCCAGAATGGGTCAGAGGGTCAACGTCATCCCTTCCTGGGCCGCCACCACCTCGGCCGGCAGCCCCTTCACCCGGGCCTGGCGCCGGGCCGCGGCGACCAGCGCATCGATGTCCTCGTCGCCGTGCTCCGGCTCGTGGTGGAACAGGACCAGGCGCTGCACCCCCGCTTCGCCGGCCAGGGCCACCGCTTCCTCGAACGTCGAATGGCCCCAGCCGCGATGCTCTTCCAGCTCCTCGGGGGTGTACATGGCGTCGTGAATCAGCAGTTGTACCCCATCGAGAAAGGCCACGAACTCCTTACGCCACGACGCGGGCGTGTTGTAGCGGCCCCCCGCGCCCAGCTCGTTGTCCGTGATGTAGGCCATGCTCGGGCCCCCGCCCCCGGCCGGCGTGAGCCGGTAGCCGAGCGTCGTCCCCGGGTGGCGCAGCCGCATGGCGCGCACGCGGAACGAGCCGACCGTGAACTCCCCCGGCTCGACCTGCTGGACCGTGAGCTTCGCCGACAGCGCATCGAGCGGGACCGGAAACACGGCCGGGTCCATCTGCTGGCGCAGGATCGCCTCGAGCGAGGTTGTCCCCTGGCGCGAGCCCCAGATCCGCACCGCGTTTCCCGGGGCGAAAAACGGCTTGAAGTGCGGGAGACCCTGGATGTGGTCCCAGTGCGCGTGCGACAGCAGGATCTCCGCCTGCACCGCGCCGTTCTGCCGCTCCACCAGCTCGCGTCCCAAGGCCCGGATCCCCGTGCCGGCGTCGAGGATGACCAGCTGGCCGTGGCCGTCGCCTCTCCCGCCCCCCGTGCCCTCCACCGCGACGCAGGGCGTGTTGCCGCCGTAGCGAGCGGTGTGGGCTCCAGGGGTCGGGATCGACCCCCGCGTTCCCCAGAAGGTCACCGTGTAGGCCATGCGTCCCGGCACCGCCGCACCAGTAGCTAAGTTATGGAAATTTCGAGAGCTAGGAGGTGATGCACCTCACGACCGTCCGGCTGAGGCTTCCAGCGCGGCGCGGTCGCGAATCAGGATCTCGCGACGGCTGATTTCGATGAAGCCCTTGTCCACCAGCTCGCGCATGGTGCGGCTCACCGTCTCGCGGGAGGACCCGATCATCTGCGCGATGGTGTGGTGGGTGAGTCGGCGCGTGATGCGGTCGGAGCGGGCCTCGTCAGCGAGATCGAGCAACAGCTGCGCCACGCGCCCGTTCACGTCGAGCAGCACCAGCGATCCGACCTTCTCGTCCACCCGCCGCAGGCGGCGCGACAGCTCGCGCAACAGCCCCATCGCGATGCCCGGCGACTGCTGCAGGATGGCCTGAAAGTCCTCGCGCCGGATCACCAGGAGGTTGGAGTCCTCCATCGCGATCACGTGCGCCGAGCGGGGCTCCTCGTCGATGAGCGACATCTCGCCGAAGAAGTCGCCTTCCCCCAGGACCGACAGGATGACCTCGCGCCCGTCCTCGCCGATCAGCACCACCTTCACCTGACCGGTGGCCACGACGTAGAGGGCGTCCCCTGGGTCGTCTTCGAACAGGATCACGGAGTTGCGGGGGTAACTGCGCTCGCGGGTGATCTCGGCCACCCGGTCGAGCTCCGCGGCTGCTAGTTGGCTGAAGAGCGGCACCTTCTGGAGGATGGCCGTTACCGACACGATGGGCTTCCCCTTAGGCGTGGTGGGGTGGATGGTCGCGCAAGCTTACGTCCAAGCTC
>DATDFC010000144.1:0-33354 GCA_036522815.1 Gemmatimonadales bacterium | reverse complement strand
AGAGGCGCCGCAGATACACCCCGATCAGCACGGTCGGGATCGTGATCGCGAGCGCCGCGGCGACACCCAGCAGCCCGGCACGGAGCCTCTGGTCGGCGGCCGCGCGCCGCGGCGCGACCCCGGCGGGGTTGGCGCGCGACGGTTGCGCCGCGAGCCACAGCATGGTCGCGTAGTTGACGAGGGGCACGAAGAACAGCAGACACCACCACGGCGAGCGTCCGGCGTCCACCGCCCGTCGCAGTGTCAGACTCACGCCGATCCACAGGAACGGCAGGGTCCACATCACCAGCGCCGGAGCGAGCCAGTCCGGCGCGCCGCGCAGCAGCTGCTGGCGCAGCGTCCATACGGGGTTCAAGTAGCCGAGCGGAGTCCACCAGCGGCCCACGAATGCCCACACGAGGCTCGCGTCCACCGTGTACTTGAGCAGCATCAGTGCGGCGCCGCTTTGCACGTACGCGCGCCGATCGACCGGAGCGTGCGACGAGAACCACAGGCGCAGCCAGCGCTTCAAGACGCCTTCGCCTCCTCCAGCTCTTTCTTGCGCACCTCCGCGACCTTCTGTGCCGCGTCGGGCGGCACTTCCTGGTACACATGAAACTTCGAGCGGTACGTCCCACGGCCGTGGGTGATGGAGTGCAGCGTGGTGGCGTAGCGGTCGAGCTCGGCTTCGGGCACGAGCGCCTTGATCTTCACCTGCCGCCCGTCGGGCTCGGTGCCGAGGATCTGCCCGCGGCGCGACGACAGATCGCCCATCACGGCGCCCTGATACTCGTCCGGCGTCCACACCTCGAGCTCGAGGATCGGCTCGAGCAGCACCGGCTTGCAGTTGGGGCTCACGTTCCGGAACGCCAGAATGCCCGCCATCTTGAACGACATTTCGTTCGAGTCCACGTCGTGGTAGGACCCGTCGTACACCTCCACCTTGAAGTCCACGACGGGATAGCCGGCCACCGGCCCCCGCGCCGCCGCCTCCTGAATGCCGCGCTCCACCGCCGGGATGTACTGGCGCGGGATCACGCCGCCCACGATCTCGTCCATGAACTGGAATCCCGACCCGCGCGGCAGCGGCGCGATGCGGATCCAACAGTCGCCGTACTGGCCCCGCCCGCCCGTCTGCTTCTTGTGTTTGCCCTGTCCCTCGGCGCGCGCCCGGAACGTCTCCCGGTAGGCGATCTTCGGCTTGCCGATCAGCGCGTGCACGCCGAACTTGCGCGCCAGCCGCCCCACGATGATCTCGAGGTGCCGCTCCCCGAGCCCGCGGATCAGCGTTTGCCCCAGCTCGCCCGAGTACTCGTGCTGGAAGGTCGGGTCTTCCTCATGCAGCTTGTGCAGGCCATTCGACAGCTTCTCCTCTTCGCCCCGCTGCTTCACGTCGATGGCTTCGGTGATCACGGGCTCGGGGAACGGAATCTTGGGCAGCACGATCGCGTGATCCCGCGTGGAGAGCGTGTCGTTGGTGTGCGTGTCGCGCAGCTTGGCCACGGCGCCGACGTCGCCGGCGCGCAGCTCGGCGATCTCGAATCGCTCCTTGCCCTGCGTGACGCACAGGTGGTTGAGCTTCTCCACCGCCTCCCGCGGGGCGTTGTAGACGTCCTGGCCGTTCTTGACCGTGCCGGAGTACACGCGAAAGAACGTCACGTCGCCCACGTGCGGCTCCGAGATCGTCTTGAACACCTGGGCGACGAACGGACCCGCGTCCTCGGCCCGGAGCGTCACCCGTTCGGCGCTGCCCCACTTTTGCGCCTCCACCGGCGGCCGCTCGTGGGGCGCCGGCAGCAGCTCCACCATCTTCGTGAGCAGCGCCCGCATGCCGTACGTGAGCTCGGCGGCGCCGCAGAACAGCGGGAACAGCTCGCCCTTGGCCATGCCGGCCTTCATCGCCGCGATCGCCTCGTCCCGCCCGATCTCCTCACCCCCGAGGTAGCGCTCCAGCAGCGTGTCGTCCGTCTCCGCGATCCGCTCGATCAGCTCCTTGGAATAGCGCTCGAACCGGGCCTGGTACTCGGGCGGCACGTCCGCTTCCTCGTACTCGCCGGCCTTCGTCCCCTTCTTGTACAGGTGGCATTTCTTGGAGAAGAGGTTGATGATCCCGTGGAAGGCCGGGCCTTCGCCCACCGGAATCTCCACCGGGATCACTTTCGGCGTGAGGCGCTCCTTGACCTGCCCGTAGACGCGCTCGAAGTCGGCGTGCTCCTTGTCCATCAGAGAGACGAAGAACAGCCGGGGGATGCCCTGCGTCTCGCAGTAGTCCCACACTTTCTCGGTGCCTACCTCGACGCCGCCGGTGGCGGAGAGCACCACCACCGCTCCATCGGCAGCGTGGACCCCCGCCAGGGCCTCGCCCGTGAAGTCGAGGTACCCGGGCGTGTCGATGAGGTTGAGTTTGGTATCGAGCCACTCCGCCACGGCGAGGGCCAGGTTGATCGAGTACTTACGTTCGATTTCGTCGGGCGTGTAATCGGTGAGGGCGGTCCCGTCTTTCACGGACCCGTGACGCTTGCTCGTACCGGCCACGAACGCGAGGGCATCGACCAGGGAGGTCTTGCCGCTCGCGCCGTGGCCGACGACCGCGACATTGCGGATCTCCGGCGTCTTGTACACGCGCATTGCGCACGCAGCTCCTGCTGGGGGTGAGGAGAATATGGAGCACGAAACAGGAGGCAGGCTAGGCGTAGGGCTAGACGCACAGACGCACAGCGGAAAACAGGAGGCGGTGTCTAGGAACCCCTGTTCACTCAAGCTGTTCACCGCTGTGCGTCTGTGCGTCTAGCCTGCCGGTCCCGCTGGCTGTGCGACTGGCTCCTGGCGCGTCTTCGGCACTCGCAGCGTGACCAACCCCCCCAGCGCCATCACCGCTCCCGCCACCAGAAACGCCGCCGGCCGCGACACATCGTACACCTCCCCCATGACGAGCGGCCCGAGCAGCCGGCCGAGGGCCGCCAGGGCCTGCGCCGCGCCGAGCACCGTCCCCTGCTCCGTCGGATCGGCGAACACCGATACCAGCCCGGTCGCGGCGGGCGAAAAGATGCTGTTCGAGAACGCCAGCACCGCCGTCCACGCGTACAGAGCGGCGCTGGAGCGGAGCGCCGGAACCAGGGCGATCGTCGCCGCCATCCCGAACCCGCCGACGATCAGCAGCAGCCGGTCACCGAACCGATACGCGAGCTTGCCGAACCCGTAGCCCTGCACGATCGCCGCCGTCACGCCGATCACCGTGAAGAACCACCCCAGCTGCTGCTCGCGCCAGCCGAATGTCAGGTTGGCCCACAGGGGAATCGCGACTGTGTAGCCGGAGAACGCGAAGGGCGCGAGCGCCCAGGCGATCATGAGCGGCGCGAGCCGCGGGTGCCGGATCGCGTCGCCGATGTGCGAGAAGTCCCACAGCTGGCGCTCGCTGCGGTGCTCCGCTTTGAGCGATTCCGGGAGCACGAGGTATGCGGACACAAAGTTGGCGAGCGACAGCACCGCCGCCACGAGGCCGGGCGCCGCCGGCCCGAGGTAGTGCGCCGACAAACCACCCAGCGCCGGGCCGATGATGAAGCCGAGCCCGAAGGCGGCGCCGATCATGCCCATCCCGCGCGACCGCTCCGCCGGCGTCGTGATGTCGGCCATGTAGGCCTGCGCCGCGGAGATGTTGCCGCCCGCGAATCCCGAGACGACACGGGCGATGAACAGCACCGGATACGAGTGCGCGGCCGCGAACAGCATATAGCCGAGGGCGTTGACGAGCATGGTCGCAAGCAGGATCGGACGGCGTCCCACCCGGTCCGACGTACGTCCCAGGAACGCCGTCGCCACGAACTGCATCGCCGAGAACACGCCGAGCAGTGCCCCCAGCCCCAGGCCGCCCGCGCCCAGCCGCTGGGCGTAGTAGGGCAGGATCGGGATGATGATCCCGAACCCGATGAGATCGATCAAGACGGTGAAGAAGATGACGGCGACGCGCGAGCGGGCGGCAGGCATAGGGGCTAGAATCTACACGCCTCCAACGGAAGCGTCCCATGACAACCTGGCACCGCCTCGGCGACACGGCCGAGCTGCGCTCGCGCGTCCCGTGCGCCGTCAAGCTCGACCGCTGGTCGGTCGCCCTGTTTTTCCACGACGGCCGGTTCCGGGCGATCGGCGACACCTGCAACCACAAGGGCGGTCCGCTGTCCGAAGGCCGGCTGCACGGCGAGTTCGTGATGTGCCCGTGGCACGCCTGGGAGTACAGCGTGATCACGGGCAAGGGACCCGCAGGCTACGACGAAGAGCAGGTCCCGGTGTTCGCGGTGGAGGAGCGGCCGGACGGCGTGTACGTGCAGACGCCACCCGTGATGCCGCGCAAGCTGGTCAAGCACAAGCCGTCGCATCTGCTCGAGCAGCACGCCAAGCCAGCGGGCGCGCCTCCCCGCGTGCTCGTCATCTCCACCACCGCGATGGACGACGTGAACCCGCGTTTTTCCACCTCGGACGCCCTGCTCGAGCACGCCGTGGATCAGGCCAAGCGGCGTGGCGCCGACACGCAGTACGTCAAGCTCCGCGACTTGAAGTTTCGCCACTGCGAGGGGAATTACTCCAAGGCCGCGCACGCCTGCACCTGGCCCTGCGCCATCACCGAGCGCGACCCGGAGGACCAGCTCACCAGCGTGTACGAAGGGCTCGTCCACTGGGCGGACGTGGTGCTCATCGGGACGCCGATCCGCTGGGGGAACGCGTCGTCGCTCTACTACAAGATGATCGAGCGGCTGAACTGCGTGCAGAACCAGGTCACCATCCGCAACCAGGTGCTGATCAGGAACAAAGTCGCGGCGTTCATCATCACCGGCGGTCAGGACAACATCCAGGCCGTGGCCGGCGCGATGTTCACCTTCTGGGCCGAGCTCGGCTTCGTGTTCCCGCCGTTCCCGTTCATCGCACACTCGCGCGGCTGGGACGCGGAAGACATGCAGAACAATGTGCGGCAGGTGAAGATGAGCGACACGCTCAAGCAAGCCGCGTTCGAGCTGCTCGATCGGGCGCTCGACTTCTGGACCATCATCGACCGGCACAAGGCGGAGCTGGACAAGCCGATGGAACGGGCCGGACGCAAGGCGAACACGCTCCCCGAGCCCGCAGAGATCGAGGAGCTGACCATATGAGCCGTCGTTTGGACGTGGCCAAGGCGTACGAGAAGGCCCTGTTCGCAGGGAACCGAGCCGAAACGGGGAGCTACTTCACAGATGACGTCCTGTACTGGGTGGCCGGCGCACCCCGGATCGGCGGCGAATGGCGCGGCCGCGAAGCGGTGCTCGATGCCCTCTGGAACCGCGCGGCCGGCCTGGGCGCCGCCGATTGGGGATACGAGGACGTCTGGCGCGTTTGGTACGAGGCGGACGAGCGGGTCATCGTCGAGATCCGCGAGCGCTCCTGGTTGCGGTCCGCCCCGCAGGACGTGATGGACCAGCGGACGTGCTGCATCCTCAGGTTTCGGGGAGATCGGATCGGCGAGATTCGGGATTACACGGACAGCCACGTTTACGAGGAGTTCTTGAAGCGTCACCGAGATCAGTTGCCCAAGTTCAAGCAGCACTAGCGGGTAGCGTGTGACCGGCGTCACGCTGTTAACGCCCGACGCGATGCCCGGGTCTTATTCGCGACCTTAACCGGGACCACCCGTATGCGACGTCAATTCGCCCTCTTCGCCGTGTTGGCGCTGGCCGCCACCGCCCCGCGAGTGCTTGCAGCCCAGGACTCGAGCGCGGCAAAGCAGGACCGCAAAGAAGTCCGCCACGACCGTCGCGAGCTGCGCGGCGACCGCAAGGACATCCGCCACGACACCAGGGATATCCGGCAGGATCGCCGGGACGTGCGGCAGGACCTGAAGCGTGGTGACAGCACGGACGCACGGCGCGACGCGCGCGATCTGCGGCAGGATCGCCGCGATCGGCGTCACGACGTGCGCGATGCCCGCAGGGATCGGCGGGATCTGAGACAGGACCGCCGAGAGGTGCATGAGGAGCAAAAGAAAGACAGCACGCCGTAAGGCAGGATAGGCAACTACTAGACGCACAGACGCACTGTGCGTCTAGTTTGTCGCGTCTGTGCGTCTAGCCTAGCTTGTCCTGCTGTTGATCGCGCCGCCTGGCTAGCCAATAAAGCGGGATGCCGAGCAGCAGCGTCGCCCCGCTCCACGCCCATGCCCTGCCGATCGAGCTGGTTCGCGCCAGCCGACCCCATAGCGTCTGCCCCAGCACGCCGCCGCTGCTGGCGAACATCGAGTCGAGCGAGATGATCGTTGCCCGCTGCGCCGATGGGATGTGCGCGTTCAGGTAGGCCTGCTTGACGGGGAGCGCGAGGCCGATGGCCACGCCGTACAGCAGGTACAGCGCCACGACCGTGTAGAAGTTCGTGAGCAGACCGCACGCCACCGCCAGCGCCGCCTGGGCACCCGTCGAGAGCATGAGCTGTCCGGTGCGCGTGCGCACGACGCGGGAAAGCGGCGTGACGAGCGCGTTGCCCACGATGAGGCTCAAGCCGACCAGCGCGCTGATCACCCCGTCCACCCACACGACGTCGCGCCCCAACAGATCGAGAAAGTAGCGCTGCCAGCTGTAGAAGCCGAAGATCATGAAGCTCATGGAGACGAGCGACGCCAGCATCACGGGGCGGATGACCGGATGACTGAGCCCGTGGCGCAAGCCTTCGACGAACACCCGCCGCAGCTCGGGCCCCACGCGGCGCAGCTCCAGCGCCCGGGGCGCGAATCCCAGCTCCGGCATGCGAAACCACGCCAGCAGGAACAGCGGCACGACGAGCGCGGCTCGCACCAGGTACGGGACATAGAGATGGATGTTGCCCAACACGCCACCGCCGATCGTCCCGACCAGCATCGCGGCCCCGAAGTACATCTGGCCCCGGGCGAATACGGGCTCCAGCGGGCCCGCGTGGCCCGTGGCCTTGAGCGCGTCCACCAGCCACGCGTCCACCGCGCCGGTGTAAAACGTGTACCCCAGCCCGAGCAGCATCGAGATCCACAGGAACCCGCCGAACCCCCACCCGCGCCAGGCGCAGGCGACGTACAAGAGCGTCGTGGTGAACAGCGTCACGAGACACAGCAGCAGCGACACCCGCCGCCCCACGGTGTCCGCCACGACGCCGGTGGGAATCTCGAACACCATCTGGCCGAGCGTGAACGCCGCGTTGGTCAAGAGCACCTGCTGGATGTCGAGTCCGGCGCCCATCTTGAACAGCGTGTCGATCCCCCAGATGAGCGACATCGCCAGGTTGAACAGTCCCGTGATGGCGAAGTAGGTGCGGATGATGCGGTCGCTCACGCGGCCACCACGGCCGTGTCGCGCCACGACTTGAGCGCCGTCGCGGCCAGGATCACGACGCCCCCGATCGCCGCCAGCGGGCCGGGCGTCTCCCCGTGCGCGAGCCACGCCCACACGGGACTCAGTACCGGCTCGACCAGCAGGAACAACGACGCTTCAAGCGCGGGCACCCGGGTGATCCCACGCGACAGGAACACATAGGCGAGCCCGAGCTGGAATACGCCGAGGTAGATCACGATCACCCAGTCGGTGGGGCGCCCCGTCGCGAGCGGGAGCGCCGCCGGCAGGCAGGCCAGAAACACGATCAGGTTGCCGCACGCGGCGGCGGCCGCGATCGGGCCATGGCCGGCGCCACCCTGGCGGGCGAGCCAGCGGTAGCCCGTGACCGTGAACGCCCACGCCACCGCGCTCCCGGCAGCCAGCACGTTCCCCAGCAACGGCTGCGGCGCGGTGGCAAACTGTCGCTGCCCGCCCCCCACGAACAGCAGCGCCAGCCCCAGTGCCAGCACGCCCATGAACCGCACGTCGGCCCGGGTCACGGGCTCCCCCAGGAGCCACGGGGCCAACACCACCACGAACAGCGGATTGGTCGCCTGCAGAAAGACGGTGTTGGCCGCCGTCGTCAGCTTGTTCGCGAACACGAACAACAGGCCTGCCGCCGCGTAGCCGACGCCGACGCCCGCGACCCGCCAGCTCCACCCGCGCCGCGACTGGGGGATCAGCACGAGGATCGCCAGCATCGCCACCAGAGCGCGGATCGCGGCGATCTGCGCAGGGCCGAAGGCGCACCACTTGATGGCGGCACCCGCCGTCGAAAAGCAGAGCGCGGCGAGCACGAGCTGCAGGCGCGCCTTCACGGCACGGTGTGGCTCAGCCAGTCCCGCGCGACGGTCGCGATGTCCTGATGCTCGACGTCCGCGAGCGCGTTGAGCCGTCGCATCTCGGCATCCGAGATGCGGCCCGCGAGCTGCGCCAGGGCGGCGCCGACGGCGGAGTCCCGCGCGAGCGTCGCCTGCCGGATCACCGGCGCGGCCTCGTACGGCGGGAAATAATGGCGGTCGTCCTCGAGCACCACGAGATCGAGCGCCTGAATCTGGCCGTCGGTCGAATTCCCGGCGATCACGTCGACCTTCCCCTCCGCGAGCGCACGATACGTGAGCCCCAGGTCCATCGCGATCGGCGGAGACGCGAACCGCAGGCCGTACACGCTCGCGAGCCCGCGGAACCCGTCGGCGCGCTCGAGAAACTCGTAGCCGAATCCCGCCTTCCAGCGTGGCGCCAGCGGCGCGAGGTCGGAAATGCGCTTCAAGCCGTAGCGGGTCGCGTCGCGACGCCGCACTGTGATCGCAAACGTATTGTCGAACCCGAGCGGTCTGCCCCACACGAGCCCGAAGCGCTGCGCGTAGTCGCGGGCCACCACGCGATACACGCTGTCGCGATCGGCCACGGGAGCGTGCTTCAGGACGGCGGTGAACGCGGTCCCGGTGTACTCGACATAGAGATCGATCTGGCCCGCGGTAATGGCCTGGTGGCACACGAACGTGCCGCCCAGATGGAACCGGCGCGCCACCGCGAGCCCGGTGCGTCGCTCGATTTGCTGCGCCACGATCTCGCCCAGCAGGTCAGACTCCGTGAAATTCTTGGACCCGACGACGATGCGATCGCCATGGCGGCAAGCCCCGACGAGGCTGGCGATCGCGAGCAGCCACCGTCCGCCCGTCCGCCCGTCCGCCCGTCCGCCCCTCACCGCGCCCGCCACGCGAACCGCCGCTCCGCCAGGCCGAACAGCGCGTCCGCCGCGAGCGCCATGAGGGCCGCCGGCAGCGCACCGGCCAGGATCAGCGTATCGTCCACCACCGCCACGCCGCGGAAGATGTACACGCCCAGTCCGCCGGCGCCGATGGCGGCCGCGATCGTCGCCGTCCCCACGCTCACCACGGTGGCCACGCGCACCCCCGCGAGGATCACCCCCAAAGCGAGCGGCAGCTCGACCTGCGTGAGGAGCTGCCAGTCGGTCATGCCCATCCCCCGCCCCGCCTCGCGCACCGCCGGGTCCACGCCGGCGATGCCCGTATAGGTGTTCCGCACGATCGGGAGCAGCGCGTACACCACCAGTGCGACGATCGCCGTCGTCGCGCCGATCCCGCCGATGAAAGGCAACGGGATGAGAAACCCGAACAGGGCCAGGCTGGGAATGGTCTGGAACACATTGGCGAGTCCCAGTACCGGGCCGCGCCATGCCGGTCGCCGCGTGAGCACGATGCCCAGCGGTACGCCGACCAGAATCGCGACCACGGTCGAGATCGCGACCAGATACGTATGCTGGCCCAAGAGTCCCACCACTTCTTGGGAGTTGCGGGCGTAGAAGCGCACGAGCTGCATCGGCGTCGGCTAACCCCGGGCCGGCGGCCCGGGGTCAGCCGCGCCCATGAATGCCCGGACTTCGGGATGCTCGCTCTCGCGGAACTCCTGTGGCGTCCCGAGAAACACGAGTTCGCCGTGCTGCATGAGCCCCAAGCGGGTCGCGAGCAGCAGCCCCTCGCGCACGTCGTGCGTGACGAACACCATCGCCTGGCCCAGGCGCCGCTGCAGCGCCTGGAACTCGCGCTGCAGCTCCACCCGGGTGATCGGGTCCAGCGCCCCGAACGGCTCGTCCAGGAGCAGCAACGGCGGGTCCGCCGCGAGGGCGCGCGCCACCCCCACGCGCTGGCGTTGCCCGCCCGAAAGCTGGTGCGGATGACGGGGGGCGTAGGTGTCGGGGTCGAGGCCCACGACGGCCAGCAGCTCGCGCACCCGCGCCGCGATACGCGCCGGCTCCCACCCTTCGAGCCGCGGCACGAGCCCCACGTTCCGCGCCACCGTGAAATGCGGGAACAATCCCACTTCCTGGATGACGTACCCGATGCGGCGTCGCAAGCGGGTGGGGGGCACATCGCGGGCGCGCGCTCCGGCGATCCGCACCTCGCCGGCGGTCGGCTCGAGCAACCGATTGATGAGCTTCAGGGTCGTCGTCTTGCCGGAGCCGCTGCGTCCCAGCAGCACCAGCGTCTCCCCGGCGCCCACGGTAAAGGAGACATCCCGCACGAGGAACCGTCCGTTTCCCGTTTCCCCTTTCCCCTTTCCCGGCAGTTCAAAACCGAGCCCTTGGACCTCGAGCGGCCGTGTCACGCGGGGGAGGCGAGCGCCATGAGAAACCGCTGGTCGTCGCTCGTCGCCCGCCAGCGCACGCTGAGCCCCGCGTCGGAGAGAATCCCCAGGAAAGTCTCCGACGCGTACTTGTACGAATGATTCATGGCGAGCTGCTCGCCCCGCGCCAGGCGCAGGGCCTCGCCGCCGAGCAGGGCCTCGACGTCCCGACCCGCCCGGAAATGCTTGGGAATGAGGTGCAGCCCGGGCCGTCGCGGGTCGTCTGCCGCCTCGAACACCAGCTCGCCGTCCGAGTCCCGGATGCCGACGGCATTGAGCGGGGCCCAGGCGAACCGACGGTTCAGGGGGTTGTCGTAGCCGGCGACGGTAGCGTCCCCGGCGTACACCTCGCCATCCACCAGGAGCGAATCGCCAGGGCGCAGCAGCCGCGCCAGGTCCCGCGCCTGGGCGATGGGATCGAACGCCCCGAGCGTGTTTCCAATCAGCAACAAGAGGCGGGGCGGGGCCTCGGGTTCCGCGGCGAGCGCCTGCAAGTGCGTCGGGTTCGTGAAGTCCGCCTTGATCCCTTGCGCCGGGAACCCGGCGGAGAGGGCCCCGGCGCACGCCATTTCCAGGAGCGCCTGGCTCGTATCCACGGGTACGTACGACACGCGCGCGCCGCGCTCCCGCAGCGCCTCGAGCAGCAGCAGGTCCTTGTCGCCCTGGCCCGCGCCCAGGCTCACGACCTCGAGCGGGGCCACCGGAAACAGGCGCGCCAGCTCCGCGCGGGAACGCGCGATCAACGAGCGCGAGCGCACGAAGTTGCGGTACGCGCCGTCGGAGCACAGCGCCAGCCAGGCGCGCACCGACAACGGGAACCAATAGAAGAACTTCTCCGGCAGTTGCCTGGCCTGAAAGGCGGAAACGAATTCAGCCGCGAGAGCGTTCTCCGTCAACAGCGCCTGAATCGAGATCATGAAGGGTTGAGAGTTACCGGTTGACGGGTGTGACGGCAACCCGTAGGATTCACCGACTCGCCGTCTTGCTGGCCTTACTAAGGAGGAAGCGATGCAGATCGTCGAAACGCAGGAACTCGTGCCCAGCTGTCATCGTCCCGAGATCGTCGAGACGGCCGAGCTGGTACCCACCTGCCACTCCTGAGAGAGCGGCTCTGATGCGCCCGGGGGCCCGGCCAGACGTCGGGCCCCCTCCGCGTTTCTGGACCCCCGAGCCGCGCCTCGGGTTCGGGGGCTGGGCCGTAGGAGGGGCGGGCTGGGGCGCCGCCCCCGCCGAGCGCGACCGTTTCGCCGCCGTTGCCCGAGCCCTCGAGCGCGGCGTCACCTTTTTCGATACGGCCCCGGCCTATGGCGACGGGGACTCGGAGACCCTGCTGGGGCGCGCGCTCCGCGCCGATCGCGACCGCGTGGCCATCGCTACCAAAGTTGGACCGCGCGACGATTCCCGCACCTCGCTCGAAGCCTCGCTGCGCCGGCTGCGAACCGACCACGTCGACCTGGTCCAATTACACGAGGCGATCGAGCGCTGGGAATGGCGGCTCGACGAGCTGTACCGGCTGCAGCGGGAAGGCAAGGCACGCGCGATCGGGCTGTGCAACGCCACCCACCGGCAACTTGCCCGGGCGCTCGAGCTGGTGCCGCTCGCCGCCTACCAGGGACCGTACAACCTGTTCGACCGCGACGTGGAGCAGCGCGAGCTGCCGCTGTGCCGCGAGCGCGGGCTTGCGTTCCTCGCCTACCGGCCGCTCGCCGCTGGTCTCCTCACGGGCAAGTACGCCGTGCCGCCGCAGTTCCCCGCGGGCGACCACCGCGCCGGCATCTACTGGTTCAAGGGCCGTGAGTTCGCCCGCCGGCGCGCCGCGATCGAGCGGCTCGAGCCCCTGGCGCGCCGGCGCGGCGCGGCGCTTGGCGTCCTGGCCCTGGCGTGGGTATTGCAGCGCCCGGGGGTCTCCATCGCCCTCGCGGGAGCGCGGACCGCGGCCCAGGTGGACGAGAACATCGCGGCCGCCGATCTCGCGCTCACGCCCGACGACGTGGCCGCCGTCGACGCCGTGGTGGGCGACGCGTTTCGTCCGGTGCGCGCCAGCACGCGCGCCCGCGCGCTCGCCGCGGCCTGGGGCGCCCGCGAGCGCCATGTCGTCGAGCGTCTGGACGGCGCCACCAGCTACGAAGCGATCGCGGCCGAGTGGACCGACCACGGGGAGCCGCCGATGATCGCGGCGCAGGTCAAGGTCCTGTGTGACCAACTCGCGGAGCAGGGGTTGTTAGAATAGTGCGGAGTGCGGAATGCGTGATACCGGATTGATGGTCGGGGCGTTTTATAATCCCCACCTGGGCGCGGAGCTCGCCAAGGCGGATGGCATCGACCATCTCGCGATGGCGGATCCGCCGGCGGCCACGGACCCGTGGTGGCCGGCGATCCGCGAGCGCTACACGCTGCTGCTCCACGACTACCTGGGCCAGCTGTCCGAGCCCCTCGACGAGCGGTCGATCGCGCGGGCGCGGGCCCTGGCGGAGCTGTACGGCTCGCCCTGGGTGGCCGAGCACTTCCAGTGCCTCCACACCGTGGACGGCGCGTACAACCTCAACTACGTCTTCCCGCCGCTCTACACCGAGGAGTTCCTGGACCGCTTCGTGCGCAACGCGACCGCACTGAAGGCTCGCTTGGACCAGCCGCTCGTCATGGAGAACATTCCCGGCTTCTTCGACGTGGCGGCGAGCCAGCTGCCGGAGCCGCTCTGGCTGCGGCGCTTCTTCGAGGCGACCGGGGCGGGCTTCCTGCTCGACCTGCCGCACGTGTGGCTCGAGGCCCATTATCACGACCGCAAGCCGGAGGCCTGGCTCGCCGAATTCCCGCTCGAGCACGTGGTGGAGCTGCACGTGGCCGGGGTCGAAGAGGACCGCGACCTGCGCGGCCCCTGGATCGCCCCGGCGGAGCCGTCCGACGCGATGCTCGACTTCCTGGCGCACGCGCTGCACCGCTGCCCGCGGGCCCGCGCCGTCACGTTCGACGCGTTCTCGCCGTCGCTCACGGCGGATGCGCTGCTCCGGAGCGTGGACCGGATCCGGAAGGCCGTGTGAAGGCGATCCTCGCGCTGCTGCTCGCGCTCGTGGGCGGGGATGTACTGATCGCGGCGGGCACGCACATCCCCATCCGCTTCCTCGAGCCCATCACCAGTGGGCGCGATACCGTCGGGACGCCGGTGCTGGTGCAGACGATGGGCGCACTGGTCCGGGACTCGTGCGTGGTGGTGCCTCCCTACGTGCGCGCCAAGGGACGGGTGGTCGTGTCGAAAGGAGGCGGGCGCTTCGGCCGCCACGGCAGGCTGGGGCTCGCCTTCGACTCGCTCGAGGTGCGCCCCGGGCGCTGGCTCGCCATGAGCGGCGTGCTCGACACGCTCGAGTACGCCAAGCCCGGCGCCCTCAGCGATTCCGGGCTCGTGTCGAGCGGCAAGACATCGGTCGTGGGCGTCGGGAAAAAGCTGGTGCCGGCGGGCGTGGCGGCGGTGGCCGATCTCGCCGCCTTCCCGGTCGCCCTGCTCGGCGGCTATTCGCTGGTGCATCGCGGACCGCCGGTACGCATCCTCGCGGGCGAGATCGGCGGCATCCGGTTGACGGAGTCGTTGGCCGTGGCGCAGGACGCCTTCTGCGATCCCGTCACCCAGCGCCGCGAGCTGGTCGAGCTGCCTACGCTCCCCGCCTTCGTGCCCCGCACCGAGAATCGCGGGGGCACGGCGCTGGGCGATCCCCTGAACGTGCTGCTGCTCGGCACCGCCACCGAGATCGACAGCGCCTTCCGGAGCGCCGGCTGGGTGCAGGCCCAGAAGCCGTCGCTCGTCGCCGTCACCAAGGAGGTAACGGCGGCGATCGCGAGCCGGCCGGCCATCAGGGCGCCAGTGAGCACGCAGTATTTCGAGGGTCGCCCGCAGGACCTGGCGTACGAGCTGCCGGGACCGAGCGTCCGCATCCGCCACCACATCCGCATCTGGCTGCTCGACAGCCTGTCGCTCGTGTGGATCGGGGCCGCGAACAAGGACGTGGGCGTGATCTTCAAGCCGTGGGAGCCGCAAGCGACGCACCGCATCGATTCCCACATCGACCGCGAGCGCGATCGCATCGTCCGCGACCTGGAGGCGAGCGGCTGCGGGGATCTGGTGGATTATCTCGCGCTCCCCGGCGCGGTCACCGCGGCGCGCAACGTCTCCGGTCAGAAGATCGTGTCCGACGGCCGGACGGCTGTGGTCCGCCTGCGACCGTGCGGCTCCGTCGCCACCGCCGCGCCGTGACTCAGGGCCGCGGCGACCGCGCCGTGCAGGATCGGGTGATCCGCGCCCTCGCGGACGCCCGCTACCGCGCATCGCCGGCGTGGCAGGCCTACCACCTGGCCGATCCCGACCGCGTCGAGCGCTATGCGCGCTTCCTGGCGCGCCACTTCTATTACGAGCGCATCGTCCAGTTCTTCAAGTACTCCCGGTCGCTGGCGCGCGTCACCGGGCGGGCCCCGGAGGCGGTCCTCAAAGGCGATGGGTTCGACCTGCTGCTGCCGAGCGTAGTGCTGGGCAGCCGGGAGACGGCGCAGGCGGTCGCCCGGCTGGTCGTGGCACACCTCGCCGCGGCGCGCGCCCCGATTCCGTACCTCGCCGATCTGCTGCGGTACGAAGAAGCGATGATGTTGGTGGAAGCTGGTCCCCGAGTTTGGCGGGATGGTGGTCCGACCGAGGGAGCGGGGAGCGGGGAGCGGTACCCTCCCGAAAAGGTGGAGGGAACGGTGCTGCTGGACCTGCAATACGACCTCCCCGCGGTGCTGCCCAGGCTGCTCGAGCCCTGGACCGAGGTGCCGCGCGCGCCCGAGCGGCCGACCCAGCTGCTGGTCGCGCGATCGCCGCATGGGCGCGTGGCCGTGGCGAAGAGCGACGCCGGCATCGCCGCCGTGGTAGCCCTCGCCGACGGGAAGCGCACGCTCGAGCAGCTCGCCGCGGGGGCCGGGCTCCCGGTGGCGACGCTCGAAGCCACGCTGCAGGGGCTCGTCGAGCTGGGCGCCGTGCGGTTCTCCACCGGCAGCTAGTATGGAAGTGCAGATCTTCGGTATCCGGAAGAGCGCCGACACCCGCGCCGCGCTGCGTTTCTTTGCCGAGCGTCGGGTCAAGACCCACTTCGTGGATCTCAACGAGCGGGCCGCCTCTCCCGGCGAGCTGCGCCGCTTCGCCCAGAAGTTCGGTGTCCGCGCCCTGATCGACCGCGACGCCAAGCGCTTCGCGGAGCTGGGCCTCGCGTCGGCGCTGCTCTCGGAGGAGCGCTGGCTCGAGAAACTGGCCCTGGAGCCGCTGCTGCTCCGCATGCCGCTGGTTCGCCATCAACAGCAGCTGAGCGTCGGCCCGGCGGAGGAGACGTGGCGCGCCTGGGTCGCCGCCGGCAAACAGTCCGCGTAGCTTCCGAGCAACCGCCATCACGGAGCCGCCTGTGACCACCAAGTACGAGAGTGCCGATCTGCTGCTCAAGCTGTACGACCTGCGCCGTGAGCCCGTCATGCGGAAGGCGCGCGCTTGGTTTCGCGAGCAGTTCGCCCCCGCGAGCGCCGAGGAGATCCTCACGGTATACCGCGGCAAGACGAGCGCGCCGTATCGCATGGTGACGACGTACTGGAACATGGCAGCCGCGCTCGTGCTGCACGGCGCCATCGACGAGCAGATGTTCGCCGACGTGAACGGCGAGCACATGATGGTCTACGCGAAGCTGCGGCCGTTCCTCGGCGAGCTGCGCGCCCGGCTCAACAATCCGACGTACCTCGACAAGCTCGAGCAGGTGATCCTGCGGTTGCCCGATGCCGAGGCGAGGCTCGCCCGGTTCCGGCGTCCCGCGCCATCCGGGAAATCGAGCTCGCGCGGGCGCCCGAGGGCGGCATGACCGCGGCGGCTATCCCCCGCCCTGCCGCCGCCGAGTACGACCCGTACTACGGGCGCTACATCGACAAGGTCCCCGAGGGCGACCTGATGCGGACGCTCGAAGGCCAGGCGCGCGAGACGCAAGCCTTGCTCGCCGCTCTGTCCGATGCCAAGGCGCTGTACCGCTACGCTCCCGGCAAGTGGAGCATCAAGGAAGTGATCGGACACGTGGCGGACACGGAGCGCGTGTACTCGTACCGGGCGTTGCGCTTCGCCCGCGCCGACGTCACGGCGCTCCCGGGCTTCGATGAGAACGCCTGGGTGCCGGCCGGGAATTTCGACGCCCGTCCCCTTGCGGACCTGGCCGCCGAGCTCGACGCCGTGCGGCGCGCCACCCTCGCCTTGTTCCGCGGCCTCGACGCCGCCGCCCTGGCGCGCCGCGGGACGGCGAACGACGCCGCCATCTCGGTGCGCGCGATCGCCTGGATCATCGCGGGCCACGAGCGCCACCACGTCGCGCTGCTGCACGAGCGCTACAAAGTATGAGTGCCGCGCTCTTCCTGCTCCTCGCGGTGGCGGCACAGGGAGACACCGGCAGCTTCGTCATCAAGAACTTCCGGTTCGCGAGCGGCGAGACGCTGCCCGAGCTGCGGCTCCACTATCGTACGCTGGGGCGGCCGGGCACGAGCGCCGTCCTCATCCTCCACGGGACGGGCGGATCGGGGAGTCAGTTCCTCTCACCCCTGTTCGCGGGCGAGCTGTACGGCGCCGGTCAGCCGCTCGATACGGCCACGCATTACGTCATTCTGCCGGACAACATCGGCCACGGCCGCTCTTCCAAGCCCAGCGATGGGCTGCACGCCCGGTTTCCGCACTACGCATACGAAGACATGGTGGCGGCGCAGTACCGGCTCGTGACCGAAGGCCTGCACGTGAATCACCTGCTGCTGGTGATGGGCACGTCGATGGGCTGTATGCACAGCTGGCTCTGGGGCGAGCGCCACGCCGAGTTCATGGACGGTCTCGTGCCGCTCGCCTGCCTGCCGACCCAGATCGCGGGCCGGAACCGCATGTGGCGCAAGTTGATCATCGACGACATCACGGGTGATCCCGACTGGAACAACGGCGACTACGCCACTCAACCCCGGGGACTGCGCGCGGCGCTGCAGCTCCTGTTCGTCGCCGGGAGCGCCCCGCTCGTCCAGCAGCGCCTTGGGCCGACACGCGACTCCGCCGACGCCTACATCACCCGCTGGACCGACACGCGCCTCGCCGAAACCGACGCCAACGACCTGCTCTACCAGGTCGCCGCCTCACGCGACTACGACCCCAGCACGGCGCTCGACCGTGTCACCGTGCCGGTCCTCGCCATCAACTCCGCCGACGATTTCATCAATCCGCCGGAGCTCGGGATCATGGAGCGCCTGATCGCGCGCGTGCAGCGGGCCCGCTACGTGCTCATCCCCGTCAGCGACAAGACGCGCGGCCACGGGACGCACACCGCGGCCGCCGTGTGGAAGCAATACTTCGCGCCGTTCGTGGCCGGGCTCGAGCGCCGCTAGACCCGCAGCCGGCGCAGAAACGCCGGCGGATCGTTGAGAAAGGCCCGGGTCAGCGCCACGTGCTCGAGGTCCTCGTATCGCACCGGGGAGATGGGCACGCGATCGAAGCTGTAGATCGCGGCGCCGGGACAGGCGAGCAGCATGGGTGAGTGCGTCGCGATGACGAACTGCGCGCTCGGGGCCCACTCGAGCAGCAGCGCCAGCAGCCCGAGCTGGTTCTGGGGCGACAGCGGTGCCTCGGGTTCGTCCAGCAAGTACAGGCCGTCCGGCACGAACCGACCCTGGAACAGGTTGAGGAAGGCCTGCCCGTGCGACCGCGCATCCGGGTCACGCCCGTAGCGACGCTCCATGTCCCCGAGCGACGCGCGCACCGGACCGGCGGCGAGGCCTTTCGCGTAGGCCGAGCGATCGCCGTACGCGACGTCGATCTCCGCGAGCCGCTCCTCGAGCTCCCGCCGCTCGGCGGTGAGCCGGCGCTGGAACCCGAAGAAATCCTCGGCGCGGAGGAAGAACCCGCGATGCGTTCGCTTCGCCCACCCGAGCCGCAGCGAGGCGGCGAGTCGTCGCTGCGCCGCGAGCGTGCCGTCCCGCCCGATCTCGGCGGCCCCAACGGTGGGGAGGTTGGCGGCGGCAGCCACCCCCTCGAGCAACGTGGATTTCCCCGAGCCGTTCTCGCCAACGAAGAACGTGACGCGGGCGGAGAGGTCGAGCGGCGGCAGCGTCCGGATCGCCGGGATGGAAAAGGGGAAATCCATCTCGCCGGCGGAGGGCGCCCGCTTCAGGCTCACCCGCAAGAGCTGCGACGGCTGCGTCACCGATACCCCGCCGCCTGCAGGCTGAACAGCTCGGCGTACAGGCCCCCGCGCGCCACCAGCTCTTCGTGCGTTCCCTGGTCGATGAGCTCGCCGCCCTGCAGCACCAGGATCCGGTCCGCCATGCGCACCGTCGAGAAGCGGTGCGAGATGAGCACAGCCATCCGTCCCTTCGTCAGCTCGGCGAACCGCAGGAACACCTCGTACTCGGCGCGCGCGTCGAGCGACGCGGTCGGCTCGTCCAGGATCAGCACCTGGGCATCGCGCATGTACGCGCGCCCCAGGGCGACCTTCTGCCACTCGCCTCCCGACAGCTCCACGCCGCCGTCGAACCGCCGGCCCAGCATCTGGTCGTAGCCCTTCTCGAGCCGGGTGGCCACGGAGTCGGCCAGGCTGCGGCGCGCCGCCTCCCGCACGCGCGCGTCGTCGTCGAGGGCCTCCACCTGACTGACGCCGATATTCTCCTTGAGCACGAAATCGTAGCGCACAAAGTCCTGGAAAATCACGCCGATGTTGCGCCGCAGGCTGGCGAGGTCGTAGTCGCGCAGATCCACGCCGTCGAGCAGCACGCGCCCCTCGTCGGGATCGTACAGCCGCGCCAGCAGCTTCACGAGCGTCGTCTTGCCCGCGCCGTTTTCCCCGACGAGCGCAATGCGCTCGTCCGGCACGAACGTGAAGGTGAGGTGCCGCACCGCCCAGCGGTCCGAGCCCGGATAGCGGAAGCCCACGTCCTGGAACTCGAATCCCCGCCGGATCGGCACCGGCACCGGCCGCGCACCGGGCCGGGACGTCACGCGCGGCCGCACGTCGAAAAACGTGAACAGGTCGGAGAGATACAGGCTCTGCTCGAACACCTGCGACAGCGAGAGCAGGATGCGCTGGATCAGATCGCGGCTCTGCCGGAACGAGCCGGCGAGGAAGGTCAGCGAGCCGATCGTGAATCGACCCAGCACGGTGAGATAGATCGTCACGGCGTACGCGCCGTAATAGCCCAGGGTGCCGATCGTGACGAACACGGTGGACACGACGTTCCGCCTGATGGCGAGGCGCTTGTTCGCGTCGTAAAACTCGTCGGACAGCCTGGCGTAGCGGTCGACCAGAAACTTCGAGAGGCTGAACAGCTTCACCTCTTTCGCCATCTCGTCGGAGGCGCCGGCGTAGCGGAGATAGTCGAGCAGCCGGCGCTCCGGCGTCCACGAGAACAGCAGCGAGTAGCCCAGCGCCGCGTAGTGCGTTTCTCCCAGGAACGACGGCACCACCGCCACCACGAGCAGCAGCAGCAGCCACGGCAGCTCGAGCAGCAGCACCGCGGCGAGCGACGCCAGCGTCACCAGGTCCTGGGCCGTGGAGAGCAGCAGGGCGACCAGACCGATCCGGCCCACCGTCTGGCGGCGCGCCCGCTCCAGGTGGTCGTAGGTCTCCGCGTCCTCGTATTGCGCGATGTCGAGCGTCGCCGCGTGCTCCATCAGCCGCACGCTGATCCGGTTCGAGAACAGGTCGCCGAGCAGGCTCTCGAGCAAGGAGGACAGACGGGCCAGCCCCTCCCCCGCCACCGCGATCCCCAGCTCGAGGGCGACGAGCGCGCCCAGGTGCCACCAATCCACCACCGCCCCCGCCGCCCGCGTCGCCATGGCGCCGATGACGCCGTCGATGATCAGCTTCCCGATCCACAGCACCGCGAGCGGCACGAACGAGCGGACCGTGCGCAGGACGAGGATAGCGATGGTGTAGCCACGATGGGTCTCGTAGACGAGCTTCAGGAGGGGCGGGATGTATTTCAGGGCCTCGAGCCGCTCGGACCAGCTCGGCGGCTTGCCGTCCGGGCCGCCGCGCGCGCTCCTGGAGCGCGGAATGACACCGTGCGGGGTGAAGCGGGGCGGGGGCGCCGTCACAACCTTAACTTCTCCACAGGGCGGTGCGTCAATATAACCGCATGAAAAACCTCCTTGGGCTCTCCACGATCGTCGCGTTGTGGCCGCTGACGGTAGGGGCGCAGCAGCCGGCGCCGCTCACCCCACGCGACTCCGCCGCCCATGCCCTCAATCGCCTCGCCTACGGGCCCCGGCCCGGCGAAATCGAGCGCGTCGCCCGCGCCGGCGTGCTGCGCTGGATCGACGCCCAGCTCGCCCCTGACAAGATCGACGATGATACCGTGGCGCGACGCGAGCGCGAGTTCGACGTCCTCAAGCACGATCGGGGCGACCTCGCCCGGCTGTACGCCGCAGTGCAGCGGGCGCGGCAGGAGCGCAAGCGCATGGGCGACACCACCGCCGACCAGCGCGACGCAAGCCCCGTCGCGGTGAAGGGGCGCCGCTTCGCCGCCCAGTTCCAGCAGCTCGCCGTGGTCCGCGCCGCCCTCTCCGAGCGACAACTGTACGAGGTGATGGTCGACTTCTGGACCAATCACTTCAACGTCTACTTCGCCAAGGGCGCCGACCGGTTTCTCACACCCGACTACATCGAGCACACCATCCGCCCGCACGCGATGGGGCGGTTCGAGGACCTGCTCGTCGCGACCGCCGAGAGCCCCGCCATGCTCTTCTATCTCGACAACTGGCAGAGCGTGGCACCCGGAGCCGTCCCACCGTTCCCCCTCTTCGCGAGGCGGAGAGGGGGTCAGGGGGTGAGGCGTGCCCCCAAGGGGATCAACGAGAACTACGCCCGCGAGCTGCTGGAGCTGCACACGCTCGGCGTGGACGGCGGCTACGACCAGCACGACGTGATCGAGGTCGCCCGCATTTTCACCGGCTGGAGCATCGAAGGCCCGCAGCAGGGCGGGGATTTCCAGTTCCACGACTGGGCGCACGACACCGGCGACAAGCAGGTGCTGGGCGTGGAGTTCGAACGCGGGCACGGGATGGACGAAGGCGTGCGGCTGCTGAAGCTGCTCGCCAACCACCCGGCCACCATGCACCACGTCAGCCGCGAGCTGTGCCAGCGGTTCGTGAACGATGATCCGCCCGACGGCTGCGTGGACGACGCCGTCGCCGCCTGGCGGCGGACCCACGGCGACATCCGCGAAGTGCTGCGCGCCATCTTCCATGGCCCCGACTTCTGGGCGGCGACGAACATGCGGGTCAAGGTCAAGACGCCGCTCGAGTTCGTCGTGAGCGCGGCGCGGGCCGTCGCCGCCGATCTCGATACCACCCCCCGCCTGGCGCAGGTGGTGGCACGCCTCGGCGAGCCGCTCTACCTCCATGTCGCCCCCGATGGCTATCCTGAGAGAGAAGACGCGTGGGTGAACAGCGGGGCATTGCTCGATCGCATGAACGCCGCGGTGGCGCTCGCGGCCGGGAGACTCCCCGGCGCGGTCGCGACGCTCGATTCCATCGCCCCCGGCACGACGGACGTGCAGCAGCTCATCACCGCCGTCGACGACCGGATTCTGGGTGGGACGATGTCGCAGAACACGAGACGGGTCATCAGCGAACAGCTGTCCGACGTGAAGGACCCCGTTCAGGCCCGGGCGTTGGCCGTGGGGCTCGCGATCGGGGGGCCGGAGTTTCAGAAGAGATGACGGTAGAGGACGGTAGAAGACGGTAGAGGTTCGAGGAGGAACCGATGTCGATCTCGAGACGAGTGTTTGTGAAATCGGGTGGACTCGCGCTCTTCAGCTTAGGCCTGGATCCGTTGTTCCTGGCCCGCGCGGCATTTGCTTCCCACCGACCTCTACCGACCTCTACCGACCTCTCCCGACCGGTTTTGGTTTGCCTCTTCCAGCGCGGCGCCGTGGACGGGCTCAACATGATCGTGCCGCACGGCGACCCGCTGTACTATCGCGAGCGGCCGCGCATCGCCGTCCCCGGATCGGACGTCGTCGACCTCGACGGCTACTTCGGCCTGCACCCGCGCCTGGCGGCGCTCAAGCCGCTGTGGGACTCGAAGCGCCTGGCCGCCATCCATGCCATCGGGTCCCCCGACGCGACGCGCAGCCACTTCGACGCCCAGGACTACATGGAGTCCGGGACACCCGGCGTTAAGGCGACGCCGGACGGGTGGCTCAACCGCTACTGCCAGCACGACCGGGAGCACCAGGACACGCCGTTCCGCGCCGTGGCGTTCGGACCGGAGCTGCCGCGCATCCTCGCGGGCACGGCGCCCAGCCTCGCCATCGCCGATCTCCAGGCCTTCGGCCTCCGGGCCCCCCAGCCCGCCGCGCGCGACCGGCTCACCCGCGCGTTCGAGGAGCTGTACGCGGGCTCGGCGACCGGGCTGCTCTCGACGTCGTCCCAGGAAGCGTTCCAGGCCGTGCAGACCCTGCAGCGAGTCGATCCGACGCGCTATCAACCCGCGAACGGCGCCGACTATCCGCGCGGGCGACTCGGCAAGGCGATGCTCCAGATCGCCCAGCTGATCAAGGCCGACGTCGGCCTGCAGGTGGCGTTCGCGGACGTCACGGGGTGGGACACGCATGTGAACCAGGGCGCGAGCGAGGGACAGCTCGCGGCACGGCTCGCCGAGCTGGGACAGACACTGACGGCGTTCGCGCAGGACCTGGGGGACAAGCTCGACGACGTGGTCGTGCTCACCATGTCCGAGTTCGGCCGGACGGTGCGCGAGAACGGCAACTCGGGCACCGATCACGGTCACGCCACCGCGATGCTGGTGCTGGGCGGTCCGGTCAACGGCGGTCGGATGCTGGGGCATTGGCCGGGGCTCGATCCGGCCAACCGGTTCGAGGGCCGCGACGTGGCGGTGACCACGGACTTCCGCGATCTGTTCGCCGAGGTCCTGGCGCGTCACCTCGGCGCGCGCGACCTGTCGGCGATCTTTCCCGGGTTCACACCCGACCCCGCGCGCTTTCCCGGCGCGATCAGCGCGTAGCCGCCTGCTCCAGCGCCGCGACGAGCGGTTCCACGTCCCACGCCTCGTCGTAGCGCAGGCCGTTGATGAAGAACGTGGGGGTGCCGTTCACGCCGCTCGTGACTCCGCTGCGGAAATCCTCGCGCACCCGCGGCGCGTAGGTTCCCGCCGCGAGCTCTCTGCCCACGCGGGCGGCGTCGAGCCCCAGGTCACCCGCGTACTCGACCAGGTAGTCGTCGTCCAGCGCGAACTGGCGCTCGAACAAACGATCGTGCATCTCCCAGAACTTCCCCTGCGCGCCCGCCGCTTCGGCCGCCTCGGCCGCGTGCTCGGCGTGCGGGTGGCTCTCCCGCAGAGGGAAGTTGCGGAACACGAAGCGCAGCGACCCCCCCAGGCGTCGCCGCACCTGCTTCACGATCGGGTAGGCACGCCCACAGTGGGGACACTCGTAGTCACCGTATTCGACCAGGGTCACCGGCGCGTCGGCCGGCCCCTGCGCGTGATCCCGCCCGCCCACCGGGAGCGTGAGCGTCGCCGCCGCGGCGCGCTTGCTCATGCGGGCGCGCTCGCCCCGGTGAGCGCCTCGAGCGCGCGCAGGATGCCGTCCGCACCGGGGTTCACGTCCACCGGCGAGACGTAGCTCCAGCGCACGATCCCGTCTCCGTCGACCACGAACAACGCCCGCTCGCTGAAGCCGTCGCCCTCGCGGTACACGCCGTAGCGACGCGCCACCGCTCCCTTGGGCTCGAAGTCCGCGAGCAGGGGAAAATGCAGTCCGCGGTCGCGGGCGAACGCGGCGTGGCACCACGCGCCGTCCACCGAGATGCCGAGCAGCTGAGCGTTGTAGCGCTCGAACTCCGACAACACCTCGTTGTAGAGCGCCATCTGGTCGCCGCACACCGGGCTCCAGTCGGCAGGATAGAACGCCAGGATCACGGGCCGGCCACGGAAATCAGCGAGCGACACGGTCCGACCGGGTGCCCTCGAGAGCGCGAAATCCGGGGCTCGAGTCCCGGCGGGGAGCGGCGCTCCCGGACCTTGAGGCGGTGTTGCCATGGGGTCTCCTTTCAGGAAATGCGGAGCATCAGGAAGGCGGCGACTCGACGCTGGTGATGGGCAGCTCGAGGCGCTCGGCGCCCCGCAGCACGACCACCCTGGTCGCCACCCCGATGCGTTCGGCCGTGAGCACCCGGTGCAGGTCGTCGATGCCGGTGATGGCGCTCCCGTCGAATTCGACGATGATGTCCCCGGACGCGAGCGGAGCGCGCGCCGCGGGACTGTCCGGCTCCACGCCGGTCACGAGCACGCCGCTCTTCGCATCGGTTCCGAGTGCCCGCTGCGCCAGCCGCAGCAACGGGACGGTCTGGCCCGCGACACCGATGCGGCCGCGGCGGATCTTGCCGTGCCGGATGAGGTGTCCCGTCACGAACTTTGCGGTATTGATGCCCACGGCGAAGCAGATCCCCTGCGCGGGCAGGATGACGGCGGTGTTCACACCCACCACCCGCCCGCGCGCGTCCACGAGCGGGCCGCCGGAGTTGCCGGGGTTGAGCGCGGCGTCGGTCTGGATCACGTCGTCGATCAGCCGCCCGCCCACCGAGCGGAAGGAGCGGCCCAGCGCGCTCACGACGCCGGCCGTGACCGTGCTCTGGAAGCCGAGCGGGTTGCCGATCGCGACCACGAGCTGGCCCACGCGCAGGGCGGCCGAGTCGCCCAGCTCGGCGACGGTGAGCGAGACGGGCGGGACGCGGAGCACGGCGAGGTCGGTGGCGGGGTCGTCGCCCACGAGCTCGGCCCGCGCCCGGCGGCCGTCGGGGAACGCCACCTCGAGCCGGGTCGCCCCGTGCACCACGTGGCTGTTGGTGAGCACGAACCCGTCGGGCGTGAACACGAACCCCGAGCCGTTCCCCGGCACCTCGCGCGCCGGGCGGCCACGCCGCTCGACCTTGTGGCGCACCTCCACGCTCACCACCGCCGGACCCACCAGCTCGGCCGCTCCGGTCACGGCCCGGGAGTAGGCGTCGAGCAGCTCGCCGTCGGCCGGCAGCCGCTCATCAGAAACCCGGTGCAGTATTGCGCTCATCGTGCAGCCTCCTTCATATGCTTGAAGAAACGCCGCATGGTTCCCGCGCCGGGCGAGCCCGAGCCCCGTATATTTGCCCCGGATATGGACATTACGGGCTCGCTCGCGGTCGTGACCGGGGCGACCGAGGGGATCGGTCGCGCCACGGCGTTCGCCCTGGGCCGCGCGGGCGCGCGGGTGGCCATCTGCGCCCGCACGGAGGCGAACGTGCACGCCACGGTGCGCGACTTGAAGGGGGCGGGAGTCGACGCCCTCGGCATGGCGTGCGACGTGTCCGACCCGGCGTGCGTGGACGCGTTCGCGGCCTTCGTGACGCGTGAGCGCGGCGCCCCGCGCCTGCTCGTCAACAACGCCGGCATTGGGCGCTTCAAGCCCCTCGCCGAGCTGTCGCTCGAGGACTGGGACGAGACGATGGGCGTGAACGTGCGCTCCCTGTATCTCGTCACCCGGTCCTTTCTCAAGGGACTGGTGGACGCGGGCGGCGGCACCATCGTCAATGTCGCCTCGCTTGCGGGCAAGAACGGCGTGGAGGGTGGAACCGCATACTGCGCGTCGAAGCACGCCGTGCTCGGGTTCTCGAAGGCGCTGATGCTGGAGGTACGGCGCCACAACGTACGGGTCGTGGCGATCTGCCCCGGCTCGGTCGACACCGGCTTCCGGAAGAGCCGTCCCAATCGCACCCGGGTCCTCACCGCCGACGACGTGGCGCATGCGATCCTCGCGTCGCTCACGGTGTCGGATCGTGCGATGATCAGTGAGCTGGATATCCGGCCTACGAATCCGTGAAAGGCGCGACGCCTTTGCGCGACGTCTTCGCGCCACGTCTCTGTGCAACGCCGTTGCGCGACGTAGTTTGAACTAATGCTCGACCCGATCCGGAAATTGTTGATAGAAGCCGGCAAAGCCAAGCAGGTCCGGGGCTTCTGGGACGCCGCCGCCGATATTCTGAGCGAGTGGGCCGGTTGCGCCCGGGTGGAGCTCACCTACAGGGGCCTGCGCGAGACGGGCAGCGCTCAGGCGGGGATAGCCGGGAAGCCGGGCGAGTCCTTCATTGCGGACTATCACGACGCCGAGGGACGGCACGTGAGCGCGCGGTTCGAGGGGCTGCCGGAGGGGTTTCCGGCGGACGCGCTGCGCTCCGGACTCGAAATCGCCACTCATCTCGCCGTGATGGTGGCACGGCGCTCCAGTCTCGAGCGCGAGCGCCGGCTCGGCACGTTCCTCGTGGAGCTGTCGCGCTGGCTGCTGGCGGCGCCGGAACGCGAGCTGCTGTTGCGCTACACGCTGCAGAGCGTGACCAGCCTGGTCGACGCCCAGGGCGCCTACATCGCGCTACGCACCGCCGGCGCCGACGCCCTGCGCGTGGCGGCGACGGTGGGGCAATGCGCCGAGTTCGACGGGATCGAAATCCCCATGGGCGCGAGCGTCACCGGCCGAGTCGTGCGCACCGGGGAGGCGCTGCTCACCGACAACGTCCTCGACGAGCCGGAGGCACAGCGCGTCCTTTCTCCCTCCGGGACGGCGCGCGCGGCGATGATCGCACCGCTGCGCACGTCGAGCGGCGTCGCAGGTGCGGTGGGCGTGGTGCGCTACGTGCGGCCCGGCGGCGAGGAGCCGCCGCCGTTCCAGCTGGTGGAGCTGCAGTACCTCACGGCCGTGGCCGCCTACATCGCCGGCGGGTTGGAGCTCTCGGAGGCCGTGAGCGGCGCGCGCGCGGCGGCCGAGCGCGCCCACGCGATGGTGGACGGCAGCCCGCTCCCGATGGTGCTGGTGAGCCGGGCGGGCCGCGTCCTGCAGCTCAACCAAGCGGGGTGTCGGCTGTTCGGCATTCCCTCGGAAGCACAGGCGCTCGACACGCACCTCGAAGCGCTCGGCCTGTCGCCCAGCGAGATCTCACTCCACCTCGTGCTCACGCGGGCGCGCGACGGCGCGCCGTGGAACGGCCGCGTCCTGGTCACGCGGCCATCCGGCGACCGCCGCCTGTGCGATTGCACCGTCACGGGCCTGTCCGGCGCCGGTCCCGACAGCCTGCTGGTCGCTCTCTACGACCGCACCGACGAGCTGCGCGCCCAGCGCGACCTGATCGCCCGCGAGAAGCTCGCCACGGTGGGCGAGATCGCGAGCGGCGTCGCGCACGAAGTGAACAACCCGCTCGCCGCCATCCGCATGGAAGCGGAGCTGCTCGGGCGCGCCAGCAAAGATCCCGACACGAGCACCACGGCGGCGACCATCACCCGCGAGGTGGACCGCGCCGCCCGCATCGTGCGCAGCCTGCTGCGGCTCGCCCGCCGCGCCGACACGGCGCCCACGCGGGTGCAGATCAACGACCTGGTGCACGACGTGGCGGAGATCCGCAAGCGCGTGATGCGCACCGAAGGCGTGGAGTTCCGGACCGGGCTCGACAACTCCGCGCCCCCGGTGCTCGGGTTGGGTCAGGAGCTGCAGCAGGTCGTGATCAACCTGGTGACCAACGCCGAGCACGTGGTCCGGGGCCGCAGCCCGGCCATCATCCGGCTCACGACGCAGTCGCGCGAGGGCTGGGTGCGCCTCACGGTGGAAGACTCGGGACCGGGCGTTCCGCGGGAGATCCGCGCGCGCATCTTCGACCCGTTCTTCACCACCAAGGGCCCCGATGAGGGCACGGGCCTCGGGCTCGCGATCTGCCAGCGGGTGGTGACGGAGGTGGGAGGGAGGATCTGGCTCGAGGACTCCGAGCTGGGCGGCGCCAAGTTCGTGGTCGAGATGCCGGCCGCGCCGGAGCACGTCGAGGCGAGCACCATCGGCTGAGCCGGCCGGCCTCCCCCGCTCAGTGCTCGAGAATGCGGGTGCGGTACAGTGCGAGGACGATCAGGCCGTAGCCGCCGAGCGCGACGAGCAGCGCCGTGAGCCGCCAGTCGAAGCTGAAGCGGGTCGCGCCCACCGCCGCCGCCACCAGCCAGGCGGCGCTGGCGCCGAAGCCGAGCAGGACGACTTCCTTGCGCGCCATCAGGATGCCGAACACGTAGCCCCAGCTGAACCCGGCGACCGCGAGGAACATCACGCCGTGGGGAATCTTCACCGGATCGATCAGGTTGAGCGCCCCGGCGAAGAAGCAAAACAGACCGACGACGGTGTAGGCCGCCAGGTGCAGCGCGAGCGGCAGGGGGACGGTGCCCATCTTGTTGAAGGTCATGACAGAAAACATAGATGCCAAGACGCCAAGACGCCAAGTTGCAAGAGGATGATGTGCAAGCCACGCGGACGTATCTCGAGCTGAGGGAACCCGGTCAGTTCCGGCCCGCGTTCGGAAGCTTTCCGGACATCGTCATCGAGCGGGTGGAGCGGCCCTCGCCGGAGCTGTACCGTCACTGCTACCGCACCGTGGGTGAGGCCTACCACTGGCGCGACCGCTGGGACTGGACCGACGCCGAGATCCGCGCCCACCTCGCACAGCCCGAGATCACGCTGCACGTCGCGCGCCGGGACGCCGCTCTCGCCGGGTGGTACGAGCTGCGGCGCGTGCCGGAGGACCGCTCGGTGGAGATCGCGTATTTCGGGCTCGCCCCGGCGGCGATCGGCCGCGGGCTCGGCAAGCACCTCTTGTCGTGCGCCGTGCGCGATGCCTGGGCGCTCGCGCCGTCGCGCGTGTGGCTCCACACCTGCACGCTCGATCATCCCGCCGCACTCCCGAACTACCAGAAGCGGGGCTTCGCGCCGTACAGGACGGAGACGTACGAGGTTAACTTCCCGTCGTGAACTTCACGCTGTCCAGGTCGCAGAAACTCATCATCGCCGGCGTGGTGATCCTGCCGCTGATCCTCTTCACGCTGTATACGTGGGCGACGCTGTCGTACACGTATTCGTCCGGAGACCGCGCGGGGTACGTGCAGAAGTTTTCCAGGAAGGGCTGGTTGTGTAAGACCTGGGAAGGCGAGATGGCCGTGATTACCACGGCGGCGACGATGCAGGAAAAATTCTACTTCACCGTGAAGAGCGATGCCGTCGCTGCCCGCATTAACGACACGCTGGGCAAGCGCGTCGCGCTGACCTACAAACAGCACGTCGGGATCCCGACCAGCTGCTTCGGGGATACCGAGTACTTTGTAACCGATGTGAAGGTGGTGGAATGACGACCGGAAACAGCTTTGGAGCGCGGGCGCAACTCAAGGCCGGGAATCGCACGTTCGAGGTTTTCAGGCTGGACGCCCTCGAGCGACGCGGGCTATCGGTGTCACGCCTCCCGTATTCGCTCCGCATCCTGCTCGAGAACCTGCTGCGCCGCGAAGATGGTCAGGTGGTGCGCGTCGCGGACATCGAGAAGCTGGCGCGCTGGGATCCCAAGAAGACACCCGACGAGGAGATCGCGTTCATGCCGGCGCGCGTCCTGATGCAGGACTTCACCGGCGTGCCGGCCGTCGTGGACCTGGCCGCGATGCGCGACGCGATGCAGGCCATGGGCGGCGACCCGAAAAAGGTCAACCCGCTGCTTCCGGCCGAGCTGGTGATCGACCACTCCGTGATCGTGGACGAGTTCGGCACGCCCACCGCCTTCCAGGTGAACGCCGACCTCGAGCTGCAGCGCAACCGCGAGCGCTACGCGCTGCTGCGCTGGGCCCAGCAGACGTACCGCGGCTTCCGCGTGGTTCCCCCCGACACGGGGATCGTGCACCAGGTGAATCTCGAGTATCTGGCGAGAGTCGTGTTCACAACCGAAAGCCGCGAGCCACAAGCCTATCCCGACAGTCTGGTCGGGACCGACTCGCACACCACGATGATCAACGGCCTCGGGGTGCTCGGCTGGGGCGTGGGCGGCATCGAGGCCGAGGCCGCCCTGCTGGGTCAGCCGGTGTCGATGCTGATCCCGCAGGTCGTCGGGTTCCGTCTGACCGGCAAGCTGGCCGAGGGCGCGACCGCGACCGACCTGGTGCTCACCGTGACGGAGCTGCTCCGCAAGAAGGGCGTGGTCGGGAAGTTCGTGGAGTTCTACGGCCCGGGGATCGCCACCCTGCCCGTGGCGGACCGCGCCACCATCGGGAACATGGCGCCCGAGTACGGCGCGACGGTGGGCATCTTCCCGGTCGACCAGGAGACGCTCCGCTATCTGGAGTTCACCGGTCGCCCGAAGGAGCTGGTGCAGCTCGTCGAAGCCTATATGAAGGAGCAGGGCCTGTTCCACTCTGCGGGTGCGCCGGAGCCGGTCTATTCGGATACGCTTTCACTCGACCTCTCGACCGTGGAGCCGAGCCTGGCCGGTCCGCGACGCCCGCAGGACCGCGTGTCGCTGCGCGATGTGCCCCGAAACTTCCAGCTCGCGCTTCCGGCGCTGGTCAAGCCCGCGGCGCCCGCCGCGAACGCCGGTCGCTGGGAGGGCGAGGGCGGTCACGTCGCGACCGCGGTGGAGGCACCGCCGACGCGGCGCAGGCACGTGGATCTCACGATCGATGGGACCGACTGCAAGCTGGAGCACGGCTCGGTCGTGATCGCGGCCATCACGAGCTGCACCAACACGTCGAACCCGTCAGTGATGGTGGCCGCCGGTCTGGTCGCCAAGAAGGCCGTCGAGCGGGGCCTCACGTCGCAACCGTGGGTCAAGACCAGCCTCGCGCCCGGCTCAAAGGTCGTCACGGATTATCTCCAGCAGGCCGGGCTGATGCGGTATCTCGAGCAGCTGCGCTTCCATCTCGTGGGCTACGGCTGCACCACCTGCATCGGGAACTCGGGCCCGTTGCCCGAGGCCGTGTCCACCGCCGTGGCCGAGGGCGAGCTCGTGGTCTGCGCCGTGCTTTCGGGCAACCGCAACTTCGAAGGTCGCATCCAGCAGGAGGTGCGGGCCAACTACCTGGCGTCACCGCCCCTCGTGGTCGCGTACGCCCTCGCGGGGCGGATCGATCTCGATCTCCAGGCGGATCCCCTGGCGACGGGGAAGGACGGCAAACCGGTCTACTTGCGCGACATCTGGCCGTCGGCCAAGGAAGTCGACGACCTGGTCCGCTCGTCCATCAAGTCGGCGATGTTCCACAAGGAATACGGCGAAGTGTTCACAGGCGACGACCGCTGGCGCGGGCTGCCGGTGCCGGCGGGCGACCGCTTCGCCTGGGAGCCCGACTCGACCTACATCCGAAGGGCGCCGTACTTCGACGGCATGCCGAGGACGCCGGGGCCCGTCTCAGACATCCGCGCGGCGCGCATCCTCTGTCTCTTGGGCGACAGCATCACCACGGATCACATCTCGCCCGCAGGCTCGATCCGCAAGACCAGCCCGGCGGGGAAGTACCTCGTCGAGCACGGGGTGGAGCCGAAAGACTTCAACTCCTACGGCTCGCGCCGCGGCAACCACGAAGTGATGGTGCGCGGCACGTTCGCGAACGTACGACTCAAGAATCTGCTCGCGCCGGGGACCGAAGGGCCGGTGACCCTGCATCTCCCCGACGGCGAGCAGCTGACGATCTACGACGCCTCGGTCAAGTACCAGGCCGAGGGCGTGCCGCTGCTGGTCATCGCCGGGAAGGAGTACGGCGCGGGGTCGTCACGCGACTGGGCGGCAAAGGGCCCGAGGCTGCTCGGCGTGCGGGCCGTGATCGCGCAGAGCTACGAGCGCATCCACCGCTCGAATCTCGTGGGCATGGGCATCCTGCCGCTGCAGTTCCTGAGCGGCGAGACTCCCGAGACGCTCCGCTTGACGGGCAGGGAGACGTTCGATCTAACCGGGCTCGCCGCCTTGCTCACCGACGGATTCCCGCGCGGCAAGGAGCTGACGGTCACGGCGACGCGCCCCGACGGGTCGACCACCCGGTTTCGGACGACGGTGCGGATCGATACGCCGCAGGAGCTGCAGTACTACCGGCACGGCGGGATTCTCGAGTACGTGCTACGGCAGCTACGCGGCGCCTGACTCGCCGATCCCCCGCACCCGCGCCTCGAGCGCCATGCGCTCGAGCTTGTCGAACGGCAGCGCCAGCAGCAGATCGATCCGCTGGCTGAGCAGCAGGAACGCATCCCGGAACGCCGCCCGCTTGGTCACCAAGTCGCCGCCGACGTCCGCCGGATCGGGCATTCCCCAGTGCGCCAACACCGGCTGCCCCGGGAAGATCGGGCACGATTCCTTGGCGCGATCGCACACGGTGATCACGAAGTCCCACGGCTCGCGCTCCAGGCCGTCGATGCCGCGCGGCGCGGCGCCGTGCCAGGGGACCGCGTACTGGCGCAGCGTTTCGATCGCGAGCGCGTTCACGCGGCTCGCCGGGCGCGATCCCGCGCTCTCGGCCGCGAACCGGCCCTTTCCTTTCCAATTGAGCAGCGCCTCCGCCATCTGACTGCGGGCGGAGTTCCCAGTGCAGAGAAACAGCACGCGGAAGGGACGTCCCGTCACACAGGCCTTCTGGCACGCACGAACGCCCCCATGATCCGGCCGCCGACCTCCTCGTAGATTCGCGTCGGCTCGACCCCGATATCCACGAACCCGGCCTCGGCGAGCAGTCGCTGGTACTCCTGCTCCTCGAGCGCTCCCGCCACGCAGCCCACCCACAGCTCCATACTGCGCCGCACCGCGGCCGGGATCTCGCCCCGCACCACCACGTCCGACACGGCAAAGCGGCCGCCCGGCCTGAGCACGCGGAACGCCTCGCGCAGCACCCGGCGCTTGTCGGCCGAGAGGTTGATCACGCAATTCGAGATGATCACGTCCACGGAGGCGTCGGGCAGCGGGATGTGCTCGATCTCGCCCTTGAGAAACTCGACGTTCGCGACGCCGGCCTTGCGCTGATTCTCGCGCGCCAGCGCCAGCATCTCGTCCGTC
>DATDFC010000143.1:0-11776 GCA_036522815.1 Gemmatimonadales bacterium | reverse complement strand
GGGCCGCCCGCCGTTCCGCGGCCTCGCGAGCCCGCGCCTCCGCCTCGGCCCGGGCGATGGAATCCTGACGCGCCCGCTCCGGGGCGGCCGAATCGACCTGCGGCTGCACGGCGACCTGCGGCGCGGCGGCATGGTGGCACGCGCTCGCCACGAAGGCGAGGGCCAGGGGAACGATCAACGCAGTGGAACGCATAGCATCTCCTCCTCGACTGTGGGTTGGGATCAAGCATCGGCAAAGAAGAAGCGCGCGTGCACGTCCGTCGCCTCCATCGCCTGGACCAGGCGGTCGACGGCGCGACGGATGCTGCGGACCTCCCGCGCTGGCATCGCTTCCAGCGCGTGCAGCAAGCGGCCCTGCGCGGCTTCCGGTGCGTCGGCCGCGAGCGCCGCCCCCCGTCTGGTGAGCTCGATGTCCACGAAGCGGTGATCGAGCCGTCCCCGGATGCGACGGACCAGTCCGCGCTTGTCGAGGCGGTCGACAAGGATGGATACGCTGCTTTGATGCACGGCGAGGGCGGCCGCGAGCCGCCCCGTTGACATGCGGCCGCTCCGGAGCGCCTTGAGCGCCCACAGTTGCGCCCCCGTCAGGCCGTACGCGTTGCGTACGTCCTGCGAGTAGGTGTGCAACGCCTTCACGATGCGACGCAGCCCCTGGACGATCTCGGTCGTGTCGGTGCGCTTCGCCGCCCGGCCGGCCGCGTCTCGCTGTGCCAAGGAACCACCCCCCGCGGAACTTGCCAAATATGTTGGTGTCTATATTGATGTCAATATGTATTATCACACCCGCGGCACCGCCCACGTTCCCGCGCTTCTCTTGCTGGCGCTGCCCCTCATGGCAGCCTGCGCCCCGACGATGTGGAATGCAGATCCCCCGGGAGCTGACGTGCCGCCGTTCGGTATCCCGGCCGTCTTCCTCACCCAAGGAGGCAACGGTATGCGACCTGCCGTACTCACGACCCTATTCGCCGGACTCGTCATTGGTGGGCCCGCCGCCGCGCAGACCCCGAACAAACCGACGACGCACCGGTCCACGGCCTCCGAGACGTTCGTGGCCGTGCTGAGCGGCGCCTATGCGGTGCCGGAGGTCGAGACTCGTGTCACCGGCACCGCCGAGCTGAGGCTGGTCGGCCCGCGCGTCCACTACCAGCTCCACGTCGACTCGCTGCGCGACGTCACGGGCGCCTACATCCACATCGGGCACGCCGGTGACACGACGCCGGCCGTGGCCGATCTGTTCGAGGGCGTGAAACCGGGTCCCGTCTCGGGGGTGCTCGCGCGCGGGACGCTCGAGCAGACCGCCCTTCACGGGACGACACTGCACCAGCTCGTCCAGGCGCTCCAGCAGGACGACGCCTACGTCACGGTGCACACCCGTGCGCATCCCGCGGGCGAGATCCGGGGGCAGCTGCGGATTCAACCGGTGGTGGCGAACCGGTAACCGGGAATCAATCCCAGGAGGGACCATGCCTACACGTACCGCACTCGCCGCCGGGCTGCTGGCGCTCACCGTGGGTTGCACGGGGGGAGAGAAGCCTGCCACGGCTCGGGCCGCCTCAGCCGCGCCCGCTTTGGCGCGGCCCACCGCCGGCGGCGCGACCGTCACCGGGGAGGTCAAGTTCGTCGGCAAGGTGCCCGCGAACCCGGTGGTCGATATGCGGGAAGAGCCGAAATGCAAGGCGGACTACCAGACGAAGCCGCACGAGGAGATCGTCGCGGCGAACGGCAACGGCACGCTGGCCAACGTGTTCGTGTACGTGCAGTCGGGCCTGCCGGCCGATGCCAAGTACCCCCCGCCTGCGACGCCCGTGGTCATCGAGCAGCAGGGGTGTATGTACCATCCCCGGGTGTTCGGGATCATGGTCGGTCAGCCGCTGGAGATCGAAAACAGCGACCCGCTGCTGCACAACATCAAGGCGATGGGCAAGGCGAATCGGCCGTTCAACATCAGCCAGCCGGCCGCGGGGATGACGACGCAACGCAGCTTCACGACGCCGGAGGTCATGCTGCCGTTTGAGTGCAACGTGCACGGCTGGATGCACGCGTACGCCGGCGTGTTGCCGCACCCCTTCTTTTTCACGACCGGCGCGGACGGCCGCTTCACGATCAAGGATCTCCCGGCCGGGACCTACACCATCGCGGCGTGGCAGGAGAAGTACGGGACACGCACCGTCACCGTCACGGTCAAAGAGAACGAGACCAAGACGGTGGACTTCACGTTCACACCGTTGGGCGCGTGATCAGCGCGCCCGCGGCTCCTCGCCCCACCAATACTGCGCCGGATCCGCCACGCTCCCGTGGCGCGCCAGCGCGGCATCCACCGTCTCGTTCACCGGTGGGTGCCGAGCGGGAACCTGGCCGCCAGCGGCCACGAGCGTTTCGATGATCGTGACGTAGCGGTCCGGGTCGCCGCCATGCCCGGCCCGCCACAGCGCCGCTCCGACCACGTCGCCCCCGTAGCGGGTCCGCACGCCGGGACGGGCCCCGCGCTCCAGCAACAGGTCGATCACGTCGAGATGACCGCTCAATACGGTATAGAACAGCGCGGTCTCTCCCTCGCCGGTATGCGCGTCGACCTTCAGCCCGCGGTCGAGCAGGAATCGTACGACCTGCCCGTTGCCGTAGGCGGCCGCGTACCGCAGTGCCATTTCGCGCGCGGAAACCTCGGCCTGCTCAACGAGACTCTGGACGACGTCGAGCCGCCCGACGCCGGCGGCGGCCACGAGGTCGAGGCGCGCACCGCGGTCGGCGAGGTATCGGGCCGCCTCCGGACATCCGTTCGCGAGGCACGCGAACACCGCCCCATGATCGTTGCCGGCGAGATTGGGATGCTCCATCCGCGCGCCGTGATCGAGCAGCAGCTGGATCAGGGCAATCTGGACTCCCGCCTGGCGCGGATGCGCGCTCGTCGCGACCAGGCCAAGTGTCGTGGATCCCCCGCCATACACGTTCGCTTCGGCGTCCACGACGGCGCCGGCCGCGAGCAGGGTCCCGGCAATCCGGACGATGTGCTGCGGGGTCTTTTGGCGGTAGTTTTCCACCCCGTTCGCCGAGACATAGTGCAGCAGCGTGGCACGATGCTCGCGCTCCGAGCGTGCGCGGATCAGCTCGGGCCGCTCGCGCAGCAAGCGCCGCAGCGTCTCCTCGTCGCCGTCCACGATCGCCTGCGCAGCAGCTTCGAAGGGAGCACCAGCATGCGCGAGGGCAGCGAGGTGCGCGCTGAACTTCGGCCAGCTCTCGAATCCGTGGGAACGGGCGATCACGAACTGCGCGTCGGCAAGCACGCAGGCTCGTTGTCCGCCGGTCATGACGCGGATCGCGAACTCCTCGACCTGACTCGCCGCGCGATCGCGCGGCCGCTGATCGGAATCGGCAAGGAGCGACGCCATCCAGCGATCGGCCCACGCGCCGATGGCGTACGGGGTCCCCGAGCTGCAGGCCTTGACCAGGTCCTTGGCGAGCTTGCGGTACTGCTCGAGGCTGGGACGGGCGGGAAGCGGCAGGGCGTCCTGCGGGTTGGGAAACACACGAAGCTCCTTTCAGTGCACGCCCGGAGTCCGCGCTGGTCGGGCTGAAAGAAGGTTCGCGATTGTACGGTGCTGCTCAGGGTGGGCACGGCCCTTCCCGCGGACTGGATGCGCCCCTCAAGCGCTCCACCAAAACTGCCAGCATCTTGCCGCACTCGCAACGTGCGGCCGGGGCGGCTTACCGCAGGCCGTAGACGACCACTCGGTTGGAGAACGTCGGCAAGTACACGTGTCCGTTGGCGATGGTGGGAGCCGCGAATTTGGCGTAATTGCCCGCTCCGTCGCGCGCCACATTCTGACGATTGTTCCACAGCTCTTGGGTGACGTCATTCGCAGCAAACGCCCGCAGCACGCCAGGGCTCACGGCATGCTCCGCGTCACCGCTGAATGCATATGATGCCCACACAATGCCCGTGCCGTCTTTGGAGCCGTTCGACGAAACCGACAAGACGGCCCCGCTTTGCCCGGTCGGTCCGACCGGGCCGATAACCTGGCTTTGCGGGGCCAACAGGTTGCTGGTGCGGTCGAAGGGGATGGCACGCAACGCATCATTCTCGGACCACACGTAGACGAATTCCTTCGCGCTCCCGTTGTAGTACGCCGTTTGGCAATGCATGTTGGCGGTCCCGCCCAGCGGGACGACTTGCTGCACCTGGTTGCCGGACGGCAGGAACCCGCCCATGGCATCCCTATTCAACAGATACAGCGTCCCGTCTTTGGCCCCGGTCAGGTAGTAGCCGGAATTGGGAATCAGGAACCCGCCCATGCTGCCGTAATCCAGGTCATTGTCATTGAGATACTGGTAATCGTAGGGAGTGAAGTAGCTCGCGACCCGCAACGTCGACCCGACCGGCGTGAGTTTCAGCGCGCTTTCGGCGCGATTGGTCGGGCTCGTAGGATCGGCGCTATCCCCCACCGTGCCGTTGCCCGCCATCACATACAGGTTGCCTGCCGCATCAGCGGCCATCCCGGTTCCGCTTTCCCACATGCCTCCGGCGTATCCGTTGGGCGTGGCATTGTAGACCACGCGTTGCTGCAACGTCGCGGCGTCGTATCCCAGGATCCATCCGTGGTACGGCCCCCAATCGCAGTGGGATGAAAACGTCACGTACACGATACCGTTGAGCAGCGTCAATCCCTGACGCTGGTTTTGCCGCTGGGCATCGAAGGCAATCACGCCGTTGACGCTGCCGTCTCCGTTCCCGCTGTAGGTGGCGGTGATTTGTGTCGGGCTGCCGGCGATTTCATTCCCGTCGACGATGTTCACGGCGTGCAGGTACTGAACGAACGTGCTGCCCGTGGTGCTGCGCGCCACGAAATACAGCGTCCCCCGCGCGGTATCGATCACCGGGGTGCCGACGATCCCGATATTGCCGCTGAAATCCTGGTACCCGCCACCACATGCCCCTGTCATGTCCGTGTTTCTCGGCGGCCGCATGCCCGGCGCAGTGAAGCCCGCTTGCCAGTACGGTCTGCCGTTGTCGCCGTCATAGGCATACAGCGTGTTGTTGACCGTGGCGATGTAGACGACGTTATGGGAGCCGCCGCCCACGGAGACATGGCCGACGACCAACGGCTGGGCATACACCTGGTCGTCTACGGGCACCGTGAACACCGCGCCGAACTGCTGCACGTTGACATTGCTCGTCGTCAACGCGGTTTCGTTGTCGTTCCAGCCGGACCGGGTGTTGTCGTTGTGCTGCGTGGGCACCGCCACAGACTGAGGATTGGGCGCGGTATTGTCGGTCGGGTTTTCCGTGCAGGTGGCGAGCACCAGCAGCACCAGCGGCAGAGGCAGTGTGCGTCTTGCCATGAGCTAGGCCTCGATCTTCGAGAACCGCCACGCGCCGGCGACGACGAAGAGCACCCCGACGCCGACCAGCACGGCAACGTCCAACGCGACGCCGAAATGCGTCCTCCCGGTCAACAGGCCGCGTACGCCGTCGACGCCATACGTGAGCGGATCGATCCGGGTCAGTCCCGCCAGCACACGCGGGAGCCCCTCGAGCGGATAGATCGCCCCCGACAGAAAGAAGATCGGCATCACGAGGAAGTTCATCACCATCTGAAACCCCTGCATCTCCTTGAGGCTCGACCCGATGGCGGTCGCGAGCGCCGAGAAGATCACGGCAATCAGCGCGATGACGAGAAACGCGAGGGGGACGGCGAGCAGGCTCACAGGACGAAAACCCGCGATGAGGGTCACGACGAAAATCAGCGTGCCCTGCAACACCGCCACCGTGGCGCCGCCCAGGGTGCGCCCGATCATGATCTCCAGGCGCGGCACCGGCGCGACGAGGGTTTCCTTGAGAAACCCGAACTGGCGGTCCCACAGCATGGCGATCCCCGAGAACATTGCCGTGAACAGGACCGTCATCCCGATCACGCCGGGCGCCATGAACTGGAGGTAGCTGCCCTCACCGGCGCGCTGAAACACCGGGGCGAGCCCGAACCCGAGCACCCCCAGATACATGAGAGGGCCCCCCAGGGAGGCGACGATCTGGACGCGCGAGCGCAGGTACTTCTTCACTTCCCGCAGCCAGAGAATGAAGACGACGTTCATGCGGTCATCTCCGCCACACGCGGGCGACCTGGCGCATCTGGTCCGCGGCGGTCGCGCTCTCGTCGCGAATCGTCGTGCCGGTGAGCGCGAGGAACGCCGCCTCGAGCGAATCGGTGCCGGTCTGTGCCTTGAGCTCGGGCGAAGAACCCGTGGCGACGAGACGCCCGTGGTCGATCACGGCGATGCGGTCGGCCACGCGGTCGGCCTCGTCCATGTAGTGGGTGGTGAGGAACACCGTCACGCCCTCGCTCGCCCGCAGGCTCCGCACGTGGGTCCACATCTGATTGCGACTCTGCGGATCGAGGCCGAGCGTCGGCTCGTCCAGAAACAGCACCTTCGGCGTGTGCAACAGCCCGCGGGCGATCTCGAGCCGGCGCTTCATGCCGCCCGAGAACGTCTTCACCAAGTCCGTGCGCCGCTCCCACAGCTCGAACATCCGCAGCAGGGCTTCACATCGCTCCCGCCGGGCGTGCCGCGGCACATGATACAGCACGCCGTGGATATCCATGTTCTCCCACGCCGTGAGCTCGCCGTCGAGACTGGGATCCTGGAACACGACGCCGAATCGCTTGCGGACTTCCGTCTGATGCGTGGTTGGGTCGAGGCCGTCGAGCTCGAGCGAGCCGCTCGTCGGCCGCAGCAGGGTGGTGAGCATCTTGATGGTAGTGGTCTTGCCGGCCCCGTTCGGCCCCAGGAACGCGAAGATCTCTCCGGCACGCACCTCGAACGACACGTCGTTGACGGCCGTGACGGCCCCGAACGACTTGACGATGTGCTGGACGCGGATGATGGGACGATGGCTCACGACGCTAGAACACCACGGTCTGAATCGAGTGGGGCCGCGAGCTGATCTGCACAGACGCCGAGCCGACGACGACGTTGTAGTCCCCGCCCTGTGCCGTGGGGTTCATGACGACCACGACCACCTTCCCGTCGTCGTTGACGAAGGCCGTCGTGAGCAGCATGCTGCGGCTCGGCGCCGCCAGGATCCGGCGAGCGCCCGGACGGATGAACCTCGAGAAGTGGCCGATATAGTAGTACGAGTTGGTGTAGATCAGCGTGCCGGTCCGCGTGTCGGCGTGGATCGGCGCAAAACAGAAGTTGCCGACATGGTTGGGACCGCCCCGCTCATCGAGCAGAATATTCCAGTCGGTCCATCCCTCGGTCCCCGAATTGAAATCGTGGATCATCGACCGCCCGTACGCCTCGCCCAGGCTCCAGCGGCCGTACGCCGTCGAGTCGAAATTCGCCGGGGTGCCCTCGGTGAACAGGAGGTGCTTGCCCGGGTAGAGCCGGTGCACCAGCGCCACGTTGTCGTACATCTGCGTTCCACCCGACCAGTCTTCGTACCAGTGAAACGCGACCCCCCACACGTACGTCGCCGCCGCCGGATCGTCCAGAATCGTCTGGGCCCGCTGCACGATCAGGTCGCGGTTGTGGTCCCACACCATGAGGTTGACGTCGCGCAGCCCCTGCTCGACCAGCGCCGGGCCGAGATAGTTCTTGACGAAGTCCCGCTCGTCCGTCGCCTGATAGACGCACGACTCCCAGGTCTGCGTCGCCATCGGCTCGTTCTGGACCGTGATGCCCCAGATGGGCACGCCCGCCTGCCGGTAGCTCTTGATGAACTTGGTGTAATAGAGGGCCCACGCGCGGTAAAACTCCGGGCGCAGATGGCCGCCGTGCAGCATGTCGTTGTTGTCCTTCATGTATGCCGGCGGGCTCCAGGGACTGGCGAACAGCTTGAGCCGGTTGCCGGCCGCCGCCATGGCTCGCTTGATCAGGGGAATCCGGTAACGGAGATCGTGTGCGATGGAAAAAGAGCTCAGGTCCTTGTCGCCTTCCGCAACGTAGGTGTAGCTCTCGCTCGAAAAGTCGCAGCTGTGGATGTTGGTCCGAGCCAGCGTATACCCGATCCCGCGGTCCACGCTGTAGTACGCGGCGATCAATTCGTCCTGCCGGGCCGCGGGGAGCTTGGCGAACGTCTCGGCCGCGGCGTCGGTCAGGGCCCCGCCGATGCCGATGAACGGCTGGAATGTCTTCTTCGGATCGACGAAGACGTACACCTTCCCTTCCGACGTCGGCTCGGATGGCCTGAACGTCAGCGTGTCGGTGGGTGTCAGCCGGAGGCTGGTGCTCTCGGCCGTGGTATAGACGATCGCGCGCTTCCCCGGGAGCTGCTGAGCGGCCGCGGCGGCGGGAGCGCTCGCGAGCAGCAGCAACAACCCTGCGCGTACAGGCGTCACGATTTGGGCGCGGCTGGTTTGGCCGCGTAGATGAACTCGTAGTAATCGCGCATGGTCAGCCCCGCGGCGGCCTCCTGGTCGGTGATCACGATGGCATCACGATGCAGCTGGAGGGCGCTGGCCGTCACCATACTGGTGACCGGTCCCTCGACGGCCTGGGGAATCGCTTTGGCCTTGTGCTTGCCGCTCGCCACCAGGACCAGCTTGCGCGCGTCGAGGATGGTCCCGACGCCCATGGTGATCGCATAGACCGGCACGTCCTCTCGGGCGTCGAAGAACCGGGCGTTGTCGTCGATGGTCTGCTTGGACAGCGTCTTGAGCCGGGTGCGCGAGCTGAGCGAGCTCCCCGGCTCGTTGAAGGCGATGTGGCCGTCCGAGCCGATGCCCAGGATCTGCAGGTCGATCCCGCCGCACTCTCCAATGCGCTGCTCGTACCACTGGCAGAACGCCGGGTAGTTGCTGGTCGTGCCCGAGGGGATGTTGATGTTGTGGCGCGGGATGTTGACGTGCTGGAAGAAGTGCTCGTGCATGAAGTAGTGGTAGCTCTGCGGGTGATTCATGGGCAGGCCCACATACTCATCGAGGTTGAACGTCGTGACCCGGGAGAAATCGATCTGCTCCGCCTTGTGCAGCCGCACCAGCTCCTGGTACAGGCCCAGCGGCGTGGATCCGGTCGCCATGCCGAGCACGGCGTTGGGCTTGGTGTTGAGCACTTCGACGACGATCTGCGCCGCCGACCTGCTCATCTCCTCGTAGCTTCGCTGAATGATGACTTCCATGAGAGTCCTTTCAGTCAGCCTCTTCCCATCGCCTGGCCCGGTCGAGCGCCTTGCGCCAGCCGGCCTCGAGCTGCTTGCGTTGCGCCGGTTTCATCGCGGACGTGAAGCGGCGGTCCACCTGCCACTGCGCCGCGATCTGTTTCTGGTCCTTCCAGTAACCGACGGCCAATCCGGCGAGATACGCCGCGCCCAGTGCCGTCGTCTCGGTGACCTTGGGGCGCACCACAGGCACGCCCAGCAGGTTCGACTGGAACTGCATCAACAGGTTGTTGGCGGACGCGCCGCCATCCACGCGCAGCTCCTTCAGCTTGATCTTTGCATCGGCCTCCATCGCGCGCAGTACGTCCGCCACCTGGAACGCAATTCCCTCGAGCGCTGCGCGCGCGATATGCGCCGCCGTGGTGCCGCGCGTGACGCCCGCGAGCAGGCCGCGCGCGTACTGATCCCAGTGGGGCGCGCCCAGTCCGGCGAACGCGGGGACGAGATACACCCCCTGCGGATCGGTCACCTGCGACGCCAGCGCTTCCACCTCGGACGACGACTTGATGATCCCGAGGCCGTCGCGCAGCCACTGCACCACTGCCCCCGCGATGAAAATGCTGCCTTCCAGGGCGTACTCGGTCCGCTTCCCGATGCGCCACGCCACGGTCGTCAGGAGATTGTTCCTGGAGCCAATCGGCCGGTCGCCCGTATTCATGAGCATGAAGCAGCCGGTGCCGTACGTGTTCTTCACCATGCCCGGCTGGGTGCACGCCTGGCCGAACAGCGCCGCCTGCTGGTCGCCCGCGATCCCGGCGATCGGGACCCTGCCGCCGAACAGCGTGGTCTCGCCGTACACTTCGCTCGACGAGGCCACGGTCGGCAGCACCGAGCGCGGGACGCCGAACAGCCTGAGCAGCTCGTCGTCCCAGTCGCCGGTGCGGACATTGAAGAGCATGGTGCGCGACGCGTTGCTCGGATCGGTCGCGTGCACCCGGCCGCCGGTGAGATTCCACACCAGCCACGAGTCCACGGTGCCGAACGCGAGCTTGCCGGCCTTCGCCTTGCCGCGCGCACCCCCAACATTGCGGAGCAGCCACTCGAGCTTGGTGCCCGAGAAATAGGCGTCTACGACGAGACCTGTCTTGCGTTTGATCAACGACGCCAGCCCGCGGGCCTTCAGCTGGTCGCACCGGGCGGCCGTGCGGCGATCCTGCCACACGATGGCGTGATGGATCGGCTCGCCCGTCTCGCGGTCCCAGACAACGGTGGTTTCCCGCTGATTCGTGATTCCGATCGCGACGATATCGGTGGCCGTCAGTCCCGCCTTGGCGAGGGCCTCCTTCGCCGTGTGCAGCTGGGTGGCCCAGATTTCCGTAGCGTCGTGCTCCACCCAGCCGGGCTTGGGAAAAATCTGGCGGAACTCCTGCTGCGCCACCGCGACGACGCTGCCGCTGTGGTCGAACACCATGGCGCGCGAGCTGGTGGTTCCCTGGTCCAGGGCTAGGATGTACTTCATGCCGGCCATACGGTCTTATACAAGAATGCCGCGAGCACGCCCCCGATGATCGGTCCGACCACGGGGATCCACGCGTAGCCCCAGTCGGAATTCCCTTTCCCGGCAACCGGCAGGAGCGCGTGCGCGAGCCGCGGACCCAGATCGCGCGCCGGATTGATGGCGTAGCCGGTCGGCCCGCCCAACGACAGGCCGATGGCCCACACGAGAATACCGACCAGGTAGGGACCGAATCCCGCATCCCAGCCGTGGACCGGGTTGAGATTCTTCGGCGTGAGGATGGCCAGCACCCCGAGCACCAGCACGAAGGTGCCGATGATCTCGGTGAGGAGATTCGGGCTGGTCGTGCGGATGGCGGGGGCGGTGCAAAACACGGCCAGCTTCCCCGCCTGGTTCTCCGTCACGGGCCAGTGCGGCAGGTACGCGAGCCACACGATGGTGGCACCGAGAAATGCGCCGAGCAGCTGCGCCGCGACATACCCGGGCACCGAGGCCCATGCGAATTTGCCGATGGAGGCGAGGCCGATGGTGACGGCGGGGTTCAAATGCGCCCCGCTGAAGGCGCCCACGGCATACACGGCGACCGCCACACCGAACCCCCAGCCCGCGGTGATGACGATCCAGCCGCTATTCTGGCCCTTGGTCTTGTTGAGCACCACGTTGGCGACCACCCCATCGCCCAGGATGATCAGCAGCATGGTGCCCAGCAGCTCTGCGAGAAAAGGTGGCATAGGGTTGAATGGGAAGCGGCGAAGCTATCAGCGCGGCAGTGCCTTGTCTACACCGAGGCTCAGAGCCTGAACAGGTAGCTCAACTTGAGGAAGAAGGCATCGTCCGTGCGCGTGAGCCCCTGAAACCGGAAGGCCTCCTCGTCCACCATGTCGCTGCCGTACCCGGCGAACACCACCGTCCCGGGGACCGGTTGATAGCTGAGCAGCACATCGACGTGGAAGAGATTGCTGTGCGACGCGGCGGCGCGCGTCAGGCTATCCGGCCCCTGGATGAAAATCGGCGCGCCGGTCCGGGAGTCGTCCCGCAGCGAGTCGGTCTTGTCCTGGATGTACTGGCCCACCACCCGGACGAACAGCGGACGCGACACCTGGTATTCGACCTTGGCCCGGAGCACGCGACCGACGTTCACCAGGCTGCCGTCGGTGCGGCGATTCACC
>DATDFC010000142.1:0-6965 GCA_036522815.1 Gemmatimonadales bacterium | reverse complement strand
TTGATCACGCAATTCGAGATGATCACGTCCACGGAGGCGTCGGGCAGCGGGATGTGCTCGATCTCGCCCTTGAGAAACTCGACGTTCGCGACGCCGGCCTTGCGCTGATTCTCGCGCGCCAGCGCCAGCATCTCGTCCGTCATGTCGAGACCGAAGGCCTTCCCGGTGGGGCCCACGCGCTGGGCCGAGAGCAGCACGTCGATCCCGCCGCCCGAGCCCAGGTCGAGCACGATTTCTCCTTCCTGCAGCTCGGCCAGAGCGGTAGGGTTGCCGCAGCCGAGCGAGGCGCGCAGCGCCGCGTCGGGGAGCGCGGCCGTCTCGGCCGCGTTGTAGAGATTCGAGCTCACCGGATCGCAGTCGCAGCCCCCGCCCTGCCCCCCGAGCACTCGCTTGGCCGCCTCGCCATACTTCGCCTTCACTGCGTCCTTGATCGGCTCCCTCATGGGCAACAGGCCTGGGCACAGCTGCCGGCGTGGTTGCCGGGCTTGACCGCGGCAGCGAACCCGACGATCTCGTCGAGCGCCGCTTTGTTCAGCGAGTAGTACACCCAACGCCCGTCTCGCCGGTCGCGGACCACCCCCGCGTCCTTCAGCGTCTTCAGATGAAAGGAGAGGCGCGATTGCGCGGCGTCGAGCACGTGCTGCAGCTCGCACACGCAGCGCTCGCCGTGCGACAACAGGCGCACGATCTCGAGCCGGGTTTCGTCCGAGAGGGCATGGAATACGCGTGCCGCCTGCGTGATCTCGGGAAGCGTCGTCGCCGTCATGACGGTATAATATATCAACAAGCGTTGATGTGTCAAAGCGCCGGGTCCGCGCGGGGTATAACGCCAACCATGCTCCCACGCACCGTATCAGTCGCATTCGCCATGCTCCTGAGCGCCGCCTGCCCTGGCCGGGAGCCGCGGCAGGGCGCCGTCAAGGCGGACACGGCCTTCGTCGGCACGACGGCCCCGCTATCGCGCCTCCGCGCCGCCGCGACGGGCGTCCCGGCTCCGCTGCTGCGCTCGGTGACTGCGGCTGCGGCGGTCGGCTACGACCGTGTGGTGTTCGAGCTCGCGAGCGACACTGCTCCCGGGTACCGCGTGCAGTACGCCACCGGTCCGGTCCGCGCCTGCGCGTCTGGAGACGTGGTATCGGTCGCGGGCAGCGAGCGGCTCGTGATGCATCTGGAGCCCGCCCGCGCACACGACGACCAGGGCAACCCGCTGCCGCGGGAGCGCGACCTCATGCTCGGGCTCGCGAGCGTGCGGGAGGCGAAGCTGGTATGTGATTTCGAAGGCCAGGTAGAGTGGGTCCTCGGCGTCACCACGACAGCACCCTATCGCGTGACCGAGCTCATGGGACCCGCGCGCCTGCTCCTCGATGTGAAGCAGGGGCCGTGAGCAAGTCGGTCTTCGCGCTGATCGTCCTGTTTGCCGCCTGCCGTCAGGCGCCGGTGGAGCCCTGTCCCGCCGGGCGGCTCACTGCCGACGTCACGCCGCCTCCCTCCCGACCGTCACCGTTCGATTCCGCCTTCCGGGCGGCCGGCGCCGAGTTTCACGTGCCGCCGGAGCTGCTCACGGGGCTCGCCTGGGTGGAGACGCGCTGGCAGATGGTGGAGGGGCAGGAAGAGTTTCCTGGACGGGCTCCGGCATTCGGCGTCATGGCGTTGCGCGGCGCGGCGCTCGAGCGCGCAGCGGCACTCGCGGGTGTGCCGCTCCAGGCGGCGCGTCACGACCCCCTCGCGAACATCCGTGCCGCGGCGGCCTTGCTCGACCTGTACGCGCGCGAAGCCGGGATCGACCGGACCCGCATCGACGCCTGGTCGAGCGTCGTGGCCCGCTACGGCGGCATCGAGCTCCCTGAGGGACGCGCGGCGTACACGCGCGCAGTGGACCGAGCCCTCGCCCGCACCGGGGCCGGGCCGGGGCTCGCACCGCCCGCCGCACCGGCCGCCTGCCCCCCGCCTGCCGCGACCGGAGCGCCCGACTACGCGCCCGCGGTGTGGCGGCCATCCCCCAACTTCGACCAGCGGGCGGCCGATTCCACCGGCGCGATTCACATGGTGATCGTCCACACCTGTGAGAGCAACTACGCGAGCTGCTGGAGCTGGCTTGTGAACTCTGTCTCGCAGGCCAGCGCCCACTACGTGGTGAGCGAAGAAGGAAGCGAGATCTCTCAGCTCGTGCTGGAGCGGAACCGCGCGTGGCACATCGCGGCTCTGTACGACTGCACCTTGAACCGGCGACACGACTGCTGGCTCAACGGCGTGCAGAGCAACCACTTCACGGTGGGGGTCGAGCACGCGGGCTTCGCGTCGCAGGACTCCTTCCCCGAGGCGCAGCTCGCGGCATCGGCGACGCTGGTGTGCGACGTCACGCGTGACCGCGGGATCCCGCGCGACTGGCAGCACATCGTGGGGCACGGGCAGCTGCAACCGGCGAATCGCACCGATCCGGGACCACACTGGCCCTGGATCGCCTATGTGCACCGGGTGCAGGCGTTGTGCGGCGAGATCGTGGTAGACGATTCGGCGCAGTTCAACGACCCAGCCGTCGCCGCCGCGGCGGTGCCGGCGACGTGGGCAGCCTCAGATACCACGCCCGACTTTTATGGCGGCGGCTATCGCTGGGCGCCCACCCAACCGGACGCGGCGGACGGTGCGGTGTTCTCGTTCCTGGTGGCAACCGCCGGTCCACACGCTATTGACGCCCGCTGGACCAGCGGGGCGAACCGCACGGCCCTAGCCGCGTACGCCGTGGTCACGTCCGCGGGCGATACGGTCGCGACCGTGACCCTGGATCAGCGCACCGGCGGCGGCAGCTGGCACGCCCTCGGCACGTGGCCGTTTCCGGCCGGATGGAATCGAGTCGTGCTGCTGCGGCGCGCCCCGAGCGGCTCCGTGGTGGTCGGGGACGCGGTGCGGATCAGTGCGACTCGCCCGGCTTCATCATCTGGCGGTGCTGCTGCATCCAGGTCTGCATCGAGTCGGCCCACGCCTTGAGTTTGGCGCGCTGCGCGTCGTTGAGAATCCCGCGCCCCTGCACCGCCGACGCCAGCGCCAGCCAATGCGCCTTCCCCATGGCGGCGTGCGCAGCCTGGAAGTGCGTCTTCAGAGCGCTGGTGTCGGGCGCGGCAGCGTTCGCCGCCTGCTCGAGCTCCTGCATGTGGGCCTTCGCCTCACTCATGGCGGCGTCCTGAGCCGCCTGCGTCGCGGTGCGCAGCCCTGTGAGCCGACTGACCTGATCGGGGGTGAGTCCCAGGGCGTCCTTCCGGGCCAGCAGGTGTTGGGGCGTGTACAGCATGACCTGCATCATCGGCCCCATCATCTCCTGCATGGCCATCGGGTCGCCCATCATGTGGCCCATCGGGGGCATGGGCTGCTGCGCGGCGAGCGGAGCGGCGGCGAGTGCGGCGAGCCACAGCACGGACAGGCGGTTCATCGTTCGGTCCTCCTTGGCGATTGGCCGAATGATAATGCGGCCCCCGAATCTAGGGCGATCCGGGGGCCCGAGGATGTGTTTTCCGACCCTGCGCCGTCGAGTTTCTCGTCCTCATACCGGTGGTGCCGGTGGACGTGCGGCCGATGGCGCTGCGGCGAACCGACGGGTCAGCGGCGCCTCGCGCCGGCCCCTCCTCTGGGGCGATCCCGCACCGGTCATCCGCCTGGATGACCGATGCGCAACCTAGCGCCCCCCCTGTGAGCGCAGCGTGAGATCCAGATGAGACTACCGCTCGGCGGCCGGCGCCAGGGCCGGCTTATCGGTGTCAGAGACGGCCAGCCGAATCCACATGCCGGCGGGGCCGTGACCCGGCACCGCGCAGAAGATGAGGAACGAGCCATCCTTCCCCGCTACGAACCGGACGTCGCTGTCCTGTCCGCCCGAAAGGCCCTGCTCAAAGCGCGCGCTGGTCGCGTGCTCGAACGCCGGTGGGACGGGACCGGCGGGAACCACCGGCCCATCTGGGATGACTTCGACCGAGTGGGGCAGGTTCGGGTCTTCGTTCTTGAAATGCAGCACCACGTTCCACCCCCGCGGCACGGAGAGCACCAGACCGCCGCGGCTGAACCCGTTGAAGTTCATGCCACCGTTATTGTCCGTGAGGCCCGCCACCAGCTTGAACTCGACGGTTTTGGTGGCGGCAACCGCGCGCAGCCAGCTCGGATCGACCTTGCCCGCTTTCGCCGTCTGCGCAGCGGCGCCCTCGCCCCAGAGGAGGAGCGTCCCGGCGAGCAGTAGCCGGGATCCGACCCACACCGTCACGTCTTTTGGCCGTCGCATATGGACCGTCTCTCCCTCTCTGAAGACGACGCTCGCCGCTAGTACAGCAGCCACGTCAGGATGTACAGCGTGTTGTTATCGCTCGCCCGGCGCCCGAACCCGTCGTAATTGCTCGAGCTGCCGTTGAACTTGTCATACGCCACGTACTGGAACTGGAGCCGCAGGTTCTGCCACGGCATCACGTCGACTTCGGCGATGAGGCCGTCATTCTTGGGACTGCCGGTGCGGCTCCCTGACACGGGCGCGGGAGCGTACAGCAGCGTGTCGCTCGTGCCGGTCGTGACGAACGGCGCCAGGGTGAACGCGTAGCGGGTGCCGATGTGATACATGGCGTCCATGCGGAACGTGCGCAGTGTGTTCGTCGGGTTCGCCGCGCCCCCGGCGGCCCAGGTCTGCTTCTCGTGAATCCAGGTCCCGTCGAGCGTGACGCTGTTCGAGCCGAACGAGTGCATATACGCGAGGTCCACGGCGAAATCGGTGAAGCGATTGGTCGGCCCTTCGACACCGGCGGGGAAGACGCTCGCCGCCATGCCGTACGTGCCCACGGACAGATAGTTCTGCCCCCACGTATTCGGCAGCGCGATCCGCCAGTACGGTGCCGCGCCTTTGATCACGCCCGTGGCCGTCGAGTCCAGCGGACGTTGGATGCCGAGCGGCGCCGAGCGATACGCGCCGAATTCCGCGTACACTCGATCGTTCCACATGGTATAGCCCGTCAGGCCTGCCGCCTGCTGCCCCATTGTGCCGTCGACCATCGTGGCGGCGCCCGGCGTCGGCGCCACGGCCGAGCTGCCGTACGGGAAACCCCAGGCGGGCGTGCTGTTCCAGACGTCCTGCACCGTGGGGTTGTTGTTCAGGCTCAGTCCGAGCGTGGCGCGCTTGGACAGGATGTTCGTATGGGTCGCGAACCGAAAGTCGGCGTTGTCGACGCCCAGCTGGCCGCTCTGGGGATCGAACGTGACCTGCAGGAAGCCGCCGACGTGGGGGGTGATCTCGCCCCCGGTGAACAGGCTCAGCTGGTCGGGGAACAGCACCGTGCCGTTCTGGGTGCCGGGCAGCGCCTTCTTGGTGCTGGTGTACGACGTCTGGAACATCAGGGACACCGGCGCCACCAGGTTGAGCAGCAAGCTCTGTTGACCCTCGGGAGTCTTCCCCTCGAGTGACTCGCTCCGTCGGAACACGTAGCCATTGAGCTTGAACGCCCTGCCGGTGGGGGTGAGCTCAGGAAAGTGCGTATGGCAGGCGCTGCAGGCCAAGCCGGTCTGGCGCGCATAGGTCGGGGTGAGATGAGCGGCGGCGGACACGTAGCGCTCGGCATATTCGCGCAGCGCTCGCGCCGCGCTCTCGCGCTCCCGGTCCCCAGCGCCCCGGTCCGCGACCGCGGCATGTGCGAGACCCGCGAACAGAGCGCAAACGATGATCACGACGCCAGCTCGATGGGACATGAGCTCCCCCAGAGTGGGAAAAGGTTGAAGCAGTTTGCGGGTGGCGTGGCATCGCCAATGTGAAGAGAGCAGGAAGCAATCTTCATTGTGTTCCCCACGGAGGGGTGACAGCCATGGTCCTGATACCGGTCGCCGTGCTCGGCGCCACCGTTGCACTGGGCGCGATCGCTCTGGCGGCGCTGCGCGAGACGCCCTCGCCGCGCGTTGGCCACGAACCGCCAGACGGCGTGCCGGTCCGGGCTCTGTGCCCCGTGGTAGGGGAGTCCGTCGTCGTGCACGTAGCGACCAGCCTCGCCGATCCCGCGCTCGTCGTGCTGGCGTGCGAGCGCTTCCCCGGCGAAGCGCCGCGCTGCGATCGCGCCTGCTTCCCGCTCGACCTGGTGCGCCGCCGGCCGTTCGGGTCCAACGTTCGCGCCTAGATCCGACGTGAAATCCCCCCGCGGAGCTTTGGCGCCGCGGGGGGATCTTCGCGCCCGCTGGACGGTTACTTGAGCGCCTTTTGCGGGGCGACCTCTACCTTGATGAGGTGGGGCTTGGCGGCTTCGACCTTCGGGAGCGCGATCGTCAGCACCCCGTCGCCGTAGGTCGCCTTGATCTTCTCGGGCGCGACCGTCGCCGGCAGCGTGAAGGTCCGCTCGAACGCGCCGTAGGCACGCTCATAGCGGTGCACCTTCTCGGCCTTTTCCTCAGCCACCTGCTCCTTGGTCCCCTTGATGGTGAGGAGATTCCCCTCGACGGAGATCTTCACGTCCTCAGTCGAGCGGATCTCTTCACACGGGGAGCCGGTCACCGCGTCGGGATCGCGGTCCCATGGCAGGCCGTGCACATCTGCGGATTCTTCTGCTTCATACGGTTGGCATCGAAATCGGGGCCGTGCGGGTCGATGCGCCGACTGCCCAGCGCCGAATGACACGTCAAGCAGTCCTTTTCCACGTGGCACCCGACGCACGTCTCGAGACTCTGTCGCGCCGCCTGGCCGTGACCCGCGATGAAGAAACTGTTGACGTCGTGATACCCCGACCGCAGGGGTCCCCCCTTCGAGACGAGCCCCGCAGTCGCGTGGCACGTGGTGCAGAATCCCGCGCTGCTATGGCAGTCGCTGCAGTTCGTCTGACGCGCGTAGGCGGCCGCCGGATGGCGGGTGAGGAAGCCCGGGGGATGGTAGCCGGCGGCGCGCGCGGCGTCGGGCCGGTGGCACTCGAGGCAGTCGGAGCGCGAGTGACACGCGGCGCACGTGGCGGGCGCTGCGGCGGCGG
>DATDFC010000141.1:0-20221 GCA_036522815.1 Gemmatimonadales bacterium | reverse complement strand
CCCCCACCACCGAATCCGCCGAACCCGCCGCCGAAGCCGCCCCCGCCCCAGCCGCCACCTCTGCCCCCGCTCCAGCCACCGCCCCCGCCCCCCCGTCCCCAGCCGGCGAACCACAGCGGCAACAGCAGAATGCGGCCACGGGACAGGACGATCAGCAGGACCACCGCTACCACGATCCAGCCCAGCGGGATCGGCAACGACTCAGACCCGTCGCCAGGCGGGAGCTCGGGGACGCCTGTCAGCGTGACGGCGAACTCGTGCGCGAATGCCTGCGCAATGAGATCGACGCCGCGAGCGAGCCCCGCGCCGTAATCCTCGCGCGCCAGGTATGGCGTCATCGCGTCGCGGATCCGCCCGACTCGCGCATCCGTCAAGAATCCTTCGGCTCCGCGGCCCGTTGCGATGAAGACCTGCCCCGTACCGGGCCGGTGATTCTTCAGGGGCACGAGCAGCACCACGACGCCCAAGTTCTTCGCGGGGTCGCCGGCTTCGCCCTTGGCACCGACGCCCCATTGGCGCCCGATCTGGAGGGCTACGTCCGCGGCGGGACGGTCGGCGATGTCGGCGAGGGTCACCACGGCGATCTCGCCCCGCGTCTTCTCGCGCAGCTCCGTGATCACGGCCGTCATGTGGGCGACCGACGCGGCATCGAGCACGCCGGCGAAGTCGTTGACGTAGCCGCGCGGGGACGGGACGGCGATCTGCAGCAGGGCGCAGCAGAGGGTGGCGAGCATGGGCGCGTGGAATCTTACGTAATCGTGCCGCGATCTGCTTCGCGTGCTTGACGCTGGCCGTCGCGGACGTGACTATACAGAAGTACGGACGCGCCGTCGCCCTCGTACCGCGAGGCCTGCATGAAGGCACTCCCCGCGTCGTTGGTCGTCGCCCTGGTGGCATGCGGCCCCGCGGTCAAGCACGATGTCGCGGACCACCCGCCCTCCGGCACGTTTCTGATCACCGCCGAGCAAATCGAGAAGACAGGCGCGCGCACCGCTTGGCAGGTGCTCAAGCAGAGCGCGCCAATGCTGCAGACCAGCGACGACCGTAACGGCCGTCCGGCGAAGCTCGGGCGGCGCGGCCGCACCAGCTTCCTGCTCGACGACGCACCGGCAATCCTGCTGGATGGCGTGCGCGTCCCCGACTTCCGGGCGCTCGACGACATCGACGCCCAGTCCATTTTCACCATCTACATCTACGATGGAATCGAGGGGACCACGTACTACGGAACGAATTCCGGGAGCGGCGTGATCGTCATCAAGACCAAAGCCGGCCAGTCCTGAAGGAAAAACGGGAGGGGTTCGTCGCCCCTCCCGCTCGTCTCCTCCCTACCGGAAGGTCTAGGGCAGCCGGTCGAGGCAGGCCCTGAAGTTCGGGTTGTTCTGCTCGGTGATCGGCACCGGGATGTTGACATCCGGACCGTACACCGAGGGGTTGGACTTGAAGTACGCTCCCGTCGGAAACACCGTGCTGTCCGGTCGCGCATATTGCCGCATCAAACGTCGCAGATCTCCCAGACGGTGCGCCGTGAGCCACAGCCAGCGCGCCCGCTCGTTGAACAGCAGGTTCACCGCGCCCCCTGCCGTCGTATCGTCCGCCGCCGTCAGGTTCGGCAGCGCCGGAATTGGATTCGTGAGCGTGTCCGTGCGGCTGAACGGACTGGGGTTGAAGTAAGAGCGGCTCGCGGGGTTGGCCCGCGGATCGTTCAGCGCGGTAAAGAAGGCCGTGGACGGGTTCGCCGTGTCGGCCTGCAGCGCCGCCTCGGCCTCGATCAGCCGCGCCTCGACTCCCGTCGCCAGCGGGATCGCCGCCTTGCGGTCGCCGAATCGGAAGTTGTTGTACTGCGGCGTGAGGCCGTCGAACCCGTTGTGGTTTCCCGCCGTCCTCCGCCGCGACGGCGTCCGCGGGTCGATCACGGAGCGGAATGGAAATCCGTTGCCCCCCTCGCGGTCGGCGACGGAGTAGCGGCGGTCCTGCGTGTTGCCGTTGAACACTCCGTTGTTTTCGTAGGTGCTGATCTCCGAGTGCTCGATCAGATAGGCGAACGACGTGGGGACCGCACTCACCGCGGTCGCCGCGCCTGCGAAATCGCCGCTGTCGACCAGCGCGCGTGCCCTCCCCACACTCGCCAGATTGGTCATCGTCTGCTTGAGCGTCGCATTGGTCACATTGGCGGCGACGCCGAGCGCCGCGTCGAAGCGTGCAATCGCGGTATCGATCAGCTGCCGTGTCGTGAGCGGCACGCCGTAGGTGATCTTGCCGGTCGTAGCGTCCAAGTGACTCACTGGGACGCCGGAGCAGTACGTTTCGGCAAAGAAGAGATAGGTGTATCCGGCCAGATTCAACATCTCGGCATGCCCGGCGTCGTTGGGGAGAAAGGCGGCATACTGGGCGGCCGCCCTCTCCGCCGCATTCCGGGCCTGGTGCAGCAGCCGGTACCACAGATCCACGTCAGCGTTGGTCACCTGGATGGTGCGTGCATCCACCTCGATGCGGGTGGGGAACGTCTCTGAGTCGATCCACTCGTCGGCGAGCAGGCCCCCGTACATGATCACGCCCTCGCCGGTTCCGCCCGATCCATCGGGGTGATCACCGCTGAACGCGATGGAGAAGTTGCCGATCGCGCCGGCACGGAGCGTACCGATCGCTGCCGAGTCGCTCAGCGAACCGGGAGGGACAATGGTCGGAATGCTCACGCGCAGCGGGTCATTGCAGGCGTCGCTCGGCAGCGCGAGCGCGACCGCCAGGAGCGCGAGCAGCTTGGATGTATGCTTCATGGAGTTGATCCTCGGGCTCTAGAAGGTCACGTTGACGCGCGCCAGGAAGTAGCGCACCGGGGGCTGACTCAGGAAGTCCGCCACGCTGAAGTTGAACTGGCCTGACTGGCTGATCTCGGGGTCCGCGCCGCGGTACTTGGTCCAGGTGGCGAGGTTGCGACCGGTGAGCGTCAGGCTCAACGTGCTTGCACCGATACGAGAGGCCCAGGCTCCGGGAGCGGTGTACGTCAGGGACACCTCTCGCAGCTTGAGGAACCCGGCGTCCTCGAAGAATCCGGTCTCGAGGCCATAGTACACGGCGGCGTCGGCGGCGGCCTGGTCGGCGAGCGACGCCTTGGCCAGGTTGAAGCCGCGGCAGATGGCGAATTGACAGCGGAACTGTTCGGTGGCGTTGTCCAGCTTGTTGCCCCAGCGCCCATCCAGCAGCCCGTACAGGCGGAAGTGCTGCAAGAAATTGACCTCGGTACTGAACGACGCGCCGCGGGTCGGCACCGACGACCCCTTGAACGAGTCTGCCGTGTCCACGGTCATCTCGGTGAACGGGTCGATCAGGCCGTCTTTATTGGAGTCCGCGAACGTGTACGACTTGCCCCAGTAGCCCCCGGCGGCGTAGCCGACCTGGTGACGCTGGCTCGCGCCGCCCAACCCGAAGATGATGGGCGTGTTACTCGAGTCGGTGGCAAGCACGCGGTTCTTATTGCCCCACCCGCTGGCCGTAACGGACCACGACAGATTCGGCCGGTTGATCACCTGCGCCGTGATCAGCAGCTCGATGCCTTTGTTGCTCACGCGGCCAAGATTGTCCAGGCGGGTGAAGCTCTCGCCCAGCGACCCAGCGATGGGCACCGCGACCAGGGCATCCTTCGAGGTCTTGTCGTAGTAGGTGGCCTCGAAATGGACCCGCTGTTGTACGAGATCGGCGTCCAACCCGGTCTCGACCTCACGGGTCTGCTCCGGCTTCAGGCCGGCGTTCCCGACACCACCGAACGTCACGCCGGGAAGGTCGCTGCCGCTCGCCGCGACGGCGACGGGCACCGCAAAGCGCTGTGCATCGAGCGTACCGGGCGCCCGGCCCGCCTTGCCCCATGCCGCGCGCAACCGCAGGCTCGACAGCCACCCCATGCGTGGGAAGAAGGGCTCCTCGGAAATCACCCAGGAACCGGACAGCTTGGGATAGACGATGTTGCCGAAGTTTGTGCCGAAGGCGGAGTTCTTGTCGGCCCGCAGGGCACCCGTAACGAACAGCCGGTCGTGCACCCCGACTTGCTCCTCCACGTATCCGCCCAGGGTCACCTGGGGCGCCACCGAGTCGCCCACGCTCGCGAACACGACCCCGGCCACGCCGGAGGTCCCGGTGACGATCTTGCGCCCCGACGCGCGCACCTGATCGAACACGTTCTTGCTGAACTGCAGCCCCACCGTGGTATTGGACGTCACCTCAGGCGCCAGACGGAATGCGGCTGTCGTCGCGAGATTCGCCGTGTATGCCCGCACTTGAGCGCTGTAGGTGAACGCCTGCCCGTCCACGTCGAACGGATTGACGTTCGGCGGATTCAGGAAAGTGTCCCCCTGGTTCGTCACGTCGTACCCGGCCGTGCCGCGCATCGAGAGGAAGCTCCAGGGCCGAAACGTGAGGTTCAGGCCGCCGGTAAAGCGCTCGATGCGCTGCCCCGCCTGGACGGCCTCCGCTTGCGCCGGCGTGAGGAATCCATATCCCTCGTTGACCGTGCTGTCGGTGCCACCGAGCAACCCGCTGGGGAGGATCCCGAAGCTGTTGTTGTCGTTCTGCGGCAGCGCCAGATCGCTCGAGACGTATGCGGTGGAGATCGACAGATCCATCAAGCGGCTGACCTGGTCGCGTAAGTTGGCACGGAGGCTGGTCTTCCTGAGGTCGTTCGATTCGAAGATGCCCTTCTCGCGCTGGAAGTCGCCCGACACGTAGAACGTGGTGATCTCGTTCCCGCCGGAGGCGCTCAGGCCATAATGCTGCCGCACGCCCTGGCGGAACGGGGAGCGCTGCTTGAGGGGGTTGAAGCTGTCGATCACGACCTGTGAGACGGTGTTCGGGCAGGCCCCAATCGCGATGAATGATGGGTAGCAGCCATTCAACGCCGACGTGTCCTCGTGGGCGTAATAGTTGGTCGGCCAGTTGGTCTCGTCGTTCAACGTGCCGCCTTCGCTAAACGCGGTCCACTTGGTGGGCCCCGGGCGCCCCTGCTTGGTGCGGATCTGAATCACGCCATTCGCCGCGTCGGTACCGTACAGGGCCGCGGCGGAGGGGCCCTTCACGACCTCGACCGACTCCCAGTCTTCGGGGTTCAAGTCGTTGAGGCGCGACGGCGACTGGCCGCCCGAGGCGCCGAGGCCGCCGTCGGCATTGGGCACGTTGTCGATGCGCACGCCATCCACCACGATGATCGGCTCGTTGCGGAGCGACAGGCTGGTCGCACCGCGGATCCGGATGCGTGAGCCGGTCCCGGTCGTGCCGCCGCTCTGCATCACCTCAACGCCCGGCACGCGTGAGTTGAGCAAGTCGGCCGCGTTCACCGGCGCGGCTTCCTGCGTCGTCTTGGCGGCGTCGATCGTCCCCACGTTGTTGCCGAGCTCGCGCTTGAGCTGCTCGGCGCCCGTGGCCGACACGACGACCACGTCCAGGGGCACCGCTGCCGGCGTGAGCGCGAAATCGAGCACGGCCGGCTGGCCAGTGGCGACGGTGACCGGCTGGGTCGCGGTCGCGAATCCGATAAAGCGGACCTGTACCTCGTACCTCCCGGGCGCCACGTTGGTGATGCTGTAGCGCCCCTCGCGGCCGGTGCGGGCCTGCAGGCTCGTGCCTACCACGAGCACTGCCGCCCCCGCGACCGGCTGCTGATTGGACTTGTCCGTGACTTGCCCGGCCACGGTCCCCTGGGCGGCGACAGGTTCGGCGGCGAGAGTGGCGCCGACGAACAGCGCTGCCGCGATGCCGAGCGAGCGAATGGAGAGAAGCGTCATGACGAGTGTCCTCGAATGAAAAGAGACGCGCACCCCCCCCTTCGCACCGATGGAAACCGCACGGTGAGAGGGGCGCTGGTAGACCGCCGTACGCCTATGCGCTACGGTGGCTACATCGCGTTCGAGCGCTACGACCCGGGAGCCGAGATCGACGGAAGGCCGACGATGTGTGGTGCATGTAACACGCTCCTAGGGCTGGAGGTGGAAGCGAAACGGCAGGGCTAAAGTGAGATGAAGCAGGTTGTGCCGCAAGAAACCGCGTGTTGCATAATGAAACGTGCATGGCGGACCACCTGTCAGAGAACTGTTATGAACGGCTGCTGCGATCCTACTCTCTTTCGCGGATCGCTGCTCGCGGCTACGTTCGCGCCCCATGACCCTGCGACTCCGCGCGGCGCGCGTCGCCCTCGTCCTAGGGGCGTCCGGGTGCTTCATCTTCCACCGCGGCAAGACCGACGCGCAGCCGGCTTTCGACGTCCCGGCGGGAGAAATCGCCCTCAACGTCACCAACCACAACTATCTCGACGTGGTGATCTACGTGCTGCACGACGGCGTGCAAACCCGAGTGGGGACGGTGACCGGATCGTCGTCAGCGGTGTTTTTCCTGCCGACGCGCCTGCTCGGCCAGGGGCGGGAAATCCGACTGCTCGGGGATGCGATCGGTAACGACGCCTACGCTCGCACGGACATCCTCGTCGTGCAGCGCGGCCAATACATCGAGTGGACGCTCGAGACAGATCTCCGCCGCTCGAGCGTCGGCGTGTTCTAACCCTTCGTCACTGAGGGTTGGGACGGGGTCGACCAGGGCCGAGCGGAGTCCCGCCGCCGTTCAGCGTGAATGCCAGCGTCGTGGCGACGAGTCCCCCGGCGCCCACGCCGGCCAGCAGGATGCTCCGTCCCTTGGCGAGGCGGCGCACATCGAGCGAAGCGATGGCGCCGTTCGGCAGCGCGACCGTCTCCCCCTCCCACGACAGCTCGTTGCCACGTTTGAGCTCCACCGACGCTACCGAGAGGAGCAGCCCGTGGTCGCTGTCGCCCAGGTAGCGGCCGCGCACCACGAAAACGTTCGGTCCCAGGTAGCGAGCCAGCTCCTGCGAGCCGGCATCGGTGAGCGTCACTGCAACGTAGCTCCCCGGCTGCGGGGTGGGCGTCGTGAGCGGGTTGTAGTTGTAACACCCTGCCGAGACGCCGAAGCTGAGAATCAGGATCGCTGCGCGCATAGAGAATCTCTCGTCCCTTGAGGCTCGTGAGGATACCCCGCTCGGGGCGGGCCGTTCACCATCAGCGTGGACTCGGCCCGGCTGCACTGCCCATCGGGTCTGTGCCAGTCGCGCCCGGCCCGAACGCCGCATACGTTATCAAAAATCCCGCCACTGACGCGCCCGCGAGCAGTACCGTTTTGCTCCGGGCCACCCGGCGCTCTTCGACGCTGCGCACGAACTCGCCGGGGATAACCACCGACTCACCCTTCCACTCCGAGATATTGCCGCGCCGATTCTCGACTGCCGCGACCGATATGGCAAAGCCCCGCTCGGTCGCACTCAGAAACCGCCCTCGCACGATCAGCACATTGGGACCGATGTACGGAGCGAGCTCGTCCGATCCCGACTCGGTGAGCGTCACCGCGAGATAGGTGGACGGCACGAGGCGCGATCGGGAGAGCGGCAGATAGTTGTAGCAAGCCACCTGCAACAACGTCCCCACCACGATGAGAGCGGCCTGTGCGCGCATGGGTCCACTCCTACTGACTCGACGCCCCGAATGACAAGGGGAGCGGATCCCGAACGGCGAATCCGCTCCCCTGTATCATACTGCTACCCGCACGATTACGCACGCTCCCGGGACATCCATACGTCGGTCACGGTGAGTTGTCGTTCTGGCACGCGTGCACGTCGCCCGCGTTCCGGAAGCCGTGAGTCGCGAGCTGGTCGTTCGGCTTCGGAACGTTGGTATTCACGTTCCGCTCGTTTTGGGGGTAGAACAGCCGTCCCGGCACGTTCTGGAACCCCACCGTGTTCGCCAAGTACGGCGTGATGGCCGGGATACAGGTCCGCCGGTAATCGTTCATCGACTCGATGTTCTGGAACATCGCCACATACTTCTCCATCATGATCGAGTCGAGCAACACCGCCCCGGTTGCCGCGCCGGCCGTCGATGCCAGTCCGGGCACGGTCGCGTACGCGTTGTTCAGATGCGTCGCGGCCGCCCCATCGTTGCCCGTCTTGTTGTACGCCTCCGCGAGGATCAACTCGTTCTCGGCGAAGGTCACGTATGGGACCGACGCCGTGTCCGCGAAGCGCGGTGGCTGGCACGCGAAGTTCGACACCGAATCCGGGGACGGGGGCGTGTTATAGTCATCGCCGCCGTATCCCCCCAACGCGTTCAGGCAAAAGTACTGAGCCCGCCGCGGGTCGTTTCTGGCATTCATGTAATCGGCCAGCGCCTTCCCGGCCTCCAAATCGGTGCCGAACCCGGAGCTGGTCTGGAACTGCGCCCACATGCTTCGCTCCGATGTGTTCGCACCATGGTGCGCCCGGAAATCGCGGCTCGGCGCATTGATACCGTTCAGCGCGGCCGCGATCGCCGCGGTGTACGCCCCTGTGCCCAACGACTCTGCCGTGTGCATGTAGTAGCGGGCCTTGAGCGTCCACGCCGCCCGGGTCCATGCGGCCCGCTGGGCTGTGTCCGGCAAACTGCCGAAGACCAAGTCCGCTCCCGCCGGTCCCGGGCCTGGGCCGGCCAGCTCGACGATGGCCTGGTCGAGCAGCGTTTGGAGCTGGCCCAGGATGACGAAGCGATTGTCGAGCGCCGGCGAGTTGCTGGTTCCGACCGCTTCGCTGTAGGGAATGTCTCCCCACATGTCCGAGGCGGTCCCGATCGTGAGGACTTCCCAGATCTTGGCGATCCCGAGCCAGACCGAGTCGCCCGCCGCCTGGGTGTTGGCTTCCACGTGCCTGATGTCGATCAGGCCGCCGGCGTCATACACCGATATCCAGTCTCCTCCATTGGCGCCGATGTTGGAGGTCTCGCCAAAAACGTACTGGGCGGCCTGCTGCACGAAGCGCGAGTTGCCCGCCGAGCAGGCCTGTACCCACTCGCACATCATCATCGCGACCGTGCCTTCCTGGAACGCGAACTGGCCCGCTTGCACGCCCATGAACAGCTGTGTGGTCGATGCCTCCGTCGGCAAGTTCGGGTTTTGGGAGAGCTTGTCGCCCGTGAGAAAGCTGTCACATGCCGCCGTCCCGAGGAGCAGCCCCAGAGAGGCGAGCACGACATTCATGTTGCGACGCATATGTCGGTTCTCCTCGGGTCAGTGGTTGAGGGTGATCGAGAACGAGAACGAGCGTGTCTGCGGGTTGTTGAAGTAATCCACGCCGCTCGCGCCGGCCCCGGACGAGATCGCCCCGCCGAGGTTCGTCTCAGGATCGTACCCGGTGTAGTTGGTCCACGTCTTCAGGTTGCGGCCCGACACGCGGAGATCGATGCTCGAGAATCCAAGTGAGCGCTGCACCCAAGGCGCATCGAGGGTGTAGCTGAGGGAGATCTCGCGCAGCTTCACAAAGCCGGCGTCCTCGATGCACGGCTCGTCGATCCCGATGAACGGGCACGCGGCCACGTTGCGATAGTAGTACTCGCCGATCGCCACCGTCTGGCCGGCGCCCGGCCCCACGACGGGGCCGTCAAACCAACCCCCCTGGCCGAAGATCTTGGGGTTCCCGGTGCACGAGGCAGGGTCATTGCGGTTGGTGCAAGCGGCCCGCTGCTCCGTGTCCTTGTGGGTGCCGTAGCTCCACAAGGCGCCCTTCGGGCCGTTCCAGATCTGCCCGCCGCGCCGGATGTCGAGCAGGCCGGAGACCTGCAGCTTGCGGAAGCGGAACGACGACCGGACGCTGCCGGTCCAATCGTGGTTCGGGTCCATCACGATGCGCGGGTTGTTGTCCTGCACCGGGTACCCGTCGCTCCCGACGAACAGCGTACCCTTGGCCTTGCCGGCGCACAGCGTGCCCATGTCGGGCCCGCCCGCCTCAGGCACGTCGGCGTCGCTCGATAGACCGCACCGGAAGAACCCGCTGCCCAGGTACACGGCGATCGGCTGGTCCACCATCGCCACCTCATTGATGAAGTCGCCGATCGAGATGAACTGCTCGCCGCCGAGCGACAGCACCTTGTTGCGATTGCGGGCCCACTGCAGGCCGATGTCCCAGCCGAACTCCGCCTTCTGGAGCGGGCGCATGTTCAGCGACACCTCCCACCCACGGTTCCGCATCGTGGCAGCGTTCGCCCCCTGCTGGAAGTAACCGATCGAGGGGTTGAGCGGCTTCAACAAGATGATGTCCTGCGACTTCTTGTTGTACCAGGTGATGCTCGCATCGGCCCGGTCCTTGAAGAACCCCAAGTCCACGCCCGCCTCGAGCTCCTTGGAGCGCTCGGGCTTCAACACCGGCGCCGCCCGCAACTCCTGGCGCGTCACCAAGCCCCCGATACCCGCTTGGGTCGGGGTGTTGCCGGTGCCCTGGGAGATGCCCCCGATGAGGCCCGGGCTGAACGTCGTCGAGGTGAGATACGGCTGCGGCTCGGTACCCGCTTCGCCATACGCCACGCGGGCCTTGCCGTACGACAGCCACGAGCGCTCGCCGATCGCCTTCGTGAACTCCCACGCCAAGCTCCCCTTCGGGAACCAGCTGCGCAGGTTGGAGCGCCCGAACGTCGAGGAGCCGTCGTTGCGGATGGCCGCGGTCAAGTACAGCTGGCTCTTGATGTCGAGGGTGCCTTGCCCGAACCACGACGCGTCGTGGATCACCTGCTCCTGGTCGATCGGCAGATCCTGCTTGACCGTGTTCGAGAGCTTGTACGGCCGCAGCCCGACCAGGTCGCGGCCCACCGTTCCGAGCTGGCGCTGGTTGCGGGTGTTCAGGTTTTGGCCGACCGTCACGGTGCCGCCCAGATCCGGGCTGACCGAATAGGTCGCCGTGGCCGTGAGGTTATGGTCGATCAGGTAGTTGATGATCTTGCCCTCGACCACCCGCCCCGTGATGCAGGGGGCCGACGAGCTGGTGGCACACCCCTCCAGCCGCTCGTCGGTCGCGTAGTCCGCACCCAGGGTGTAGTTGATCTTCAGCCAGGGCGTCGGCAGGTACTCGGCGTTCACGTTCCCGAACACCCGGCCCACGTTGGAGGCGTTCAGCGCCTGGTAGATCGTCCAGAACGGGTTGTCGAACGTCCGGTCCTCAAACATCGTGGCGTCGTTCGGGTGCTCGAAGCGATACGAGCGCTGCTGCGGGCCGGCGGCCGTCTGAACGACATATGGGAGGTTGTTGAAGTCCGGTGGCGTGCGCAGGTCACCCAGCTGGATGCCGTTGGTGTTGTTGCCGCGCTGGATGTAGTGGGCGCGCGTGTCGGCGAACGCCAGGTTCGCGCCGAGCTTCAGGTTGTCGATCACCCGGTGCGTCCCCTTGAAACGCACAGTGCTCCGGGAGAAGTAGTTGTTCGGCCCCACGATGACGCCCTGCTGGTAGTTGTTGTCCCCCGAGAGGTAGAACGTCGTGCGGTCGTTCCCGCCGGACACCGTGAACCCGTTGTCCAACGTGTGCCCCACGCGGTAGATGTCGTCCGCGTGGTCGAACACCGCCCCCCCCGCCGGGATCGCCGGGCCCCACGAGCGCCCGCAGATGCCGGCGCCGGCCTGGTCGCACTGGCCGCCCAGCGAAGTGTCGGCGTGGATCCCGTTGGTGCCTAGCCCGTAGCTCGTCTGCAGCGGGAAGGTGTGGTTGATGTCGTCGAATGAGGTAGAGGAGCGGAACGTGAAGTGCGTCGGGCCAGAGCGGCCGGACTTCGTCGTGACTAGGATCACGCCAAACGCCGCGCGAGCGCCGTAGATCGCGCTCGCCGCCGGACCCTTCAAGACCTCTACCGACTCGATGTCGTTCGGATTGATGTCGGCCGCGCGGTTCGTCTGGACGGTTCCCTCGGTCTGGCCGCCGGGGGTGATGGTCCCGCCCCCGTCGTCCGGCGCGTTGAAGTTCGACGTCGAGAACGTCGAGTTATCGACCGGCACGCCGTCCACCACGAACAGCGGCTGGTTGGACCCGAGGATCGAGCTGATGCCCCGGATGTTGATGAACGAGCTCGCGCCCGGGTCACCTGACTGCTGCAGCACGGTGACGTTCGGCGCCTTGCCCGCGAGCGATTGCACCATGTTGGTCTCGCCGGCCTTCGTGATAAGGTCGGACGAGACGTTGTTGCGGACGTTGCCGAGCTTCTCGGTCGAGGTCGACGTACCGGCGCCGGTCACCACCACCTCGCCCAGCTGCAGCGGGTTGGCGGCGAGCGTGAAGTCGTGCGTCACGCCGCCCGACGAGAGCGTCACCTGGGCGGTCTGTGACTTGTAGCCGAGCCGCCGCGCCACCACGGTCACGGTTTGACCGGAGACGCGCGCGCCGGGGACGACGAGGACATAACGGCCGTCGTCCTTCGTGAGACCGCCGAGCCCCATGGTCGGGATCGCGACCTCGACCTGCCCGAGCGGCTGGCCGGCGTCGCTCGTGACTTTGCCGGTGATGGTCACCGGCTCCTGCGCTGCCAGCAGAGCCGGAACCGCGAGCAGCGCGCTGAGAATGATGGGAACTAACCGACGAGGTGTGCTTTGCATGTCCCCTCCGACGAGGTAGACGTGACGGTCATCACCGGTGCCACCCGCACGAGAGCGGCCCGGCCCTCCTTCCTTGTCACTCAACTGCTCAACGAAATGCGCGCTCGCACGATGACGGCGGGATAGGGCGCAACACGCGCAGCGACGGCAAGACGTCAGATCAGGGCGAGACGGCTCGCCGACCCCAACCTAATAGCACGAATCGCCGGAGTACGCCAGAGCGACACATTCGGCCATCCGTTCCAATATGGAACATACACCGAGCGCGGAGCGCGGGTGCCCCACAAATTGATCGCCACCATACTCCCTCATGATCACACGCGCGCTCCCGGTTGCCATCGCCGCTCTCGCCGCCCTGGCGCTCCTCGATCCCCGAGGCTCACGCCAGACGCCCGACCCGCTCGCGGCCCGCTCCAAAGGCCGTCCCGACGCGCCCATCACGCTGTACGAGATGTCGGACTTCCAGTGCCCCTACTGCCGCGCCTTCGCGCTGGGCACCATGCCGCTGCTCGACCAAGAGTACATCGCCACCGGCAAGGTCCGCCTCGTCTACATCAACCTGCCACTCACGAGCGTCCACCCCAACGCCCGGGCCGCCGCCCAGGTCGCCATGTGCGCTGCGCGGCAGGATCGCTTCTGGGCCATGCACGATCTGTTGTTCCGACACCAGGACGAATGGGCCAAACTCCCCAGGCCCTCGAGCGCCCTGCTCGCCCTGGGCGACTCGGCGCACCTCGACCACACCGCGCTGGAGCGCTGCGTCGCCGCCAACGCGACGGCCTCCGAGGTCGACGCCGACGCCGCGCGGGCACGCCGGGCCGGCGCCGTGAGCACCCCGACGTTTTACGTGGAAGGCGGCCTGCTCGAGGGTGCCGCGCCGGTGGCGGTGTTTCGCGCGGTGCTGGACTCGATCTACCGGGCCAAGACCGGGCGCTGATGGCGCGCCCTTCCTTTATGTACCGGCTGGGGCTGGCGCTGGCGCACCGGGCCCTGCCCTTCGCCGCCCGCTTCGACAAGAAGCTCGCCCGCGGGCTGGACGCGCGCCGCGGCGTCACCCAGCGGCTCGCCGCGTGGGCCAAGCGCGAGCGTGACGCCGCACGTCCGCTCGTGTGGGTGCACGCCGCCTCGGTGGGCGAGGGCCTGCAGGCGAAGCCGGTGCTCGAGGCGCTGCGCGCCGAAGCGCCCGGCTGGCAGCTCGCCTACACGTTCTTCTCCCCGTCGGCGGAGCGGCTGGCGCGGACGCTGCCGGCGGACGTGGCGGACTATCTCCCGCTCGACCGCCCCGTCGACGTGGCGGCCGTGCTCGAGTCGCTCCAGCCCACCGCGCTCGTGTTCTCGAAGCTCGACGTGTGGCCCGAGCTCACGCTCGCGGCGGCGCGCCGCGGCGTGAAGCTGGGCCTCATCTCCGCCACCGTGGCGCCGACCAGCTCGCGGCTGCGCTGGCCCACGCGCGGCTGGGCGGAGCCCGCGTACCGGGCGCTCGACCGCATCGGCACGATCAGCGAAGAGGACGGGCGCCGCCTGGAGCAGCTGGGGGCGCGCCGCAGCGCGCTCGAGGTCACGGGGGACACGCGCTACGACAGCGTGGCCGAGCGGGCCGAGCGCTTCGACCGCACGCGCGACCCGTTCGCGCGCCTCGCCATCGCACCGGCCGGCACGTTCACGATTGTCGCGGGGTCCACCTGGCCGAGTGACGAAGCCGTCGTCCTCCCCGCATTCGTTGATTTGGTGGCGCAGGTGCCGAGCGCGCGGCTCGTGCTCGCCCCGCACGAGCCCAATCCGGACCACCTGGCGGGCATCACGCAGCTCGCCGCGAAACTGGGGCTGCCGCGACCGGTGCGGCTCTCGCAAGTGGAGCACACCTCCGCCGCTCCGGTGATCGTGGTGGATCGCGTGGGCATCCTCGCCGACCTGTACGCGCTCGCGGACGTGGCGTTCGTGGGGGGCGGGTTCCACCGGGCGGGCCTGCACTCGGTGCTCGAGCCGGCGGTGTTCGGCGTTCCCGTGGCCGTGGGCCCGCACTGGCAGATGAGCCGGGATGCGACGCTGCTGCTCGAGCGGGGCGGCGCGATCGCGCTCGCGAGCGACGGGCGACAGGCGCTCCACTCGCAGTGGCTCGTGTGGCATCACGACCCCGCAACAAGACGGAAGGCGGGGGACGCCGGGAAGAAGCTGGTGCGCGAGGGACGCGGGGCGGCGGAGCGGACGACGGAACTGGTCAAGAGGCTGGTGAAGGGCTAGGCTTGGCGAATCCCCGGGCTTGCGCCCGGGGTCAGTCATCATTTCCCAGCGACGACCCCTTCGAATGTCACCGAGCGCGGCACCACCAGCCCGAGGGTCAGGCCGGTGACGAGCAGATCGCTCCAGCGGCTCCGCACCTTGACGCGCAGATTGGCGATGCGCGCCCCCGTTCCCACCTGGCCGGCCAGCACGTCCTCGAGATTCGGTTGCGAGACCGGGACGAGCCCGACCAACAGGTAGATGGAGTGCTTGGTCACGCTGAAGGCGGTACCGGAATCCGGCCCCTGCGCCGAGCTCGCCAGCGAGACCGGCACGCCGAGGTGGGTCGCGTCGAGCGTGAGCGCGCATCCGGCTGGCGCGAGGGCCAGCAGCAGCACGACAGACGCCCGCGTGGCAAATCTGCGATTCACACGGCTCCTGGAAACAGACGGGGCGCGCCGGGTGTGGCGCGCCCCAAAGGTAGCGGCTTCAAGTACTCTTGTGAACAGGGCTTACAAGCCCATCGGCAGCCGCAGTCCCACATCGGCCCCGACGCCGAGCACGCCATGCGTGCCGCTGAGAACGCCCGGCGTGCCGCTGTCGAACTTCTCCGAATCGTAGGCGACGTGGATCCCCACGAGCCCGAAGCTGAAGTTGCCCCCGATTACCCAGCCGAAGTGCGTCTGGTGGTCCTTACTGCCCGCCGGAAGGTCCGAGTACTTGTGGTACCGGATACTCGGCGAGACGTAGGGCTCGATGCTGATCCCCGGCGTCGGCAGCGGCACGCTGACACCGACCGCACCCAACACCGTGGTCGACGCCGGCACGGTGTCGGCGCCCGACGTACCCATGGCGTTGTGCCCCGCGCCCAGCTGCAGGCTGACCGAGAGAGGGATCAAGCTGCCGCCGATGAGGCGGAAGGCCGCGGTGCCGCCGTACGTGGTCGCCCGGGCGTTCTGGCCCTCGGGTTTCCATGAGGCGACGCCGGCGGTCAGCGTAATGGTCCCGATCCCCAGCGCGGCGCGGCCGCCGAACGCGTGGCCCTTCCCCGCGCTGTCGTTAGGCGCACCGTAGTCGCCGTAGAACGTCACGCCGGTGCCCCCTTTGGGACTGTTCCACGCCGGCATGCCGAGCCATTGCGCCGCGGCCGGCGTTGCAAGACCCATCACCGTACTCATGATGGACAGCATGCGCTTCATAAGTGACCTCTCAAGAAGGAGCAACCTCCACCGACCTCCATGACCTGCTTTAATGCACCCACACCGCCGCGATCGACACACCGGTGAACGGGTGATCGCCCAGGCCGCCCGAGACGCGTGCGTCGAGCACCCGGGACAGCCGGAAGTCGGCGCCCACGCCGAAACCGAATTCCAGGGCGGAGCTGCGGCTGCTGCCCGCGACGAACCCGACGGTAGGCTGCACGTAGGGCACGATGCTGACTGTCGATCCGCGCGGATCGACGCGGCGGCCAAGCGACAGGCCCACCGGAACGAACAGCGTCGAGCCGCCGCTCACGAGCCCCGCCCCCGCGCCGAACACCAGCGCACCGTCGAGCGGGAAGTCGACCGTGTGCGTGATCACGCGCTCGCGCGCCTCGACGCCCACGAGCAGCACGGCCTTGCCCGCGCCGGGAGGATCGAAAATGCCTCCGCGCAGCCCGACGTCGAGCGTGCCGCTGGCGTAGCGGTACGCGCCTTCGAATCCCGTGCCGCCGCCGTCGGGAAAGCTGAACACGGCCCCCAGCTCCGAGCGTTGAAACGCCCGATAGGGCGCGTTGAACGACGGCATGCCCGTCGCCTGCGCCCGGGCGACCGGCGCCATTCCTGCCACGGCCGCCACCACCAGCAACGCCGCCTCACGTCCCATGGCTTCCTTGCCTCAAATGAAGAGAGCGTGAGACAGGGTACCCAGGCAGCGGCCCATCGTTCCGCAACCCCAAACGCGACGGCCCGCCCGCGAGCGGCGGGCGAGCCGTGTGACCCGTCGCGAAAACCTAGAACCGAACGCCTCCGGTGAGAATGAACGTCTTCCCACCGCCGAGCTCTCCGCGACCCTCCACGAACGGGATGAGGTTCGAGCGCTTTACCTTGAACGTCGTACCGCCCAGCAGGTTGAGCCCCGCCTCGGTGGCCCCAGAGCCGCTCACGCCCGAGACGGATGCGTGAGCAATGTTCAAGCCCGCACCGGCGTAGGGACCAACCGACGAGGCACGCGGCATGCGGAAACGGTAGACGACGTTGCCGTTGATTTCCCAATAGTGCACGCTGTTGCCGGGAAAGAAGTAGTCGAACGACACGATGCCGTCGAGTGGTGTTCCGGGCACCAGGGAGCCCAACGGGAACACACCTCGCCCACCGATCCCGAAGTTGGGATCGTTGCCCCAATCGAGTTGCAGCCCGAAGGACGGGTGTTCCGATGACCGAGGCGCGGGCCGTGCGGCTGCGCGCCGCTGGGCCGCGCCGAGAGCTGGGAACGTCGCTAGGACCACGAGGAGCAGCGCGCTGCCGATGCACTTCCGCATGTGCCAGCCTCCCTTTGCCTGTGATGAAGAGAAGCGATGCGCGGACCCGTCAGGCCGCTTCGACTCGATCGGCCACCACCCGCACCGCATCACCCACGACCTGCAGAAAGCCGCCGGCCAGCTGGAATCGGCTCGACGCCCCCCCCTGCCGCACCTGCAACACACCGGCACCGAGCAGCGTCAGAAACGGCGCGTGGCGCGGGAGGATACCGACCTGGCCGTCGAACGCCGGCGCCACCACCGCGTCGGCGGCACCATCGAATACCGCCCGCTCGGGGGAAACGACTGTGACGTGCATCACTCAGGCGCTGGCCAGACGTTTGGCCTGCTCGAGCGCCTCGTCGATTCCGGCCACCATGTAGAACGCCTGCTCCGGCAGGTGGTCGAATTCGCCCGCCACCACCCGCTCGAACGAGCTGATCGTGTCCTCGAGCTTCACATACTTGCCCTCGAGCCCGGTGAACTGGGTCGCCACGAAAAACGGCTGCGACAGAAAACGCTGCACCCGCCGCGCGCGCGCCACGAGCTGCTTGTCTTCTTCCGACAGCTCGTCCATGCCGAGGATCGCGATGATGTCCTGGAGATCCTTGTAGCGCTGCAGGATGCGTTGCACCTCGATGGCCACCTTGTAATGGCGCTCCCCCAGATACTGCGCGTCGAGAATGCGCGACGACGACGCCAGCGGATCGACGGCGGGGTAGATGCCGAGCTCGAAGATCTGGCGCGACAAGACGACCGTCGCATCGAGATGCGAGAACGCCGTCGCCGGCGCCGGGTCGGTGAGATCGTCGGCCGGGACGTAGATCGCCTGCACCGACGTGACGGAGCCCTTCTTGGTCGACGTGATGCGCTCCTGCAGCTCGCCCATTTCGGTGGCGAGCGTGGGCTGGTAGCCGACCGCCGACGGCATGCGGCCCAGCAGCGCCGACACCTCGGACCCGGCCTGCGTGAACCGGAAGATGTTGTCGATGAAGACGAGCACGTCCTGGCCCTCGACGTCGCGGAAGTACTCGGCGACGGTGAGGCCGGTGAGACCGACCCGCAGGCGCGCGCCCGGCGGCTCGTTCATCTGGCCGTAGATCAGCGCGCACGACTTGAGGACGCCGCTCTCCTTCATCTCCAGATAGAGATCGTTCCCCTCGCGGGTGCGCTCGCCCACACCGCAGAACACCGATCGCCCCCCGTGGCCCATGGCCACGTTGTGAATCAGCTCCTGGATGATGACCGTCTTGCCCACGCCCGCGCCCCCGAACAGCCCGATCTTGCCGCCCTTCACGAACGGGGCGATCAGGTCGATCACCTTGATCCCCGTTTCGAATACCTCGGTCTTGGGCTCGAGGTCGACGAACTTCGGCGTCTCGCGGTGGATGGGCCACCGCTCCGCCGTGGGCGGAATCGGCTCGCCTTCGTCGACCGGCTCGCCCAGCACGTTCAGGATCCGCCCCAGCGCGGCTTCGCCGACGGGTACCGTGATCGGCTGACCGGTATCGACGACCTCCATGCCGCGCACCACGCCGTCGGTCGAGCTCATCGCGACGGCGCGCACCTGGTTGCGCCCGATGTGCTGCTGCACCTCGGCGGTCAGCCGGATCGCGGGCGCGCCGTTGCCGGCATGATCGATCACCACCGCGTTGTAGAGCTCGGGGAGGTGCTCCGGCTCGAACTCCACGTCGAGCACGGGCCCGATCACTTGGACGACTTTGCCGACATTCGACGCGCCCGCGGACTTCGTCGTCTTCTCGTGCTTTTTCGTCGCCATAGTAGTCCCGTTCGAGGGACTCGGGGCTCGGGGTTCGGGGCTCGGAGTCCCGAGTCCCTAGCCCCCAACCCCAAGCCCCTAGCCTTTCAGCGCTTCCGCTCCGCCCACGATCTCGGCGAGCTCCTGCGTGATCTGCGCCTGGCGCGCTCGGTTGTAGGTGCGTTGCAGCAGGTCGAGCATGTCGCCGGCGTTGTCGGTCGCGTTCTTCATCGCGGTGCGCTGCGCCCCCAGGAACGCCGCCGCCGTCTCCACCAGCGCCCGGTATACCTGATTGCGCACGTACAGGGGCAACAGCTGCTCCAAGATCGCGTCGGCAGACGGCTTGAGAATGTAAAAGGCGGAACGTTGGACTGTTGGAATGTTGGAACGTCCGGATCGCTCTCCTTCCAACCGTCCAACCTTCCCAGGTTCGATCGGCAGGATGCGGAGGGTCGTGGGCGGGGTGCTCACCGCGCTCTTGAACTGCGAGAACACGACGTCCACCGCGTCCACCGCGCCGGACTCGAACTGCGCCATCAGCGGTGTGACGACCTCCGCGGCCTGGGTCGCCGTCGGCCTGTCACCGATGTCGATGCGCTGCGATGCCACCGCACGCTTCGTGAACTTGAAGTACGTGATCCCCTTCTTGCCGATCAGGTGCAGGTCGACGGTGGCGCCCTCGGCCTCGAGCTGCTCGATGCGGCGCCGCGCTTCGCGGATCAGATTGGCGTTGAACGCCCCGCACAGGCCCCGGTTGGCGGTGATCAGGATCAGCGCAACCTTCCTACTGACCCCGGGCGCAAGCCCGGGGGTCCCCGGAACTCGGGGCTGGCGCAGCAGGGGAAACCGCTCCGCCAGCTCCGGCGCGTACAGATCGGCGATCACCTCGGCGAGGGCAGCGGCATAGGGCCGCGCCGCGATCACCCGGTCCTGCGCCCGCTTGAGCTTGGACGTGGCCACCAGCTCCATCGTCTTGGTGATCTTGCGGGTGCTCTGGACGGACTTGATCCGCCGGCGCAGCTCGCGGGTCTGCGCCATTAGTGAGTCTCGATCTGCTTGTACTCGGCGATGGCGGCACGCAGCCGGGCGGCGAGGTCGTCGCCCAACACCTTGCGCGCGCGGATCTCCTCACCCACCTCGCGGTGCTGGGCGGCCATGAAGTCCCGGAAGCCCTGCTCCCAGGCTTTGATATGCTCCACGGCGACGTCGTCGAGAAAGCCGTTGGTCACGGCGAAGATGATCATGATCTGCTGCTCGACGGGCATCGGCGCAAACTGCGGCTGCTTCAGCACCTCCACGACGCGGGCCCCGCGGGCCAGCTG
>DATDFC010000140.1:0-71911 GCA_036522815.1 Gemmatimonadales bacterium | reverse complement strand
CGGGTCCGGAGCAGCTCCGGCGCCGGGAAGCGGGGCAGGTGCTCGCGCACCGCGCTCGTCACCGCGCGCCGCCGCCGCTCGAGGCGGGAGCAGGCGGGGCACCCGCGCAGGTGTTGCTCGAGCTCGGCGGCGTCGGACGCGGCGAGCTCGCCGTCCAGGTAGGCGTCGAGCAAGGCTTCGAAGGCGGGATGCGTCACGTCAGCAGTCCTCCGGTTCGGCGCACAACGCCGCTTCGAGGCGCCGGCGGGCGCGCGACAGCCGCGACATGACGGTCCCGACGGGCACCCCCGTCACATCGCTGATTTCCTTGTAGGACAACCCTTCCAGCTCGCGCAACACGATCACCTCACGGAACTCGGGCGGCAGCTCGTCGATGGCCGCGAGCAGCGCGGCGCGCTCGCTCGCGGCCTCCACGGCCGCTTCCGGATGCTCGCCCGCCACGGTCTCACTGTGTCGCTCCTCATCGAACTCGGTGGTGAGTGTGTCCGCGCGGTGCCGCTGCTGCCAGGTGTACGCCGTGTTGCGAACGATCGCGAGCAGCCACGCCCGCCCCTCCGCGCTCCCGGCTCCGCGGAACCCATGGAAATACCGCAGCGCGCGCAGCGAGGCGTCCTGCACGACGTCCTGCGCGTCGTGGTCGTTGCGCGTGAGATAGCGCGCCAGCGTGTACGCGGCGTCCAGATGCGGCAGCACGACCGCTTCGAATCGCTCGAGCTCGCTCGATTCCAACCAGTCCTCAGAGGTAGGCCGTCCACCTGCCGATAGAGACTCTGCGCGCGGCAGAATTATTCCCCGGGAATAACCAGCCGACGCGTGTGGTCTGACGGGTAGACTCCAAACTACACTCTTTGCAAGGAAGGCTGCTATGGACCGCAAGTCGATTGGTTTCGGGACCGGGACGACCGTCGCAATGGCGTTGCTCGGCGCTCTGGTGGGCGCGGTGCCACGACCGCATCCCGCGGCGGCTTCACAAGTGAGCGTGAAGCTGACGGAGTGGAGCGTCGGGCTGTCGCAGGCGAGCGTCGCGGCGGGACCGGTCACGTTCGTGATCACGAACGCCGGGAGCATCCCGCACGGCTTCGAGGTCGAGGGACAAGGGATCGAGCAGGAGATCGAGACGATCCAGCCGGGGGCGAGCGACACGCTCACGCTGACGCTCAAGGCGGGGAGCTACGACGTGTATTGCCCGGTCGGGGAAGATTCCCACAAGAAGCTCGGCATGGACACGCACCTCAAGGTGGTGAGCGCGGCCAGCCAGGCTGCCCATTCAGGGTATGGCGCGTCGGCGATGAGTGAATCCCACGTGAACGCGGAGCGGGTGCAGGCGATCCGCGTGACAGGCGGCGGGCCCGTCATCCAGATCCTGCCGGGGCCGTTTCCCTTCCCCGACAGCGCCGCGCCGATTCTCGCGGCGTTCGGGGACGAGCGCGAGGGTCTCGAATCGCAGGTGAAGAACGGCCCCTACTCGAACAACGTGGCCCAGAGCTCCGGCACGTTCACCTTTACCGCCTGGGACAAGGGCGCCGTGCGCGACTCGGTCGAGGGCGTGGCGGAGTTCGCCACCCAGGACGGCGCTCGCTGGAAGGTCGTGATGGACCGGGTGCAGACCAAGGACGTCCCTCACCACCCGCGGTTCGGCGGCGTGATCATGGGCCTGTATTACCACGGCGTGACCCAGGTGCACACGCCGCTCGTACCCACGATCACCAGCGCGGTGGCGCTGTGGGCGTTCGGACATCTCTATAAGAACGACGTGCTGGTCACCGACAACGCGATGGTGCACGTGATGCTGCTGTCGCGCACCCGGCGCGACGGTGATTTCGCGTTGAGCTGTTGGGATTGCTCCAAGAACAAGATCGAGGAGCTGCAGCTGCAGATTCTGCCGGGCCCGGGCGAGCCCAAGTTCGCCGCGCCCGGCGGGTTCCTGTTCGTCAACTGGGAACAGTCCAGCGCCCGCCGGCCTGCTCCGCCCGCGTCACGCGGAGCACCTCCTCCGCCGTCGTCGCGCCTTCCCGCACGAGCCGGAGTCCATCATTCCTGAGGGTGTACATGCCGGCGCGCACGGCGAGTGCCCGCAACTCGCCGGCCCCACGCAAGCGGGGCAGCTCGGCGCGAATCTCGTCGCTCATGGTGAGTAGCTCGTAGATGCCCGTGCGCCCTCGATAGCCGGTGCCGCGACACTCGGCGCACCCCACGGCCCCGTACACTCGCGCTTCCCTGGACTCGAGGCCCAGCTCGGCTGCGACGCCGGGCTCTACGTCCTCGCCGCGCCTGCAAGCGGGACAGAGCTTGCGCACCAATCGCTGGGCGAGCACCGCCTCGACGGTGCTCGTGACCAGGTAGGGGGCGACCCCCAGATCGAGCAGGCGCGTGAGCGCGCTCGGTGCGTCGTTGGTATGCAGGGTGGAGAGCACCAGATGTCCCGTGAGCGCGGCGTGAGTCGCGATCTCAGCAGTCTCTTCGTCACGGATCTCCCCGACCAGCAGGATGTCCGGGTCCTGGCGTAACAGCGACCGGAGCGCCGTCGCGAAGGTGAGTCCAACCTTCTCATGAACCGGCACCTGGGGCACGCCGGGAAGCTCGTACTCGACGGGATCCTCGACGGTGAGGATTTTCTCGCGCCCCGTGCGAATGTGATCGACGGCTGCATAGAGAGTCGTCGTCTTCCCCGAGCCGGTGGGACCGGTCGACAGCACAATGCCGTTGGGCCGACTGATCACCGCCGCGAACTGGCGGCGCGTGTCAGGGCTCATCCCCAGGTCGTCGAGCGCGATGCGGCCGCGCTCCTTGTCGAGCAACCGCAGCACGATGCTCTCGCCGTTCAGCACGGGCACCGTCGATACCCGGACATCGACCTGCCGATCCTGCAACCGCAGCCGGATCCGCCCGTCCTGCGGCACGCGCCGCTCGGCGATATCCAGGTCCGCCATGATCTTGAGGCGGCTGACGATGGCCGCCTTGAGGTGGCCCGGCGGTGTCGGCGCGTCCTGCAGGACGCCATCCACGCGGTAGCGCACCCGCAGCTCTTCGGCGTACCCCTCGAGGTGCACGTCCGACGCGCGTGCCTCGAGCGCTTCGAGCAGCAGCAGGTTCACGAGCTTGACGACGGGCGCTTCGTTGGCCAGGTGAACCAGATCGTCGATCGGCGTTTCGCCCTCGGGCCCCGCGCCTGGCGCCTCGGTCGCAAGACCCGCGATCATGCCCTGCGCCGTGACCCCCTCGCTGCCATAGGTGCGCCGGATCGCCGCCCGCACCTCATTCTCGGGACCCAGCACCAAGTCCGGCTCGGCGTCGAACACAAAGCGGAGATCGTCGAGGACCTGGGGATCCACCTCGGGCAGCCACGTCGCCACCTCTACCCGGCCGCCGTCCACCCGTAGCGGGAGAACCGCGTTGAACTCGAGGTACTCGACCGTCAAGCGGTCGGAGAGCCGCTGCAGACCGCTCAGGTCCAGCGTGGCGTATGGTGTCATGGCTGTTGCTTCACCTGGCGCGTCGAGTCCGCCGGTGGCGGGAACAGGGAGCCCTTGGGCACCTGCCGCAACAGCGGCGCTCCCTGGTCCAATCCTTCCCGCAGGCGCTCGGCAGCGTCGTCCGAGGCAACGATGTGCGGGGTGACGAACAGGAACAGCTCGCTCTGCGCGTCGGTCGTTTGCGTGGACCCGAACAGCCCGCCCACGAGGGGTAGATCCTTGAGCAGAGGTACGCCGGAGCGCGTCCGGTCGATCTCGTGATCCACCAGCCCACCGATCACCGCGGTCTGCCCGTCCCGGACGAACAAATGGGTGGCCGCTTCGCGGGTACTGATGATCGGCGCACCGAACTGTGTCTCGTTCGTGGCGTTGCTCACCTCCTGAACGACTTGGAGGTTGACGTAGCCATCCTCGTTGATCGTGGGCGTCAGGGTCAGCTTGGTCCCGACATCGCGGTACTGAATCACCTGGTCGCGCACGGCCGCATCTGTCGGCAGGGATCGGAACACCTGCACAAAGGGCCGCTCGGAGCCGATGAGAATTCGCGATTCCTGGTTGTTCTGTGCCAGGAGCACGGGGCGGGATACGATGCGAACGTCGCCCGTCGAGGCCAGTGCGGAGATCGCGACGTCGACATTCACGCGCCCTAGCCGCATCACGCGCAGCGCGAAATCGCCCGTCGAGCTGCCCTGGAGCGACGCGCTCGCCGTGTTCCCAGTCGCTCCTGAATCGCTCCCCACTCGGGCGGAGACACCGAGGTTGAAGTCCTTGCTGTGCCGCACCTCGGCGATCAGGACCTCGATCAGCACCTGGAGTGGGCGGAGGTCCAGGGTCTGAATCGTTTCCTGAATGATTTCCCAGTCGGATGCCTGAGCCCGGATGAGGAGCGAGTTCGTGGCCTCGTCGGGGACGATCTGCACCTCGCCTTGCAGCCGGGCCGGCAGTCCCGGCGCGCGAACGGGGCCGAGCTGCACGTTCACGCGCGGCGCTTGCGTCGTGTCCATCGGGGGTACTTGTTGCTGTCGCAGACCTTCTGAGAGCGTTGCGGGTCCGTATGACCCTTGCCCGCTCTCCCGGGTCGCCGCGCCGCCGAAGATCGCCTGCAAGGTGGAGGCGAGCCGCACCGCCCGCGCGTGCTTCAAGCGGTAGACAAAGAGCCGCAACTCGGACTGCGCCGCCGTGTCCTTCGCCGCGCCGGGCCGCGCTTCCCGCTGGCCGGTGTCTTCGATCCGCACGAACGCGCCGTCTTCGGTCAGCTTCAGGCCGTTCGATGCCGCGAGACTTTTCAAGAGGGGCAGGATCTGCTCAACCGGCACCGCCTGGTTGGTACGGAGCGTAACGTGCCGGGAGGGCAGCTCCGAGTAGACCAGGTTCAGGTGGCCTGCCTCGCCCAGCGCCGACAACACCAGGCGGAGGTCGGCATCCTGAAAGTCCAGGAGGAGGCCCTGCGCGGTCGCCCGCACCGCTGGCGGCTCCTGCGCCCGTGCGCCGGGACCCGCGAGGAGCGCGAGCACGAGCAGCCAGCAACCGCTCTGGAATGTCCGCATGTCACGTCCCCGCTTTCGGTACGCGCACCGTCACCCGGCCACCGGGCGTCGCGAAGTCCGCCGCGCCGGGCGTGACCTTCACCAGCGTCCACCCGCTCACCTGCTCGCCGACCCGCACGATGCGGGGCGTCCCGCCCTGCCAGGCGCACATCGCAAACCCGCTCCCGGCGTCCCCCGTGACTGCCGTGCCGATCAGCCGAAGGGAGCTGGCCGGCTGGTCATCCGGTCGCCGTGCGACTCGGGTAGCAAGGTCGCTCGGCAGTTGAAAGCGCCGATTGGGACGGCGGCGCTCCGGGTGGAAGGGATCCTTCCCCAAGGCCGTGAGCAGCCGGTCCAGTCCGTATCCCGCCGCCGGGATGGGTACCGACGTGACGGTGCTCGGAAACGCCGATTCCGTGCCGGACGCGAGGACCTGGACGTGCGTCGCACGCCGCACGGCTGTCGCGAGGAGCACGAGCCCCAACCCCAGCGCGCCGGCACTCAGCTGCACGGCCCTCATCGTACGGCTCCGTCCACCGCCGCGACCACCGTCGCCGACGCCGCGGGGCGGGGAGCGAGCAGGAAGCCCCGGATGCTCAGCGCGAAGGCCAGCGTCTCCACGTCGAGCGAGTCGGCGGGCACGCCGCTCTCGAGCCGGGCGAGACTCAGCTGCTCGACGCGCAGGAATCGATCACCAGTCTCGATGGCGTGGAGCCAGCGGAGCACCCCCTCCAGGTCGCCGCGGCCGCGGACGTCGACCTGAATACCGGTGAGATCGTCGCCGAGGGATTCCGGGGGCCGACTCTCGATCGCCTCGACGAGCACGCCGTGGCCGCGCGCGTCCTCGCTCACCTCCCTGACGAGCAGCGCCGCCGCCCCGAGCGGGTCACGCGCTAACAACAATCGGGATCTGACTCGATCGAGAGTGCGTGTCGCCTGGCCGACGCCATCAGCGACCCGAGACGCCGATTCGACCAGGGCCGTCTCGCGCTGCAGCAGCGCTTGTTGCTCGCGCAGGCGCTCCACGAGCGCCGCACGCGCGTGAACATATGGGAGCACGCCCAGGCGGAGCGCGAGCGCGGAGGCGACGAGGATCGCGCCGCTGAGCAGTGCCCGCCGGTCGTCGGGGGCGAGCTGCAGCCAGCGCTTCACGGATGCCCCTGCCCCGCGGCTCCACTCAGCCACGTGTTGACGGCGAAGTGCTCCCGCACCGACCCGTCGGGCAGGACGTCACGCTGAATCGGCGCGCCCGCGCGCACGCCGGCGAGCCGGGGCATCTGTTGCAGCGCCTCGAACACGCCCGCGGCCTGTTGCGCCACGCCCTCGAGGACTGCGCTGTCGCCCGCCGCCCGTAGCGCCACCAGGTGGGCATCCCGCGGCAGGAAGTCAGCCACGTTCGTGAGAAAGGCCGACCAGCGAGGCGCCGTGATCGTGAGACGTTGCAGGGTGGCGATCCCGCCGGTGAGCGCTCCGAGCGAGTCGCGCGCGGCCATGGCTCGCGTCACTTGAGGTGCGAGCGTCATGCGCTTTGCTCTGACCGCGGCGAGCGCTCGTGCGAGGCCCCAGTAGTCGATCGCCACGGCGAGGACCAGGCATGCGGTCGCCGCCAACCAGAGCCCGCGCGCGACCCGTCGCGCCGTCGTCATCCGCCGCATGCGCTGCGCCGGCGACACCAGCTCCGGCCCGGCCGCCGACGAGGCATATCGAGCAGCGAAGCAAACGGGATTCGCAAAGAGGGCTTCGTGCGTCGGGCTGGTGCGCAGCCGCCGGCGCTCCATCATGTGGCCCTGAACCAGCGTCAGGACCTCGGTTGCGTGCGGCAGGGACACCGTCACCTGTCCGGTGGCGCGCTCCGGCCAGCGCCGCCGCACGCCCGCGGCCCATGCCGCATGCGCCGGCACGATCGCGCCCAGCGACCAGCCCGCCGCCGCAACCGCCACCTCCAGGTCCGTCACCAGCGCCGCCTGAGCAGCCGCCGCCACGACCCGTCCGCCCACTAATCGCGACCCCACGACCCAGGGCTCGGCGAGCCCCACGAAGTAGCGCCGCGCGTCCCGCTCGAGGATGAGGCGACGCTCATCGTCGGTGAGGGGCGGCAGGCTCAGCGTCCGCACGTCCACCAGGGGTGGGACGAGAGCGACAGCGACCGTCGCGCGGGCCAGCCCAGAGCGTGCCCGCAACTCCTTGAACACGTGGCGGAGGTCTGCCGTATCTGTGGTCTCGAGCTCCCGCCCGCGCGGGAGCGCGGCAACCAGCCGGTCGCCGGCGAGGGCGACCCCCACCCACGCTCGCCGCCCGAACGCCCTCATTGCGCCCGGCTCCAGACGTAGAAGACCGTGCTGCCGGACCGCACCAACAGTCCGGTCACTCGCGCCACGACGGGGCTTCCCGACAGGGAGCCGATGCTCTCGACCACCACCTCGCGGATCTCGGTCGTGACCTGCGGCAATAGCTCGGCAAGGGCCCGCTCGAGCACCTGCCGCGCGCCGGGTGACAGCTCGCGCTCCAGGTCTGTCGTATTGCCGAGCCGATGACGGTCGCGACGCAAGCGCAGCAGCACCGCGACCGCCTCCTCCGTCATGCCCGGCAACGTGAGCAACACGGGGCGATCGGCGGTGTTCAAGTTCACCTGACCGGAGCCCAACAGGGTGAGATAGGGCCGGACGCGATCGTACAGCTCGGGTGTCATCCCCAGGACGCCCAGCAGCTCCGGCAATGTCTGGAACGGTCCGTTGCGAGGGAGGACAGGCGCGCCGGCTGCGATGTAGGCGTCCCGCTCCGCCCCGCGCGCCCGGTGCAGGTCGTCGGGATCGCGCCAGTCCATGATGCACTGCGCCAGACGGTCCGCCTCGCCGGCGTCGATGCGCAGGGACGCGAGCAGCCGCCGCAGCTCGTCCTCGGTCGCCCGATTCAAGTTGAGCTGGGTCCCGACGTCCCGTGCCGCCACGCTGTAGCGCGCGTTGTCGAGCGACACCGTGTCCGTCAGGACCGAGTCCACGCTGTGCCACGGATCGATCAGTGATGTCGCTGATGCGGGCAACGAGAGTCGCCGGGCCAGGCGGCTCCGCAGCTGCTCGATTCCGGCCTGCGCCGCAGCGAGCGCTTGGGTCCGTTCCACCAGGTTTGCGGCAGCGAGCCGCCGTTCATGCGCCAATGCGCTCAGACTGAGGCTCGCGACCGAGAAGGCCACGAGCAGCCACAGCGCGGCGAGCAGCGCAAAGCCGCGGCGACTCACGAGCCCCTCCGCAGCGGCACGATGAGCGGGAGCTGCAACAGAGGCGCGAGCGTGTCGCCCATGGTCGGCAGGAATCGCAGCTCCACCCCCGCCGGCAGCACGGTGGACGACACCCAACTGGGCAGCCACACGCGCTGGCCCATGATCGTCGAGAGGTAACGGATGTCGAGGCCGCGGACGGTCCGATCGACCTCCACCCGACGGATCGCGGTGCCGCGCCACTCGGCGAACACGGCGGTCAGCCCTTGCTCCGGCGTCGCCGAGTCGCGATCCACGTAGATCCGCACCAGTGTCTCGCCGGTGCCGAGCGGATTTGGAGCCGTGGTGAGGAAGGTCAGCTCGTCGTCGGGCAGGACGTCCCGCGTCCCATCGAGCCCTCGGAAAGCGGGTCCCCCTTCCTCAACCGTCAGCCGGGCCCCGGCGAGCCATTCCCCAATCTCAGCCCGTTCGTTCGCGGCGCGCGTGACGTCATTCATCACACCTGCCGCCTGGGCCACACGATCCTGAAGGACTCCGAGGGCGGCGAAAGCCGCCGTGATCACGACGCCCGTCACGGTGAGCCCGACGACCAGCTCGAGGAGCGTCATGCCGCGACGATTCACAACGGCCTCGGCGGTCGCGGCCGGTAGACCCGTGTGACGAGCGTGTACGGAGCGGCGTCCGAACTCACCTCGACGCGGACTTCGTAGAGGTCTGCTTCCCCGAGCACCGGTTGCACCCGCGCGGTCCAATGGTAGTCGCTGAACGGAGGACCGAACGTGCCACGCGCGAAGGAATCGGGGAGCGCATCCAGGTCGCGCGGAGGCACGAGGGCCACTGCGGCGACCCGGTCTTGCGCCAGGGCGGCGGCCGTGGAGGCGGTGCGTGCCCGCTCCGCGCCGCGGACTTCGGCGCCGAGCGCTTCGAGCGCCGCGACGCCGGCGAGCCCGAGGATGGTCAGGGCGACCACCGCCTCCAGCAGCGTGAAGCCGCGCCTATCGGGCCTCGACATGCACCTCTCCCGTCCAGCGATCGAGGACCAGGGCCCAAGCGCCCGTGGGCCCGAGGACCATCAGCGAATCACCGTCCACCACGCCCAGTGGCCCGAATCGCACGGTCGCGCGATCGCCCGGGCTTTGCAGCCGCACGCCCCCGGTGAGCGCAACGGCTCCCGAATCGATCGCCGGGCGGCCGCCGTCAGCCTCGAACACGGTCCAATACCGGCCCGTGGCAGGGACCAGCGTTACGCACACCGGTACGGCGCGCGCGAGTGCGGTCGCGCGAGCGTGGAGCAGCACGCCTTCCAGGTCGCGTGCGGTGCGGGTGACAGCGTCTTCCTGGGTCGCTCGACCGAAAGCAGGGACCACCGCGGCCGCGGTGATGCCGAGGATGGCCAGGACGACGAGCATTTCGGCGAGCGTGAACCCGCGCCTCATCTCAGCACCCCGGCGTTGACCCCGTAGATCGCCTGGAGGACGGAGAGCGCGACGAAGGCGACGACGAGGCCGAGCGTCACGATCATCGCTGGCTCGAGCAGCGTCACCAGGCGCTGAGCGCCACGCTCCGTGCGCTCCTCGAAGATCTCGGCTGCCTTGACGAAGAACTCCTGCAACCGGCCCGACTCTTCCCCGACGGCCACCAGCTGCGCCAGGAGCGGGTGAAAGAAACCTCCAGCGGCGATCGCACGATGCACCGGGACGCCTTCGCGCACCTGGTCATGCACGCGTGCCACTTCGTCCTGGACCAGCGGATCCGACAGGCAGGCTTTCGACTCCTCGAGCGCACTCAACAGGGGCGCGCCACCACCCACCAGGACGCCGAGCACGCGCGCCAGACGCGCCGAGAGGACCTGCCGTCGGAGTCCGCCGATCGCGGGCAGGTGCAACAGCATCCGGCTCGCTGCCCGGCGTCCCTCGTCCGTCTGGCGACTCCAGACCACCACCAGCGGCAGTGCAATCACGAAGGGCACCAGAAGCGGCCAGCCACGGCGGAGCGCGGTCGCGACGCCGAGAACGAAGGCGGTCGACCGTGGGAGGACGGTCCCGGTGCTGTGCAGCAGGTCGGCGAAGCGGGGCAGCACGAAGAACGCGAGGACCGCCAGGGCGACTGCACCGGCCGCGGTGAGAATCAATGGATAGAGCGCCAGGGACACGAGCCGGCTGCGGAGCCGGGCTTCGCGGTCGAGCTGCTCTGCCAGCCGAGCAAACGCCCCGGCCAGATCCCCGCTCCGTTCGCCCGCGCGGACGAGACCGACGTAGATCGGTGGGAAGAGGGCGGAGTGGGCAGCAAGGGCGGCGGCGAGGGACTCGCCACGCGCGACGCGTTCGCGCACGGCCTCGATGACTTGCCGCGTGTCTGGCGTGGCGACGTGAGCGGCGGCACTGAGCGCCCGCGGCAGGGGTAAGCCGGCCTGGAGCAGTGTGGCGACGGCACGGGTGACTTCGAGGACCGCCTGTCCCCGGCCGAGGTGCACCCAGGGGGCCCCGGGCTTGCGCCCGGGGTCAGTGTCAGCGGCCGCTACCTCCACGACCACAAGGCCGCGCGCTTCGAGCGCGTGCGTCAGGGCGCCGGGACTCGGCGCTTCTTCGGCTCCGCGGACGCGCTTGCCGGAGTAGTCGACGGCTCGGTAGGCGAACGCCGGCATGGCGAGGCTACTTCCAGCTCAGGATGTCGGCCGCTTCCCCGTCGCCACCCGGTTGCCCATCCGCGCCGTAGGACACGAGATCATAGCCAGCGGCGTTGTGTTGACCCGGGTACGTGTAGACGTACGGCCGCCCCCACGGATCGAGCGGTACTTCCTTCCTTAAGTAGGGGCCCTTCCAGCTGGTGGGCCGGGTATCCTGGACGGGCGCTTGCCACAGGGCGGCGAGCCCCTGAGCCGTGGTGGGATAGCGGCCGTTGTCGAGGCGGTAGGCATCGAGCGCGGCGCCCAGCATCTCGATCTGGGAGCGGGCGGTGACGTCCTTCGCCTCGGCGACGTGCCTGAAGACGTTGGGCGCGACGAGGGTTGCCAGCACCGCGATCACCACGATGACGACGAGGATCTCGATGAGGGTGAAGCCCTGCAAGCGAGCCGTTTGAGGCATTGTTTCCTGCGAACTCCGCGGCCACGGTCTCGGCGAAGTCGTTTCCTCACCGGCTGTGAGCTGAGACCTCATGGTGGAGTTACCAGGCCGTCGAACTGCTTTAGCAGCATGGTTACCAACTCCGGACCGCCTCTACGTGCTTCTAGTTCTTCGCGCACGAGGAGAGCGCGCATGGCGTGCCAAACAGCCTCAGAAGCCAGCTTCCGGAGTGGAAAATCCTTGCCCGCTCGTTCTACCTTTTCGGGCAACGCCGCCGTGATTGTCTGCGCCCGCGTGTTCGCTTGTTTCATGGCCTCACGTCGCTGATCCTTGGTTCTCCCGTCTGCAGACGGAAGACGGCCCATGACGATCTCCTGCGCGAGTTGACTAGGTTCCTCGACGGCCGTACGAATCGCCTCCTCAGATTCAAGGAATCGTACGCTTACTTGCGTCCACTGCGGCGTGGTTAACCGCTCGATTTCGGAGAGAAAGCGATCCACGCTGCCACCATAACCCTCCGTAGACATCCTTACGCCCGGCTTCCCGCGAGCCATGCCTCGACCTCCTTGAGATGCCCCTTCAGATACGCCCGCAACCGATCCGGTACGTCGTCCACAGCTCCCTTGTACTCACGATCTAGTTCTGCAAGCGGATCCTTGGTCCCCCGTCTGCCGAGCTGGTCCACAAAGCGCCGCCGGGCTTCATCGTCTGCCAGCACTTGTCTGTCAGGAAACAGTGCGTTGATCGCCTGCAGGTACCTCGCAGTGTGCTCAGCTCCGATCAGACGGCACCAGGTTACGGTTGCGTCAATATTCTTGCCGGTGCCCCCCTCTTCCAAGTACTTCCACATGCCTTCGACACTCACGTCCTGCCACAAGGCGTAGAGGCCGAGGGTCATCTTGATAGACTCCGGCCGCGTTGCCTCTGGCCCCAACCCGCGAATCGAAAGCAGGCCGACGAGAGCCTCCATGAACTGCGCAGCGTCACGCTTGGACGCGCAGGAGATCTCCAGCACTTCGGTGAGCGAGCGACGCTTCGGACCCTCATGTGGTACGTTCACGTCCCTTCAGACCCTCCCGTTGTCAACAAGCAGTTCATGGAATGGTCCAGCCGTTTGCGTCGATTTGCGCCTGCACCTCATCCATAATGGCATCAACGTCTTCCGGTGCGCAGCCCGCCAGTTCAAGGCCTCTCCTCGCCGTCTCCAGAATGCCCAGCTCACCTTTACGTTGCAGCTGATTGATCAAGTCATGCGGGGAACCAGGGATGCCAGACCCGCCCATCAAGGGAATTGCCAGAGCAATCCCTCTAGAGTACCCTGGCAGGGCAAGATCCTCCATCGCAGCGTTCTGCAAGATGTGATGTCTTTGAAACGGGAACCCCCAACTCTCAAGCTTGTTGAATGCCTTCACCACCTGCGCAGCTCGATGACATAGTTGTTTGGTGATTTTCCGGATCTTGTCGAAGTCCCTAGCGTCCTCGGTCTTCTCCAGCTCCTCGTTAAGCTCCTGAGCAAGCTCTTGATTCGCGAGAGTCTCCCGTCCAGCCAGGTCGACAAAGTTGACCGGATCGTCGCCCGCGTAACGGTAGAGGTTAACGTCGCCACCGTCGAACAACGACGGATCTTTGGTAGTCCACCGACCGGTGGTCGGGTCGTACTCCCTGGCGCCAAAGTGCACGAGGCCGGTCTGCTCGTCGTACAGACCGCCAGCGAAACCAAACGGTTGGAACCCAGGGTTGGAATTGAGAGTGACCTTCCCGAAAGCGTCGTAATCAAGCCGCTGAACGACCGATCCGGTCGCGGCGTCCACCACAAGCCGCACGCTCCCTCGTTCGTCTGTAATCAGACGGTACTTCTGGCTACCTCGCGTTATGTATTCGGGAACGTTCGGCCGCTCGCCATATACGAAGCGACTCGTTAGGTTGCCGAGTACGTCGACTTCGGCGACGACGGCCAGGTCACCGCGGTAGAGCCACCCACGGAGCAAAGTCCCGTTCACCCTCTTCCCCACACGCCGGCCAGCGCCATCGAGCACATACTCGATGGCAGTACCGTCTGGGAGACGAACGTTCCGAAGTTCACCCCAAGCGTCATATCCATAGGTGGTGGTATCTGTCGCGGTGATGCGCCGGATTAACTCTCCATTCGCAGAGTACTCGAAGCGTTGGTCGCCGTACGTCAGCAGCCGGTCCTGTGCATCGGTTGCTGAGGTAACCGTTCCTGAGAAAGTCGTTGCTCTCGTACGATTCCCGTTCGGGTCGTACTCGAACGCTTCAATGGTGACACCGTCCCGCGTAACATCGATGAGCCTTCCGACGCTGTCGTACGTAAAGGCGGATGATGTGGTCACCCCTGACACACTCTCGACCCTTGTAGCGAGCCGGCCAATCGTGTCGTAGGTGAGCGCCGCGGAATAGAAGGTGGTTCCGTTCCCTACGGCTCGGACCGAATCCAGATCACCACGTGAGGAGAACCAGTTAGAGGTCTGTATTGTACCAAGGGTAGTTCCGACGAGTGTTCCGTTCTGCGCATCCCGCGTGAGAATGAGATCACCTACCTGCGTCATGAATCCGTCAGGATCGTATGTGAGTTGCACTTCCTGCCCGCCATTCACGCGCTCTGCCGTCGGATGGAAATTGGTATTGTACGTGTAGCTCACCGTCCCACTCACGCCGCCGCTCCAGGTAAGACCGGTCGTCAACCGACCGTCGTACGTGAGCGCGATGTTAGCGCCACCATTCCGTGAAACCGCTACCAGGTTCTGTGTCGCAGAGTCCGAACGGAAGGCGATGGTGTCGGTCCCTCCTACCATCGTGACATCGTGACCTGACCCATACGCCAGAGAAATAGTAGAAGCGTCTGGCCGAGTGACGTGCGTCAGCCGGCCCCCGCTGTCATGAGCAAAACGCAGAACTGCAGCACTCCCTGCCGTCGACGGAGCCGTGTACGACTCAAGTTGGCCAGCGGCGTTGTAGGACATCAAATGCGCTGCTCGGCCAGGTGGCGTGATGGAAGTAAGATTGCCGGTGGTATCATAGCCATACTGTACCGAGGTGCCGTTAGGTAACGTGTGTCTGATGAGGCGGTCGGCCGCATCGTAAGAAAACCCTTCCTGCCGCCCCAAACCGTCAGTCACGCTCGCGAGCCGACCAAACGGATCGTAGGTGAACACCTGTGAGCGGCCCCTCGTCCCGACCGCCGATAATCGTCCCATCTCGTCATACGCGGCCGTGATAGGGGTGCGACCTGCGACGGTGGTGGAAACGACCCGTCCAAGGCCGTCGAGTTCTGCACTTACGGACCGCCCTGTCGGACTCCTCCGTGTCACAGTATTCGCGACCCCATCGTGAGCAATCGTGCTCACTCCGCCATTTAGGTTCACGGAATCTGTCTGGACAACATCTGACAACGGGTCGTCTGGATTCTCCAGCACTACGCCGCGACGAATGCGCTTCGTCATCGTAAGTCCCGATGGGAGGCGGACGACCGTCTCACTCACAGGAGCCTCCAAACCAAACCTGGGGTCTGGTGAATCCGTTCTCGTGATAGTCGTGCCGTCTGGAGTCGTCACTGTGCCGTGCCCGTCTGGGAAGGCGGCCGCCTGAACGACGGCACCACCGGGAAGCGTCGCGGTGGCCTGTTGCGCATTTGTCGCCAGGAGGCTGTAGAGCAAGGACATCGACTCACCCGAAGGTGTGGTTATGGCAAGCTGGGAGCCGGTGGGGGTCGACGATGAAGTGAAGGTCGCCGCGCCGCCTAAAGGATTCGTCGATCGACTGACCTTTCCTGAGCTGTCGTATCCAACTGCTGCGACCACGTTTCCGGCCGCATCAGTGACCGACTGTAACTGGCCATTGGTCCCGTAGCTGAGGGTGATAGATCTCCCCCCCGGCCCAGACACGGCCACAAGGTGCTGGTTACCATCCAACGTCAAGTCAGTGCGTTGGCCATCAGAAGTCACGAAAGCAATCGCCTGACCGCTAGCGTCTCGCTCAATCTGTGAAACGTGTCCTTCACGGTCGGTGACCGAAACCATTTGGTGGGCTCCGTCATAATCGAACCTCAGGAGCGTATCATGACTCACGGCATCGAGCGTAAGGAGCATTCTTCCCGCTGAGCTGAACAGGTAGAGCTGCTTCCCATCCTCGCTCGCGATCACCGTCTGCCCCGCCCCGAACCCCGGCAGGAACCCCGCCACCTTCCGAATGCGCTCATTGTCCGGGAAGGCGAAATTGCCATCTGGACCAACCGCCACACTCGAGATTTGCCCAACCTGCGCCGCCGGGGCGGGACCCCCATCGCCGGCCCAACCTCGCTGGTTGCTGTTGCCAATGAAGGCACCTGTGCCGACGACGGTCGTGATGATCCCCGACGGCGCGACGCGCCGGATGCGGAAGGTCGGGTCGGCGAGCGCGCCCGACTGAAGCGCGGTGATGTACACGCTGCCGTCGGGACCGACTGCGAGCCCCGACGCGCCCCGCACCGACGCGAGCGTCGCCGGCCCACCATCACCGATGTTCTGCACGTTGCTCGAGCCCGCGAACGTGCGGATGATGCCGTTCGGCCCCACCCGGCGCACGCGATTCAAGGACGGCTCGGAGAAGTACAGCGAGCCGTCCGGCCCGAATGCCAACCCCATGGGACCCGCCAGTTTCGCCCGCGTCGCCGGCACGCCGTTCCCACACAGCGCGCCGAAGCTCGAGTCGGTCGGGAACCCGCCCACCTGGCCGCAGAACGTGCCGTCGCCCACGACCGTCGTGATGATCCCGTCCAGACCCACACGCCGAATGCGGCGGTTGGATTGATCGGCGATGTAGAGGCTGCCGTCCGGACCCACCGCCACCCCCTGCGGGGTGGTCAAGCGCGCCTGCGTGCCCGGGCCGCCGTCGCCGCTGAAGCCCGCGGTCCCCGTGCCCGCGACCGTGGTGACGATTCCGTTGGGATCGATCTTGCGGACGCGTTGCACGTCCGAGAAGTAGATACTGCCATCCGGGCCGAGGGCGAGCGCGGAGATCGCTCCTGCCTGCGCCGCAGACGCCGGTCCCCCGTCGCCGGTTGCGACCCCCGGCCAGTTCTGCGGCTGCCCCAGAATGTTGTGAAGCAGCCCGTCCGGCGTGATCTTGCGAAGGAGAAAGGCTCGATCACTGAAGTACACGCTGCCGTCCGGGCCGAACACGACCGCACGCGGGTCGAGCTGCTGCGTCAGCGCCGACACATTCTGCGGCGCCGGCTGGAACGGTCCCTGGAAGGCCCCCGTTCCCGCGATGGTCCGGATGCCAGCAGGCAGCGCCGCCGTCGCGCGCCGCGTGCCGTCGCCCTTGTAGAGCACCTCGCCCACCGGGTCGTACACGTTCTGCACATCGAGCGTGAACCCGCCGAGCCCGAGCGCCGTCGCGTCGAGCGTCCCGATCGACGTCTCGAACGTTTGGACCAGCGTCCGCTCGGCGCGCGCTCCAGTCTGCGCGTTGGCGATGATCGCGCACACCGACCCCGTCCCCGTCGGCGCGCACGGTTGGCCGAAGGCATCGGTCGCATTGGCCGGCGCAGCATACTGCACCGGGAACGCATACCCGATGAGGACCGTCGCCGGCTGGGTTCCCTGCACCTGCCGGCCGTAGATGTCCTTGCCGTCCCAATTGAACGTGTAGGTGAGGTTGGCCTGCGGCGTGAAGCTGCCCGTGAATCGCTTGCCGGCCACGTCCACTTCCAGGTCCACCCGCAGCAGCTGCGCCGGCAGCGTCGCCCCGGTCAACGTGATGTCCAGCTTGCGATCCGCGGCGTTCCCTTGCGTGCGGTCGCTCGCGTAGTTCAACGTGAACGGCGAGCCGACGATCCCCACGCTCTGGAAGGCGGTTTGGGCCTGTAACTGGCAGCGCAAGGGGTCGCCTTCACGTGAGCTGCACCCCGCCTTCACCTTCCCGTCGGTGGGCGGCGTGCCGACGAAGACGAAGGGGAAGTTCAGGTCCTCGGGTTCGAAGCGCGGTGCGAGGGCCCGCCACAAGTCCGAGCCGGCAGGATAGAGCCCGCCAAGCTGTACCAGCTCGTAGTCGTCGATGCCGAGCGCCGCGAGCGCGCTCGGCGGATCGGCCACGCCGTCGCCGGTGATGTCCACCAGCGCCCGGCCGTTCGCGTCCTGCCCCAGCACCTTGATGACCTTGCCGTTCGGCTCGGGCACCCACGCGCCCTTCGTCGCGTCGTATCCGCCCACCGGCACCGCGGTCCCCACCGGCACGTGCAGGAAGTTCTCGACGTAGAACGGCACGGGTTGGCTGAACGTGACCTGCGCCCCCGGACCGGCGGCGAGCTGCTCGTCTGCCGAGAGCTGCACGGCGTAGGTGTATTGGCTCGCAGGCGGCAGCGGCGCGGGCATCGTGAGCGCCCCGCTGTCGCCCACCGTGTACTCGGTGGCACGCACCGAGAGCGATGTGATCGGCTGCGTGCTGCCGTTCGGCAACGTGAGCGTGGCCGTGTTGCCAGGCTTGAAAATCAGGGTCGCCTGCCGCGGGCCATCGGCGTCCGACACCACGCTGGCCCGCGCGACGGGCGGCGTCGGAGACGTCAGATCGACCACGGTGACGGCCGGGTCGGGCTGGAGCAGAATAACATCGTCGAGCGTGGTGTAATCCTGCCACGACACGTTCGCCGCCCGCTGCGCCGGGAAGTAGCCGTCTTTTGCGAAGGACAGCGTCAGTTGCCCGCCACCGTTCACCGCCAGATCGTACCCGCCGTCCTCGCGCGTGAAGGTCTGGCCCAACTCGGGGTGGCTGAGCACGGTGACCTTCGCCCCGCCGAGGGCGTGGAAGCTCTTGTCGAGCACCCGACCGCGGACCACTGCGGCACGCACCGGATTGATCGTGCCGGCCGCGACCCCGGTTTGGATGGGCGTCGCGCCAGTGTAGAGGAACGCCGTGGCGTCACCGATCGTCGTCACCTCGGCGCGGTTCACGACGCTCGCCACCGTCACGGGATCGGGCGGCAGACCAGTGCCACGGGTCACCGAGCGCGTCACCGTGTCGGCGTTGCCGGCCGCATCGGTCGCGATGTAGGTGAGGGTGTTCGGCCCGAGGGTGAGCGGCACGCTGGCCGAGAAGGAGCCGTCAGCTCCAAGGGTCGTGCTCGTGCCGTTCACCGTGAGCGTCGTCGCGGTCGCGTCGGTCACCGTTCCGGTCGTCACGACCGAGGTCGTCGTGACGGTCGCGCCGTCGGCCGGTTGCGCGATCGCGATTACGGGAGGGTGCGTGTCGAGCGTCACGATCCGGACCGCTGGGGTCGTATTCCCTGCCGCGTCCCGCGCGGTGATCGTGAGCGTGTTCGCGCCCTCGGCGAGCGGCGCGGCTCCGGTGAAGCTCCCCGCCCCATCCACCGGCAGCGGAATCCCGTTCACATCCACCGTCACGGGGCTCGCGTCAGTCACGGTCCCCGAGACGGTCACGGGCGTCTGGCGCGTGATGAGACCGTCGTGGGGAGCCGTGACGGCGAGCAGCGGCGGCGTCTTGTCCTGGGTCACGCGTCGCACCACGCTGGTGGCGTTGCCGGCCGCGTCGGTCGCTGTGACGGTGAAGAAGTTCGCGCCGGCCGCGAGACCGAAGCGCTTGCCGAACGTCCCCGCCTGATCGACCGGCAGCGTGACGCCGTTCACGTTCACGGTGACCGTGGTCTGATCGGTCACCGTCCCAGAGACCGTCACCGAGTCCTGATTGGTGTAGAGGTTGTCGCTGGGGCTCGTGAGGGTTAGCACCGGAGCCTGGGTATCGCGGATCACCGTCCGGGTCGAATCGGTAGTGTGGCCAGCGGCGTCGGTCGCCGTGATGTGAATCGTGTTAGACCCTTCGGTCGCGAGGCGCGTCTGGACGCTGAAGCTGTTTCCCGCGCCGAGCGACGCCGGCGCGCCGTTCACAGCCACCGTCACCGCGGTCTCGTCCTGCACGCTGCCACTCACGGTCGCGAGCGTATCGCGCGTGATAAAATTGGGGGGCGGGGCCGTGATCGTGATCGTGGGTGGCGTAACGTCGGTCGCGGTGACACACAGGTCGAGGAAGCCATTCGGCTGTGCGGCGAGCGTGACCTGCAGCGTGTTCTGCGACTGGAGCGTGACCTCTCGCACCAGGCCGCCGACCTGCTGATTCAGGTCGCTCGTCGTCAGAATCGTCACGCCGTTCAAGACGATCGTGGCGCTCGAGATGCGGTTGGTCCCGTCGGCATTGCCGTTGACGATGCACATGCGGTACGGCGCGGCGGCCGTGGAGGAGATCGAGAACTGCCGGGTTTCGGTGACAGGGGTACCGCTGGTGCGCGTGAACCGCTCAGGCCCGAAGACCAGGAAGCTCGCGTCCGATGTGGACTGGAGCGTCGCCGTCACGTGCGCACCCGCGGACCCCTGCACCGTGACCTTGATCGTGTCCTCGGTCAACGCCTGCACCACGCGACTCCAGGAGGGCGCGCCGCCGCTCATATCCGTCGACGAGAGGATCGTGCTGCCATTCAGAACCACCGAGCCGCCGCTCACGCGGCCCGATCCGTCGGCGTTCCCGTTGTCCACACGCAGCGTGTAGCGCCGTCCCGGCTGCACCGCGAGGGCAAAACGCTCCACGTGGTTGGTGGAGCTGCCGGTCGGCGTGTCGAACGTCCGCGGGCCATAGACGGCGACTGTATCGCCACCATCCATCGCGGCGGCGGCGTTCGCCGCGTCGGGTGGCGCGGTCCGCAGCAGCCGCGGGCCGAACGCGAGGCCGGCTACAGCTGCGGTGAGGGTGGCGACAGTGGCGAACCGTGCGGCACCACGAGAAGAGATGCCGGCGAGTAGACGAGAAAACCGTGAGGACGGCGATGACATGAGCGCGCTCCGGGCGAGAGCCTGTTGTGATGCCGCAACATGGGTCGCCCGAGGAGCGCGTGTTATCCGGAGTTCTACAGATGCCGCCTTCGTAGTTCTCCGGAGGAGCTGGTACGTAGTGTTACGGAGGCGCTTGCTCCCGCCCGCTCGGATCACCCGAGCGCTCAGGTTGAGCCTCGTGCTTCAACGGATTGTCAACCGGATATCAATTAGGCGACGATGAGACCTCGGCGGATCGCGTAGCGAACGAGGCCGGCGGTATCGCCGATGCCGAGCTTGCCCATGATGCTGGCGCGGTGGGTCTCCGCCGTGCGTGGCGACATGCCGAGCGCACCACCCGCCTGCTTCATGCTCTTCCCATCACCGATGAGACGGAGCACATCGAGTTCCCGCGCGGTGAGGACGTCGCGCGCTTCACCACTCTTGCGACGGAAGACCTCCAGCACGGCAGCGGAATAGAATCGCCCGATGTAGATCGCTCCCTCGCTCACGTCACGGATGGCATGCAGCAGATCATCAAACCCCTGCTCCTTCACGAGGAAGCCACGCACGCCGATGCGCAGCGCGTCCCGGACGAGCGAGTCCTCGGCAAACCCCGCGAGCAGCACGACACCTGTCGCGGGCGCAAAGCGCAGGATCTCGCGCGCCGCGTCCAAGCCGTTCATAACGGGCATGCCTGCATCGAGCACGACGACGTCGGGTTGCCCCTCGAGCGCGAGCGCGACTGCGCGGCGGCCATTACCGGCCACGCCAACGACTCTGAGTCCGCGCGCCTCGAGCGCGACCGCCAAGGCTTGACCGGAAACGAGATAGCTGTCCGCAACGACGACGCGGAGCGGTCGGGCGCTGGATGAGGCGTCGGGCATGTCGTGACTGGACGGTAGTGGAATTGGGCCCCAAAAGTGCCGCGCCGACGCAACATCTGTCAAGTCACACAAACTGCACAGAAGTATCGCCGGCGCGACGCAACGCTTCGGGCGTTAGGTTCCTTCCCTCCATGGGTAAAGGCCGGCTCGAGGCGTTCAGCGACGGCGTCATCGCCGTCATCATCACCATCATGGTGCTGGAGCTGAAAGCGCCACACGGGCAGGATCTGGCGGCGCTCGCGCCGCTGGCTCCTGCCCTCCTCAGCTACTGCCTCAGCTTCGTATACGTCGGCATCTACTGGAACAACCATCACCACATGCTGCACGCGGCACAGCACATCGACGGCCGCGTCCTGTGGGCGAATCTGCACCTATTGTTCTGGCTGTCGCTCGTGCCGTTCACGACCAGCTGGGTGGGAGAGCGTCCCGCGGCGGCCATCCCGACCGCGATCTACGGCGGCGTGTTCCTGATGGCCGGTGTCGCGTGGCTGCTGTTGCAGACGGCGTTGCTGCGGCGCAATGGGCCCGAGTCGCTGCTCGCCCGTGCCGTGGGGCGTGACCTCAAGGGAAAACTGTCGGCGCTGCTCTATGCGGCGGCGATCCTGGCGGCATTCGTCAGGCCGTGGATCGCCGACGCCATCTATGTGCTCGTCGCGCTGATCTGGTTTGTTCCGGACCGGCGCATCGAGCGAGTCATCGAGTAGGGGGGATCGCCTCATGTCACGGTTTGCTGCCGTGTTGCTCGTCGTCGCCCCCGCAGTCCTGGGCGCACAAACCGGACGGTCGGGTTTCGCGACCGATCGCCTGGCGCGCATCGACCGCGTCATGCAGCAGTACGTCGATTCGGGACAGGTCGGTGGGGCCGTCGGCCTCGTGCTCGAGGACGGTCGAGTCGTCTACCGGCATGCCGTCGGCTGGCTCGACAAGGAGGCGGGACGCCGCATGAGCAGCGACGCCTTGTTTCGCATCGCGTCGCAGACGAAGGCCATTACGACGGTGGCGATCCTGTCGCTCGTGGAAGAGGGAAAGATCGCGCTCGGCGACCCGGTGAGTCGCTTCATCCCGGCCTTCGCGCACACCACCGTCGCGACCAAGAGCGACACGGGCCTCCTGATCAAGCCGGCGATCCGAGCCATCACGATCAGGGAGCTGCTCACCCACACGGCCGGCATCTCATACGGCACCGACGGGCTCATCGCACCGCTCTACGCCGCCAAAGGGCTCGGGCCCGCCGCGGGGTGGGGGTGGTATACCGCCGACAAGGATGAGCCGATCTGTACGACGATGGAGCGGCTCGCGACGCTGCCCTTCGCGGCGCAGCCCGGCGAGAAGTGGGTGTACGGCTACAACACCGACATCCTCGGCTGCGTCGCCGAGCGGGCCTCGGGGATGCCGCTCGACGAGCTGATCCGGACCCGCATCACGGGTCCCCTGCAGATGCATGACACGTATTTCTTCGTTCCCACCGGGCAAGCCGCGCGCCTCGCGACCGTGTATGCGAGCGACTCGACCAATCACGCGCAACGCGCTCCCGACGGCCCACGCGGACAAGGGGACTACGTCGCCGGCCCGCGCAAGAGCTTCTCAGGCGGCGCGGGTCTCATCTCGACCGCGGCGGACTACGCTCGCTTCCTCGAGATGGTGCGAAACGGCGGCGCGCTCGGCGGCGTCCGCATCCTCGCGCCACACACCGTGGACCTGATGACGCACAACCAGAGCGGGACGCTGTTCGACTCGACCGGCGCGCGCGGTTTCGGGTTCGGCTTTGAGACGACGCAGCGCTACGGGACGACCGGGATGGCGTCGGTCGGCACGTTCAGCTGGGGCGGCGCGTACGGCAGCGCCTACTACGTCGATCCGGCCGAGCATCTGGTCATCGTCTTCATGATCAATCAGCTGCCGAACCGGACCGACATCGCGGGGAAGTTTCTCACGCTGGTGTATCAGGCGCTGGTGGCCAGCCGCCGCTAGCCTCACCGTCCTCCCACCGCCCGGTACAACGCCGCGTACGCCGTCGCCGCGTCGGTCCGCCCCTGCGCCAGCTGATCCTGGGCCTCGAGCTGCGTGCGCTCTGCGTCCAGCACCTGCAGAAAATCCGTCACCCCTTCCGTGAACCGCAGCCGCGCCAGCTCGGCCGCGCGCTCGCTCGCCGCACTCGCCTCCTCCAGCCGCTGTAACCGCTCCCGGGCGGTGCGATACCGCGTGATGCTCGTTTCCACGTCCGCCAGCGCGGCCAGCACGACGCGACCGTACTCCGCGCGCGCCGCGTCCTCCCGCGCCTGCGCGGCGTCGACCTCCGTCTTGACTCGACCGAGGTTGAGGGCCGGCCAGGTGAGCACCGGTCCCACCGCGTAGCGCAGCGTCCCCTGGTCGCCCACGGCGTTGAATGCGGGTGCGGCATAGCCGACGCTGCCGCCGATGCTGAGCCGCGGCAGGTAGCTGGCCTTGGCCGCTCCGACCAGCGCTCCCTGCGCCGCCGCCAGCCGCTCGGCCGCGGCCACGTCCGGCCGGGTGCGGACCACGACGTCCGGCTGGCCGATGGCGACCAGGTCGGGGAGGGGCGGCAACCGACCGGGCTGCTCCAGCTCCCGGGCGACCTGATCCGGCGCCCGGCCCACCAGCGCGCCGATGCGATACTGTGCCGCCGCGACCTGCGCCTCGCGAGCGGGAATCGACGCCAGGGTCGAGCTCAGCTGCGCCTGGGCCCGCTCGGTATCGAACGCGCTGCCGCGCCCCGCGTCGAGGCGCTGCCGCGTGAGCTCGAACGTGTGCCGCTGGTTCTCGGCGTTCTGGCGCGCCACCGCGAGCTGCTCCTGGGCGCCGCGCAGCTCGAAGTAGGCCCGGGCTAGCTCCGCCGTGAACGACACCTCCACGTCGCGCGACGTTTCCTCCGCCGCGCCCACCAGGGCGCCGCGCGCCTGCACGGTGTGGCGGATCTGCCCGAAGATATCGAGGTCCCACGCGGCATCGGCGCCGGCGCTCCAGACGCTCTGGTCCGGGAACACGCCGAACCCGCCGGGGAACGACGCGCTCGACAGCCGCTGGCGCACGTAGCCGCCGGACACGGTGGCCGAGGGCGTGAGGTCGAGGAGCGAGCGCAGCCGGTCCGAGCGGGCGGCGCTCACCCGGGCCCGCGCGGCCCGCACGTCCAGGTTGGCCCGTTGCACCTCGCCGATCAGGCGCGACAGCGTGGTGTCGCCGAGCCGTTGCCAGAAGTCCGCCGAGTCAGCGACCTGCACGGCCGCCGCCGAGGCGCGCCCGCACAACGCCAGGAACACCAACAGAGTCGCGCTACGCATGAGCCGCCTCCTCCACCATCGCGGGTTGGAGCACCAGATCTTGGCCGTCCGCCGTCTCGGGACGATGCTCGGCGGCGATGAGCGAGTAGAACACCGGGACGACGAACAGCGTGAACAGCGTCCCCACCGTCATGCCCGCCACCAGCACGGTCCCGATGCTGTTGCGCGCCGCCGATCCCGGCCCCGTCGCGAACACGAGCGGCAGATGTCCGAACACGGTCGCCGCCGAGGTCATGAGGACGGGGCGAAGGCGGGTGAGTGACGCTTCGCGCAGCGCGACGAGCTTCGCCACGCCTTGCGACTGCAGCGTATTCGCGAACTGCACGATCAGGATGCCGTTCTTGGCGATCAGTCCCACCAGGGTGATCAGCCCCACCTGCGAATAGATGTTGATGGTGGTGAGGTTCAAGAAGCTGAACACCAGCGCCCCGGAGATCGCGAGCGGCACCGAGCCCACCAGTACGATGAGCGGGTCACGGAAGCTCCTGAACTGCGCCGCGAGCACGAGGTAGATGAGGATCACGGCGAAACCGAGCGTCACCGTGAGCGCCGCCCCTTCGAGCCGGATTTGCCGGGACTCTCCGGCGTAGTCCATCCCCACGCCCGGCCCGGTCACGGCCGCGGCGGCGCTCTCGAGGACGCGCAGCCCTTCTTCTTTGGTCACTCCAGGCTTCACGCCGCCGAAGATCCGGACGGCGTTGCGCTGCTGAAACCGATTGAGGGTGCGCGGTGCGGTGCTCGACTCGATATGCGTGAAGGTCGACACCGGCACTAGCCGGCCGCTGGGCGTCTTGATCTTGAGATCGAGCAGCGGCGCCACCGTGGCCCGGCGGTCGTCCCCGATCTGGGGGATGACCTTGTAGCTGCGGTCGAAATAATTGAACCGGTTGACGTACGCGCCCCCCAGCAGCGTGCCGAGCTCCCGGCCGACGCTCGCGAGGTCGAGGCCCAGGTCGGCGACCTGGTCGCGGTCGATCACGACCCGCGCCTCCGGCAGATCGATCTTCAAATCGGTGTCGACGTAGAGAAACTTGCCGCTCTGCCAGCCGGCGCCCATCACCGCCCCGACCGTTTGCAGCATCTGCTCGGGCGGGACGTCGCTCGCGAGGATCAGCTCCACGTCGTACTGGCCCGGCGACGGCAGCGGCGGGTCGAGCCGCGGAAAGACCTGCAGTCCCGGCACCTGCGAGACCGCGCCGTAGACCTGCCCGTACATCTGCTCGGTGGTGCGCTTCCGCTCTTTCCAGTTCTTCGCGACCATCCCCCCGAAGCCGCCCCAGTTGGCGGTGAGCGACCACATGAACTTCGCCTCGGGGAAGGACCTGACCGCCTTGACCACCTGGAGGGAGGCCTTGTTGGTCGCCGCGAGCGAGGCGTCGGGCGACGCCGCCATGAACAGGCTGATGTGGCTCTGGTCCTCGATCGGGGCCAGCTCGCGCCGCGAGTACTGGTACAGCGGCCATGCCGCCACCATCACCAGCACGGCGGCCGCGACGATCCCCCAGCGCATGGCCAGGGCGCCGTCGAGCAACCGCTCATAGCGGCGGCGGACCAGCTCGAAGCCATGGTGCACCAGCTTGGTGAGCCGGCCTTCTTTGCCCTGCTCGTGCACGAAGCGCGAGCTCATCACCGGCGACAGCGTGACCGCCACGATACCGGACACCACCACCGCGGCCGCCAGCGTAATCGCGAACTCCAGGAAGAGCGAGCCGGTGAGGCCGCCCTGGAACCCGATCGGCGTGTACACCGCGGCGAGCGTGATCGTCATGGCGATGATGGGACCGACCAGCTCGCGCGCGCCGATCAGCGCCGCCTGCACGCGCGTCTTCCCCTCGCGCACGTGGCGCTCGACGTTTTCGACCACGACGATGGCGTCGTCCACCACCAATCCCACCGACAACACGATCGCGAGGATCGTCAGGAGGTTGAGGCTGAAGCCGAAGGCGTACATCACTGCGCCCGCGCCGATGAGCGAGACCGGCATCGCGACCAGCGGCACCAGCGCGGTGCGGATCGACCCCATGAAGAGGAACACCACCAGCCCGACGATAATGATGGTCTCGACCAGCGTCTTCGAGATCTCGTGCAGCGCGTCGACCATGAACACGGTTGCGTCGTACGCGAGCTGCATGTCGATGTCCTTCGGCAGCGTGGGCCGGATGCGATCCATTTCGGCGTGGAGCCGATTGGCGACCTCGATCTCGTTCGAGCCCACCAGCGGCCAAACGCCGAGATACACGGCCTCTTTGTCGTTGAACTTGGTGATGAAGTCGGCCTCCTCGGCGCCCAGCTCCACCCGGGCGACGTCGGAGAGCCGTACGATGGCCCCGTTGCGCTCGGCCACGACGAGATTCTTGAACTCCTCGGGCGTCCGCAGGTCGGTGTTGGCGAGCAGGTTGACCTGCACCAGGTCGCCCTTGGTCTGGCCCACGGCGGCGAGGTAGTTGTTGCGCTCGAGCGCCGCGTGCACGTCGCCGGGCGCGAGGTTGAGCGCCGCCAAGCGGTCGGGATCGATCCAGATCCGCATGGCGATGGGGCGCCCGCCGACGACATCGACTCGCTGCACCCCGGCCATCGTGGTCAGCTGGGGCTGCAGGTTGCGCGTCAGCCAGTCGGTGAGCGCCGGAATATCGCGCTCGGAGGACGTGAAGCTCAGGTAGAACGACGCATACGGCCGGTCGGCGCGCTGCACCTCGACCACCGGGGGCTGCGCCTCGGCCGGCAGCTCGGCCCGGACCTGCTGCAACCGGGCGGTGACCTCCGCCAGGGCGGCGGTGCTGTTGTGGTTGAGCTTCAAGTGCACCGTGATAGTGCTGACGCCGGCGCGGCTGGTCGACTCGACGTAGTCCACGCCGCTGATCGCCGACACGGCGCGCTCGATCGGTGTCGTGAGGAAGCCGCGCACCGTCTCGGCGCTGGCGCCGTAGTACACCGTGGTGATCAGGACCGAAGAGCTTTCGATCTTCGGATACTGTTGCACCGGCAGGGTGGTGATCGCCCGCCACCCCACGAGCACGATGACCAGGTTCACCACCGCCGCGAGGACGGGGTGCTTGATGAAGGTATCGGTAAAAGAGCGCATGACCCTTTCCGATTAGCGAGAGGAGTCGCTCGCGACGAGCACAGCCTCGCGCAGCTTGAAGGACCCGGAGGCAGCGACCCGCTGCCCGGGGGTGACACCACTGAGGATCACGACGTCGTCATCGAGCACCGGGCCGCTCTGCACCGCCTGCAGATGGGCGCGCGTCTTGCCGGCGGAGTCGGGCGCGATCAGGAACACGTGATCGCCGCTCGGTCCCTTGCGGAGGGCGCTCACGGGAATGGCAACGGCGGCGGTCGGCGGCCCCACGGGGACCTCGACCCGCACCGACGCGCCGGGCGCCGGGGCATGGCCGGAGATGCGCGCCCGCACCAGGGCGTTTCGGGTCGTGGGATCGACACGGGCATCGATCGCGGCGATCCGGGCCGTCGTCGGCGTGTCACCGGCGAACACCGTCACCACCTGGCCAGGGCGCAATCCCGCTGCCACCGCCTGGGCCACGGTAAAGTCCACGTTGGCCGCCGCATCGACTCCCTGGAGCGTGGTGAGCTCGGTGCCCTCGTTCAGGTACTGACCCGGATGCACGTCGCTCAGCCCCACGCGGGCGCGAAACGGCGCGCGGATCGTCTTCTTCGCGATGACGGCGCGGGTGCGCTCGATTTGCGCGAGCGCGACGTCGCGCGCGGCTCGTGCCTGGTCGACCTCTTCCTGCGACACGGCCTGCGCCTGGAGCAGGCGCTCGAGCCGCGCGAGCGTGGTCCCCGCCAGATCGGCCTGGGCGGTCTCGGCGTCGAGCTCCGCCTGCTCCACCGACACATCGAGCGCCACGAGCACCGTGCCGGCCTCGACCACCTGTCCGGGCACCAGCCCCACCTTGCGAACCGTGCCCGCGAGCTCGTTGCGCAGCGTGATCGACTCGAGCGCCAGCACCGTGCCCACCGACGTCGTCGTGGGACGGTACTCGCGCTGTTTGGCCACCGCGATGTTCACCGATTCGATCGGCTCGGGCTGCCGCGCGGCGGCCGCGCTGGCGGCGCGGGCGGCCGCGGACTTCCATGCGGCCAGCGCCACCCCGGTCACGAGCACCGTCCCGACCAGCACCACTGAGCGGATCCAATCCCGAGTTGCGAGAATGCGACTGCGCATATGCAACGACCTCCCTGGGGTTCTTGGAGCTTGTAAGACAGTTGTATAACTATTTGACACATGGCGGCGACGAGTCCACGACCATGCCGTTACGCTCGCTCAATCGGTGCGGCTGCGCTCGCTTCCCACGCGGCGCACCAGCTCCGCGGCGTATGCGCGCATAACGTCGCGACGCACCCGCGTGTTCACGAACTGCCCTGCGCGCTCGGAGTCGACCAGGCCCGCCTGCACCAGCTCTTTGAGGTGATGCGAGATGGTCGCCTTCGTCACCGGAAAGTCCTCACACAACTGGTGATACGGGCACTGGGCGCTGCTCGCGATCGCTTCGAGCAGTGCGAAGCGCCGCGGGTCCGCCAGCGCCTTCGCAATGCGCTCGAACTGACCTGGCGCCAGCCGTCCCTGCCTGCCTCGTTCGACGTACATAGTTAGATAACTGTCGAACAAGTAACGCAGGGTCAAGCCGCCGCGTTCCCCGCCCTGATCCGCCGACCTTGCGCCGCCACCCTGTAGACGAACGGGGTCGGCCAAAACCGACATTGCTCTCCCCGTTGTTGCGAGTCGGAACTAGTGCGAGCAGGGCCTGTAGCAGGCCCACGGCCGAGGGGTCGAGGCCGGAAATAAAGTCCAGGAGCGCCCGGAGGACTCGGACCTGGGTGACGAAGCGGATCATAGGCTCGCTCATACAGTGCAGTAAGGAAGCGATTACGTCGGATGTTCCCCTCCCTGGCGTCGCTCGACCCGCCTGGAAATCGACACTCCCCGACGTCGGCCTCGCCCGTTCGGCCGATACCGCCAGCCGCCCCGGGGCGGCATTCTCCCCTCTACCGCGGCGGCTTTCGCGCCCTACTCGGTACGTGGCGCTGGGGGTCGGGGCGGAGGGCGCTTTACACGCGAGGGCGCCACGAAAGCAGACCTCGGAGGCGCGGAGCAGGCCCGGGCCGGCACACGTCCCCGTGGCGTGTTTCGGAGGGCCCTCGCGTGTAGGCGCCCCTAGCCCCGACCCCCAGCGCCACGATCACTTGTGCAGAGGTCCCGACAATAGAGGTGACCGATGACCGCACTACTCGAATCCCTATCGAACGAGCTCGCCAGCGCCGTCGAGGCGGGCGGCGGCGCCGTCGTGGCGATCCACGCCCGGCGCCGCATTCCCGCGAGCGGCGTTCACTGGCGCCAGGGAGTAATCGTCGCGACCAACCACACCATCCAGCGCGACGACAACATCACCGTAACCCTGCCTGACGGCACCAGCGCACCCGTCACCCTGGCGGGGCGAGACCCCAGCACGGACCTGGCCGTGTTGCGGCTCGCCGGCCAGAGCTTGGCGACCGCGCAGCTGCGCCTCGACCCATCGCCCAGTGTCGGAGAATTCGTGATCGCGCTGGGGCGGCCGGGACCACGGCTCACGGCCAGCTGGGGGGTGGTGAGCAGCGTGGCCGGCGCGTGGCGCACCTGGCGGGGCGGCGAGATCGACTCGCTGCTCCGTCTCGATGTGTCGATTTACGACGGATTCTCGGGCGGCCCCCTCATTGACGCCGCCGGCCGGGTGCTCGGCATCAACACCTCTGGGCTGGCCCGCGGCACGCCGGTGACGATTCCTATCGCCACGGTGGAGCGGACGGTCGGCGAGCTGCTGGAACGGGGAACCATCCGCCGCGCTTATCTGGGGATCGGAACGCAGCCGGTGCGGGTGCCGCAGTCGCTCGCCCGCCGGCTCGAGTTGAAAAACACGGTGGGCCTGCTGATCGCGAGCGTCGAGCCGGGCGGGCCCGCCGATCGCGACGGTGTGCTGTTGGGTGACGTGCTGCTCGCGCTCGACGGCGCCGCGGTGAGCGACCCGACCGATGTGCTGGCCAAGCTGGGCGGGGACCGAGTGGGACGGCCCATCGCCGCACAGGTGATTCGCGGAGGAGAGGTGACGACACTTCAGGTGACGCCGGGCGAGCGGCCCCAGCCGCGCGCCGCATGATGGCGCACGTGACCGCAGGCCTCGCGGCGGAGCTGGCCGACGTGGTGACGGAGCTGCGACGTGTGACCGTGCGGGTGCAGTCGAGCGGCGCGGCCTCCGGTTCGGGGGTGTTGTGGGATCTGGACGGGGGAGACGACTCGAGCGGGCTGGTCATCACCAACGCCCATGTCGCGACTCGCGCTCAAGCGAGCATTCAATTCAGCGACGGCGCGGTGGCACACGCCCGAGTCGTCGCGCGCGACCGGAGGCGCGACCTCGCCGCCCTGGCGCTCGACCCCGAGCCACGACCGGCCGCCGGGTTCGCACCGGTCCGCGCTGCCCCGCCGCTGCAGGTTGGCGAGTTGGTGATCGCGATCGGACATCCGGGAGGGGGGCTCGTCGGCGCGGCTACACTCGGGATCGTCCACACGGCCGGCGGCGACCGCGCCGGGGGCCCACCAGCGTGGATCCGGGCGGATCTGCGTCTGGCGCCCGGCTTCTCCGGAGGCCCACTCGCCGATTCGAGCGGGACGTTGATCGGCATCAACACCATGATGCAGGGAGGACTGGCGCTCGCCGTCCCGGCGGCGCTGGTCCAGTCATGGTTGCGACGGACGCTGGCACCGGCGGTGCCGTGATACGAGTGCTGGTGGTGTCGCCGCAGCCGGGGGCGCGCCGCGAGCTGCAGCACGTCGTCGCTCGCGATACGGGCTTGGTGCTTATCGACGATGAGAGCCGTCCGGACGTGATCCTGCTCGGTCCCGGGAGCGAGGCTCAGCAGCCCCTGCCCCTCCGCCTGGGGCTCCGTCCGGAGCACGATGCGACGCCGCTCGTCGTTCTGCTGGACGATCTGGATCGCACCTCGGCCGCGCACGCGTTACGCGCCGGCGCCCGCGCCGTGTTGCCACCCCACGCCTCTCCGGCGGAGATTGGCGCCGCCATTCGCGCGGCCGCGGCTGGCCTGACCTCCGTGCCGGCCGTGCTCGCGCGGGCGGTGCTCGAAGGAGAATCACCCGACGGTCGCGTGCTCACGCCGCGGGAGCGGGAGATCCTGACGCTGCTCGGCGAAGGACTCGTCAACAAGGAGATCGCCGCGCGGCTCGGGGTGTCGGAGCACACCGTCAAGACGCACCTCGCGGCGATCTACGACAAGCTCGAGGCGGCGAATCGGGCCGAGGCTGTGGCGACGGGCCTGAGGCGCGGCTTGATCATGCTATAACGGAGCGCAGCTTGAAAGCCCCGGCCAGGAGCGCGACCCCCGCCACGATCGCGAAGGCGGCGATCAATCCCATGATCGCGGCGAGCGTGGCCGGCGGGGAGAGCAGCGCGAACACGGAAGCGACGACGCTCAGCCCGGCGAACGCCCCTGTCCAGCCCCACTGCAGGCCCATGCTCCGTTGCATCATGGCGGCATAGATCCCGAGAATGCCGGTGACCAGCAGCCACCACGCCACCCACACGACCGCGAAGGTCAGCGAGAGCACCGGATAGTAGACCAGCGCCGCGATCCCGAACCCGATCCCTACCAGGCCGGAGAGCAGCAACACCCACCAGTGTCTCATGACCCGGCGCAGCTCGACGGCATGCACGATGTCGACGGCGCCGGCAAACAGCGCCCACCAGGCGATCACGAGCGCGAAGGCGGCGACGGAATCGAGCGGCCGGGCAAAGACGAACACCCCCACGGCCAGCGCCAACACCCCGCGCAACACGAGCGCCCACCAGGTCCGTTGATATACTCGCTTGAGATCGTCGAGGATGGCGGCTGTCATATGACCTCCGGGGGTGGCGGGGGTGGGGGGTGGGGGGGGGATTCCGAAGGCGTCAAGCATGGCAGCGGGGCCCGGTGTCCGCCAGTAGCGACGCCTCGCCGCGACGCGCCCACACTAGGGCGTTTTTGCGGCAAGGGAGGGCGGATTTGCGTCACTTGACTGACCCGAAGAAAACCCGTAAGCTGCGTGGTGCCCCCCGAACTGGCCCCGACTGACTGGCATACCCTCGACGACATACGCGCGGCGCTCCAGGCCGGTCAGCTCAGCGGCGGTTGCTGGCTGGAGCCGTCGATCTACCATCCTGAACTGGGCGATTCGGGAAGCGTAGACCGTTTCATCGACTACGTGAGTGGGTATGGAGTACGGGTCCAGCGGTCGAGGGACCTCGCCCCGACCGCGATCTACGTTCGTCGCCCCGCCTAAGTCTTAGATTCGCTACGTGGCCAACCGCACTGGCATCGAATGGACGAACATCACCTGGAACCCGGTGACGGGCTGTACCCACGTGAGTGACGGCTGCGACAACTGCTACGCGCAAACGTTGGCCAATCGGCTCCTGCGAAAGCACTACACCCGGCGACGTCCTGCAAAAGACACGCGTGAGAACCGTCGTGATCCCTTCGCAGTGAGGCTCTGGCCCGAGCGACTGAGCCAGCCGTTTTCGTGGCGGGGACGGCAGAGGGTTTTCGTCAACAGCATGAGCGACCTCTTTCACGTGGACGTGCCGGATGCCTACGTGCGCCGCGTGTTTGATGTGATGCTCCGCGCAGACCGGCATAGCTATCAGCTGCTCACTAAGCGCCCGGCACGGATGGCCCGGTTCATTAGGAACAACGCGGAGCTATTTCCCAACGGCGTGGTGCCCGGTCACATCTGGCTCGGCACGTCGATTGAGGACTCGCGCGTGGCGTATCGCGCTGACCACCTCCGGCGCGTGCCCGCGATGGTGCGATTTCTGTCGTGTGAGCCGTTGATCGGTCCGCTCCGCGTTGGTCTCGACGGCATTCACTGGGTGATCGCTGGCGGTGAAAGCGGGATTCATCATCGACCCCTCAACTTGGAGTGGGTCAGGAAACTTCGTGACGCCTGCCTGCGTCTCGGCGTTCCGTTCTTTTTCAAACAGGTTGGTGGTCGCACACCGAAGGCAGGCGGTCGCATTCTGGATGGACGGACATGGAGCGAGTATCCGACAGTAGACGACACAGCCCTCTTCGCGTAGCAGAGTCCCCGGACAGTGATGCGCCGCTTCCCGTCAATGACGACGGGCTTTGCACGCCGTTCATCAAGGCGCACTCGCTGGAAAAGATTCGCGTTCACAATCGCTTCGCGCGCATGTTCGCCACATCGATGCGCGACAAGTGGGACACATCGTACATCGGCCTGTATGCAGGCCCGGGCCATGCACGGATCGCTGGGAGCGATCTAGTCGTCCAGACTTCGGCGCTGTCTGTGTTGCGGCAGCCGCAACTCTTCAATCACTACGTCTTCGTGGAAAAAAGCCCGAGTTGCGTCAAAGCCCTATCGGCGCGCTGGCGGCGAGTCGCACCGACGGCAAACGTCCACATCATTCCGAAGGACGTGCACGACAGCATCACCGATGTGCGGTACTACCTGCCCAAGAAACGTCTGCTCGGCTTTTGTTTCGTGGACCCGTTCAGTGCAGAACTGCAATTCAGAAGCACCATCGGGGCGCTGACGGATCTGCGAATCGATTTTCTCGTTCTGCTCATGCTAGGGAACGACGCGCGGCGCAATTTCAAGCAGTATTTCAACGATCCCAACGACAACCGGATCGCCGACCTGGTAGATCGTCCGGACTGGAGAGCCGACTACCGACGAGATGGGAAGCCCGTGCGGTTCATTCTCAACTCGTTCACCGAAGCTATGCAGCGCCGGGGCTACCCCGTCGTTTCTCCTCTTCCGATTTACGCTGCCGGAACGAAGGTGCTCCAATACATGCTAACCTACTACAGCAAGGACGCATTCGGGTTGGAGCTGTGGCACAAGTGCATTAAGAGCCTGCGGCGACTCGACTCGCAAGGACAGCTATTTGAGTAAGACCTACAAGTACGACGTGGCGATTTCCTTTCTCAGCGCCGATCTGGACGTTGCACAAAGGCTGACAGATCTGCTTCCCCCCCTTTTCATGGATCGAGCAGGTTGTGCGGGAGTGTGCAACTCAGCACGGAGCCAGCCCGTGCAGTCGAATCTGAGTTAACGGGACGTCCAATGGTCGAGTTCCGCAAAATGGACGGGGCTGTATACATCCTCGAAAATCCCGAAGCGCAGCGGGTGAAGATCGGCATGACCATCAACGACGTTGGCCTTCGGCTTCGTGTCGTGAATGACATGTGGCTTGGTCGAAGGAGCACGTGTCAGATCTGCGGAGGGCGTTTGAACATCGTCGGAGGACGGGTTCCTCGGCATCCCGGGTATAGTAGGCCTTGCCCGGGGGGAGACGCGTTACCCCTAGAGAAAGAAGTCGCACTCGCTGAGACGCACCTAGACAAGATGAAGAACCGTCTCGCCGAACTGTCCGGTGACGAGAAGGCATCAGCCACCAGAAGGATTAAGACGCTTGAACGGCGCATTGGAATACACCGACATCAGGCACTCGCTGTCGGCATTTGGCAGCTGGGCGCCACAGTTTACACCGAGTGTGCGGAACAGGTTGAACTTCTGACACACGAGATTCTCGCAGACCGCCTAGACGAGGCGGCGCTGTTTGGAGAGGTCTTCTGTTGCTCAGTGTCAGAGGCCAAGGAAGCAATTGAAAACGCACTCGCTCAGCTGGGATTGACGGGCTCTGCCACGAGAAATACTCGACTCTGACCAGCAACCAAGCCACGCACAGGGCCCGGCACTCCGTAACGGACGCGAATTGGACACAAAAACAAACGCGAGGGAGTGACCCTCGCGTGTAAGTCGTTGTGGTTTATACAGGCCCGGCAGGAATCGAACCTGCAACCCCCGGTTTTGGAGACCGGTGCTCTACCAATTGAGCTACGGACCTAAGAATCGCTGCGGCTGGAAGTTACAGAATCCGGGGCGAGCGCGGAAGGCTTTATGTCTGCGGTTTTTTTGCCGTTGCCAAACCGCCTCGCCACGGCTGCGGCGAGGTCCGCCTCGTCGATGATGTTGTAGCGATCGAACATCGAGCGCGTCCGCCACCCGCAGAGCTTCATGATCTCACCCTCCGACACGCCGGCGCGTCGAAAATCTCGCACGGCCGTGCGCCGGAGGTCATGCACCAACATGCCCGCGAGCCCGGCGCGTTTGGTCGCCCGATCGCCCTGGCACCTCCGGTGGTGGTTCCCGCCCTGTTGACGATAGTGAGCAGCGGCGCCGGAGCCCTCCTTGGGTACATCTTCCACCAAACCGTCGAACAACCCCCTCAGATCAAGTCGTCCACCTGACGTTCCTGCGTGGCTCGATGTCGCCGCGAATGACGGTGAACGTCGGGCCGCTCGTGGCGGAGAAGTAAGCCGCCCTCCTACGCTCTTACGGGTCAGAGTGAGGCCAACCGATTTACTCAATCCTGGGTTCCCTCTTCCAAGCCCATTAGCTGATTGACCCGATCGAGCGTCGCGTCAGCGAGTGGGCGGGCGCGCTCGGCACCCTCATCAAGTACCGCATCGAGCCGCCCCGGTTCGGCTGCAATATCTAGATACCGCCGCCGGATGGGCTCGAGCGTCGTGACGACCAAGTCCGCAACCGCACGCTTCAAGACTGCGTAACCCTTTCCCATGAACTCCGCCTGTACGGCGTCGCTGCGGCGGCCCGACAGCAGCTCGTAGATCCTCAGGAGATTGGTTACGCCCGGGGACGCACGCTCTGGCTGCACCTCTCGCCCGGAGTCGGTGACCGCGTGCATGACGACGTCACGGATCGCATCGGGGGGATCGACCAAGCCGATGGCGTGATACGGCCGGGTCTCGCCCCGGCTCTTGCTCATCTTCGTGCTGGGGTCGTCCAAACCCATTATCCGCGCGCCGCTCGGCTGGAGCATCGATTCCGGGAGCGTGAACACCTGTCCGAACAGCGCGTGGAATCGCCTTGCGACGTCGCGGGTGAACTCGATGTGTTGCTGCTGATCCTCACCGACCGGGACGAGATCGGCCCGATAGAGCAGGATGTCCGCCGCCTGCAGCACCGGGTACGCGAGTAGTCCTGTGCCCACGCTCTCGAGCGCGGCGGACCGAGTCTTGAACTGAATCATGCGCTCGAGCCAGCCGACGGGCGTCACGCAGCTGAGGAGCCATGCCAGTTGTGTGTGCGCAGGGACATGCGACTGCACGAAAAGAATCGCGCGAGCCGGATCGATCCCGCAGGCGACGAGAACGGCCGCCGTCTCGCGCACCTTGGCCCGGAGGTGAGCAGCCCGCGCGGCCTCGGGAATCGTCAAAGCGTGGAGGTCAGCGATGCAAAAGATCGCCTCGTGCTCCGCTTGCGCCGCGACCCAGAGGCTGATCGCGCCGATGTAGTTGCCCAGATGGAGCTTCCCTGTCGGCTGGATACCGGAGAAAACCCGCCGCCTCGCCACTAGCCCTCGTCCCGCAGCACGGCCACCCCAATCAGCGCGAACGGTACCGCACCGATGAGCCACATGACCGCTCCCGCGAGATGCTGGTCGGCGAGGGGCGACAGGCCTGTTGGGCTGGGTATGGCGTTGTAATGAGCGTACCACGCGCCCGGCGCGAAGGTGAGCAACGCGCCGAGCAATCCGCCCGTCGCGGTTCCTGCAAGGAGGTAGAAGGCCCGAAATGCGTTCGACCGCTCGGCCACGCCGGTCCCGAGGAGTGGCCACCAGTAAAGCACGTAAGCGACTACGAACGAAAGGTGCTCGGCGGCGTGCACGCGGTCGTCGGCGAGCGCCGCGTCGTAGGCCTGCGGGGCGTGCCAGGCCCAGAGCACGACGGCCGAAATCACCCAAGCGACAAGTGGGTGCGTGAGGACACGCCCGAGGGCTGCGCCTCCGCGCCCCAAAACCAGCTTCTCGAGCGTGACCCAGAGCGGCTGCCACGCACCGACCCCTGCCACAAGCAGCGGCGCTGCGACAAGAGTCAGCAGGAGATGCTGGGCCATGTGGGCAGTGAGGAATCGGTCGGCGATCCGGTCGAACGGAGGCGAGATCGCGATCGCCAGGACCGCGATGCCGCCCACCAGCGTCCCACGGGCCAGTGGAGAGACTTGCGCGTCAGGGATGGCCGCGATGCGAGCGCCCACGGGACTTCCGCTAGTTCCGTGTACCAGCGCCCGCGCGCACCCACGCCGGGCGCAGACGCGTGACGACGTCCACGGCGAGCCACACCAGGGCGAGAGCGAGCAGCACGACAAAGGGCACCGCCATCCGCGCGAACGGCTGCCACTGGGGGAGGTGGGCCGCATAGCGGCGGGGAACGCCAGCCGCTCCAGAGAGGAAGAACATCAGGACGAACCCAGCCCCACCCACGCCGTAGAGCCACGCTGCCACCCGACTCGCGCGACCCTCCGGCACGCCGGCAAGCCGAGTCACCAAGTCGTACAGGTACGCCCACGTGAAGGCCGCAGCGCCGAGCAGGTAGTACGTGTGGAAGTGCGCCGGCACCCACAGCGTGTTGTGCGTGACCTGGTTTACCTGGATCACAGAGTCCAGAACGGCGCCGAGCCCTCCCGTCACCCACCCCCATAGTCCCAGCGCCACGAGGATCATCGGAACCGACCACTGCATGCCGGATCGGTTGATCCGCCCAAGAGCGCCGAAGATCGTAACGAGGAAGGAGGGGATCCCGACGAGGAACGATATGGCTTCGGCGGCAATGGGCATGAACGTCGGTTGTGCGAAGTCCTGGTAGAGATGGTGCGGCCAGGGGAGCAGCACGAGCAGCAGCACGAGGTTCCATGCGACGGCCACGTGGCGGCTGGCTGGCCACCGGCGACCGGTGTGCTCCGCCACGAGCGCGTACACGAAAGCGGCAGCGAAGTAGATGTTCAGATTCGCGAGCTGGTGGCCGAACAAGTAGGCGAGGTTCTTCTCGAGCAAGGGGTCGAGCGCGGCGACGAGTCCCGCATCCTTCAGGAGTACCGGCACGACGTACGCCGCGCCGACGAGGCCCGTGAAGACACCTTGGAGCGTCACCACCGCGGCAATGATCTCGACGGCGGAGCCGGGCCGGCGGGGATCGTTCGGCTCCGTCTTCCGCCAGAGCGACCACCCCAAGGCGTTACCGAGGCCGTGTCGCTCTGCCGCGATCCGCCAGGCGATGTGGAAACAGTAGAGGGTGAATCCGAGGGTGACAAAGAGGTAGCCCACGAAGGCCGCGACTGCCGCCCAGAGCGTCCATACGCGCCCGAGCGCGGGCAGGGGATACAATACCGTCCACCCCGCGGCGAACCCGCCCAGGGTCGTAGCCAAGACAATGAATCCCATGCCGAGCATGTAGACGAGGAACGCGGTCCACAGCGCTCGAGCGCTGAGGCGCACGGTCCGCTCTACGGCGGCAGCAAGCCCGCCCATGGTGGCGAGCATCGTGCCCGCCACCATGCCACTCCCGTGCAGCGTCATGATTCGGTAGAACCAGGTTGGCGACACCGTCATGAGGCCGCCCTGATCGAGCCGCATGTGGAGCCCGAGTAGGCCCATGAGCAGGAACGTCGCGAAGCCAGTGACAAGGTAGGCGAGGGCGGCTCGGAGCACTCGCCCGTCGCGCACGCCCTCCGCCACGGGAGCGGCGCTCATGGGTGGGCTCCCGCGGCGCCCGTGACCACGAGCGTCGTCTGCATCACGTGGTGCGCGATCCCGCAGTACTCGAGGCAGCGGATCACGTAGCTCCCCGGCGCGGGAAACGTGTAGACGAGTCGGTTGGTATAGTTCGGCATCGCCTGCACCTGGGTGAGCAGCCGCCCCACGGAGTCGTAGATCGCGAACCCGTGGTTCACATCGCGCGACGTCACGGCGAACTCGACGGGAACGCCGGCGGGGAGCGTGTCGCGGTCGAGCTGCCATGTCCACTGGAGGCCCGTGACCGCGACGTGCGCCACCGGTGCGCCGAGCCGGCGCACGCGAGCGTGCACGTAGGGAAGTCGGGGGAGCGAGGTCACAAACAGCACGATGGCGACGGTGCAGAGCAGCGGGAGCAAGATCCGCCGCGCGCCTGCAAGGTCGAACTCTTCCCCGGCCTTGGTGGGCGCAGCCGAACGGGCATGAGTGACGATCCAGATCCAGGCGACCGTCCAACTGCCAGCGACGACAGCGAACGCGGCGAATACGAGCCAAGCGTTCATGACGGCGTTCCTTCAGGTGCGGGTATAGACTCCTGTCGCGCAAAGGAACCTATGCGACCTCGCGCGGGAGCACGCAAGGTCGCATCTGGTTTCACCGCCGCAACCGCAGTGACAAAACTTCAGAGATCATGACTGCGCGGCCGGACGGGTGAATGTTACCTCCCCGTCTTCGGCAGCCCGAAGACGAAGACCGTGTTGCCCAGTGGGAAGCTCAGCTGGAAGTTCCCGCCCGCGGCCACGGCGATGAACTGCTCGCCGTCAACCTCGAACACAGAGGGTGCGGCGTTCGCGCCCGCGCCACAGTTGAACTTCCACAGGACCGCGCCGGTCTTGGCGTCGTAGGCCTTGAACCAGCCGTTGCCCTCGCCGGTGAACACCAGCCCACCTGCCGTGGCAGTCGCGCCGCCCATCATTGGCTGCTCGGTCTTCACCGACCAGGCGATCTTCCCGGTCTTCAGGTCAATCGCGTTGACGTTACCGTATTCGCCAGAGAAGTCGCCCTTGTCGTCCGGGATTCGCAAGAAGGCGGATCCCAGCCACACCCGACCCTTCTCCCACGGCGCATAGTGGGTCTTGTAGTGCATCGGCTGATGCAGGCCGACCGTGTACGCGTAGGCGAGGCCCGGGTTCACGGCGATTGGGGACCACTCCGAGCCACCGTTAGCGCCCGGAAGCATGAACGTCCCCTCGGGAGTCGGGAGCGCGAACATGTTCTGCTGCGGGACGAACGCGTCCGACTTCCTGATCAGCTTCCCGGTCGCCGCGTCGAGGACGTAGACCCAGCCCGTCTTGCCGGCGTGGACCACGGCTTTCTTGCCGTCGACCATGACGATCACGGGGGGGCTCACCGCGTCCAAGTCCCACACGTCGTGCGGCACGGTCTGATAGCCCCACTTGAACTTGCCGGTGTTCACGTCGATGGCGACGATGCCATCGGTCCAGCGGTTGTCACCCGGGCGGACCGAGCCGTCTAGGTCGGGCGATGGGTTGCCGACCGCGACGTATAGCGTCTTCGTGGCGTCGTCATAGGCCGGCGTCATCCACACCCCGCCGCCGCCATTCTGCCAGGCGTCAGCGTACTTGGCCGAGTCGGTTTTCTCCTTCGCGATGTCCCGATGGAGGTCGTTGCCCTCCGGCGTGGTCTTAGCCCACGTGCCCCACCAGCCGCCATCCTCCGGCGCGGGGATTGAATACCACGTCCACGCGAGCGCGCCCGTCGCGCCGTTGAAGGCCTTCACCCAGCCACGAATTCCGTACTCTCCCCCAGACGTCCCGGCGATGACTTTGTCGCCAATCGCGAGCGGCGCCATAGTGAAGGTGTAACCAGCCGCGGGGTCACCGACCTGCACTGCCCACTTCTCCTCACCGGTCTGTTGATCGAGCGCGATCATTTGGCCGTCCAACGTCGCGACGTAGACCATGCCGTTCGCTACCGCCACGCCGCGGTTGTTGTAGCCGCAGCATGCGGTGCTGACCGGCCCGGTCTTGTGCACGTGTTCCCACAGCATCTTCTGCGACCGCAGATCGAACGCCCGCACGATGTTGTTGGGCTTCACGGGCGACGTGATGTACATGATGCCGTTGACGACAACTGGCGTGGTCTCAAAACTGCCGAGAGTGCTCGAACCATGGGTGTAGATCGCCCGCGGAACAAGGCGCTTCACGTTGGTCGTGTTGATCTGCTTTAATGGAGAGAACCGGTTGTTCCAGTAGTTGCCGCCATACATCAGCCAGTCGCTGCTCCTCGCGGCGTTGAGCAGCATGTCATTTGTCACGGCGGTGTGCGACTGCGCACACAGCGGTACCGCGATCAGCGACGCGACCACCGCAATCGCGGACCATCGAGTCCAATGCGTCATACCCACCTCCGTTAAAGGTCGAGTGTTATTCTCTCGCACGCTTCCGGTCGCGGCCTTTTACTGGCGACAGTTCTGGCGTGTCACTTGATTAGGCGAATGGTGGCGCTGTGCGCGACGCGGGCCAATGGCTCGTTCGTACCATCAACGTCAACATCCATCACGCTCGAGACGGCGACGCTTCCGGCGGATACGTGATTAGCAGGTCGCTGACCTTGGCGAAGGGGGTCAGCGCGTGTACCTGGCGACGCGTCCCGCTGACGATTTCCTCGACGCGCAAACCGTGCACCAGCAACGCGTCGGCGATCAGTGAGCGATGGCAGCGCCACGGTACGGCCTCGGCGCACATCAGCACGAGGCGCTCGCGTCTGGCCTCGGCGATGAGGTCTGCGAGGCGCTCCGCGAATTCAGCGGTTTGCATGTAGTCGGCGTAACCGCGGAAGGACACGTTGCGCCATCCCGTATTCGTGGACCCCGGGTGTGTGCGCCGGAATCCTCCCAGGCCGGCAACGTGTTCATAGCCGATGCCAGTGGCCGCGAGCGCGGCCGCCAGAGTATCGCGGTTGAACTGCGGGTTGTGCCGAGAGCGTGGCACGGTGCGCACGTCAATGAGCCGAGCCACCGAGTGGGCCTTTAACAACGCAATGAACTCGACCAGTGGCCGTGTCGAATGGCCCACAGTCAGTACAACGACCTCGGAATCCACGGTCGCCGCCATTCCCGTCAACTCTGGTTCAGCGCTCAACCAGCGCGTGGATTCGTGTGCGCAACACCGGGACGAGTTGCCGCTCGAACCAGGGATGATGCTTGAACCATGGCTGATTACGCGGCGATGGGTGGGGCAGCGGCAGGTAGTCCGGAGCATACGCGGGCCACGCTCTGACTGTCGCGGTCAGTGACGGCTTGCGGCGGCTGCCGAGAAAGTGACGCTGGGCATAATGCCCGATGAGCAGAGTCAGTTCAATTCGGGGCAATCTAGCCAGCAGTTGGTCGAGCCATAGCGTCGCACATTCACGGCGCGGCGGCTTATCACCGCCGTTGCCTCGCCCTGGATAGCAGTATCCCATGGGAATGATCGCGATACGCGATTCGTCATAAAAGACGTGCCGGTCCACGCCCATCCACACACGCAGGCGTTCCCCGCTCGGGTCGTCCCACGGAACGCCGGTTTGGTGCACGCGCACCCCGGGCGCCTGCCCCACGACCAGGATGCGGGCCGTTGCGCCCGCACGCAGCACCGGCCGCGGGCCGAGCGGGAGATGCGCCTCGCACGCCCGGCAGCCACGCACCGCCGCCAGCACTTCGTCAAGGCTGGGATAGACGTTCCCTCCCGCGTGGCTGGCTGCATTAGCATGGCCCCGCGATGGGGCGGTCGGAGAGCTCACGATCATTTTGCCCTTTTCAACGCTCCACCCTTATGCATGGCAATGTGGTCGGTCTTGTCACTCTGAATTTCATACTGTGGCTCATCCTTACTCGCGTGGTGGATGTACCCTTTGTAATCAACATCTGTAGTGTGCACCTTGATGATCGTCCCGCTGACGTGTCCGGCCTCGGAGTTCCAGGTTACGCGATCGCCGACCTTGAATGTTTTCTTCATGCTGGGTCGCCTCGGATTGTCCTCTCGAACTCAACTTCACGCAGGCCCTCAAAATCCCGGTGAACGATAGTCACTGCCAACTTCCTGCCATCGCGGGCCGGTCGCAGCCGCGGCCCCTGCCTCAGGCCTCGACAAGCAGATTCCCGCCGTCGACTTGCACCAACCGGGTACGCACGGGCTGTTTGGCTGGCCCGCGGAGCACAGCACCGGAGGTCACGTCAAACTGGCTGCCGTGGCAGCTGCACGTCACCGTCGTGTCGTCCAGCGTACCCTTCCCAAGGGAGCACCCCATGTGGGTACAGGTGTCATCGAAGGCGTACAGATGTCCGTCCACACTCGCCACGTTGACCTTGGTTCCCGCGACGTCGAAGACACGCATCTGCCCGGCGACAACATCCTTCGAATGACCAAGTCGTACTAGCATGACTCTGACTCCCACGGCGAGGCGGCCCTTGGAGAGTGCGATCCCCGCAGGCTCACAACCGCCGATCGAGGAACGCCTTCAGCGCGACGGCGCCGTTGCGCGCCACGTCGTGCGCGGCGTAGACGAAGGTGACCCGCCCGCGCCGGGCCGCCGCGAGGAGCGGCTGCCAGGCCGCGTGATGCGCGCGCAGCTCGCTGAAGTACCGCTGCCGAAACTCCGGCCACTTCTTCGGGTCGTGTCTGAACCACTTCCGCAGGTCCGCGCTCGGCGCGACGTCCTTCAGCCACCCATCGAGCTTCAGGCGCGCCTTCTTGACGCCTCGTGGCCACAGTCGCTCCACGAGGAAACGCGCGCCATCGTCATCGGTGGCGGGTTGATAGGCACGTTTGAGCTTGATCATAGGGTGCTCCTTTCAACTACCTCGGCCACTCGGGCACGCCGCATTCCGGACACTGGATGTTGATGAACACGAGCCAGTCGGAAATCTCTTGCGCGCCGGGCAGTGCCGAGCCCTGCCCTGGCAGGTAGGCGGCGTAGATCTCGCGGAATCGGTCAGTAACGAACACGGCGGGCGCAGGTCTTCCCACGGCGTCGGTCGCGCCCAAGCTGCGATGCATGTGCGCACCGTTGTCCACCAACACCGGAAACGCCCACCGGCCGCGTCGGGGAACCGCGGGCTGCGCCGTGACTACCACGAGCACCTGCGCTCCTTCCACAGTCAATTGTTCCCTCCGCCGTACGAGTTCCTCCAGCAACACAGCGACCGGGCTCTCGTCTATCATATCCCCAGCGAAGACGACAACCAGATTGGTCCGCCCCCTATAGCTCTCCATTGAAACAGAGGAGCCGTCGATGGTCGGGAGCATGAATCCCGGAAGGAGCTCGCCGCGCCGGGCGACCGCCGGAGCCGTCATACCGCGGAGACCTCCTGACGCCGGGGCCCCGAACGGTACGTCCCGGGCACGGTGCGAAACGAGATGCTCAGCCGGTTCCACGCGTTGATGGCGATCAGCGCGAGCGTCAAGTCCACGAGCGCTTTCTCTGAGAAGTGCTGCCGGGCCTCTTGGTAGAGTGCGTCGGGGACAGGCCCATGGCTGACGAGCGTCACGGCCTCCGTCCATGCGAGCGCGGCCCGCTCCGGGTCTGTGTAGAACGGGGTCTCACGCCAGGCAGAAAGGCCATAGAGTCGCTGCTCGGTCTCGCCGCGCGCGCGGGCGTCTTTCGTATGCATGTCGATGCAATAGGCGCAGCCGTTGAGCTGGGAGGCACGAGTCTTGACCAAATCCAGGAGGCCCGGCTCGAGTCCGGAGCTCCGCACGTAGGTCTCGAGCCCGCTCAGCGCCCGGATCCCCTCAGGTGCGACCTTGCTGTAGTTGATGCGCTCATCCATTGTCGGTCCCTCATCCTTTGTAGGTGTCGCGCCGCCGGCACCGAACTGGATACCGACCTCGGGCTTGGCCTTGAGCCCCGCCTGCCGGACCCGCTCCACCAGTCGCAGCCAGTCGTCGGCCGGCAGGGTGATGAAGCCGCTCGAGATCTCGATGGTATCGAAGCCGAGGTCGCGGCACTCGCGGCTTGGGGCTCCGGAAGTTGGTCCGCACGTAGTTGAAGGCCCGTTCGGTCTCGATCGTCGCAGCGGTTTTGGGTGCGATGGTGGTCGTCATCCGGTCGTCTCCTTTGCAGCCGCCGCGGTCCCGGGGCGCCGCACGGCGGTCAGCAGGCTCGTCAGCTCCGGTACACGAAACCGCTCCAACTCGGCCACCGTGGCAGCGATGCGGTCCCGCAGCGAGTGCGTCGTGTACGGTGCGCCGAGCCGCTCGAGCTTATCACGGGCGGCCTCCCACGTCCGTCCGCGCGTGAGAAATCCGGGGTAGTCCGCGAGCTCCGCCGTCAGCACCCGACCGTCGCGCCGGGTCACCCGCACGCGGCAGGGCATTTCCGCTGGGAAGCGGCGCGAGAATCCCTCATCGGGGCGCACCGCCACACGCAGCAGGAGGGCCTGCACGTCATCGCTGAGAATGCGCGCGGGCCGGTACTGCGCCGGCAGGACCTCACCGTCCAGCAGGGCCACGGCCACCAGATAGGGGAGGCTATGATCCGCTTGTTCCTTAGTGCGGACCATTATCTTATCTCCCTCCTCACCGCCACCGATGATCCGGTAGGCGACGTCGAAGACGTCGAGCTCCACACGCTCGACATCGGCCGCCGAGAGGTGCTCGCGCGCGCGTAGCTCGAGCACGGCTTCGAGTACGCTCTGCGAGTGGATTTCGGCATTGTACTTCTTCAGAATCGTCTGGGTGACCCGCTCGAGGTCCTCAGTCTCCCAGTTCAACTCGAAGTAGCCGGCCACGGCATCCATAAAGCCTTTCTCACCCTCGAACACCTCAAGAGGACCAGTGATGCCGCGACGGGCGAGGAATGTGGTCCGCGTGACAGCCCCGGCGACGTTGGCGAAAGCGAGGCCTTTCCAGTGCGACAGCGGGCCGGTGCGGGTGACGCGGAGCGCGTTGAATGCGGTGCCCGCGATCGCGATCGCGTGGGCGGTGCGGGCGGGGTCGAGCCCGAGCGCCCGCGCGCCGCCGGCGGCAACCGCGTACGCGCCCTGCGTGACGTGGTCGAAGCCCGCGTCGCGCACGGGCGCCACGTCGCTCAGCCGGCATTGCACTTGGTAGGCCAGGGCGAGCGCGGCGAGGAAGTCGCGACCCGACGCGCCGGCGTATTCCGCGGCGGCGAGCACGGCCCCGAGGTTGTCGCTCGGGTGACAGGTCTCGCCCTTCGCGAGGTAGCTGTCGTTGAAGTCGAGGTAGCGCACGAGCGCCGAGTTGTAGAAGGCCGCCCGATCTGGTGCGGCGCGGCCACCGCCGAGCAGCGAGCACAGCCCGGAGCCGTCGAATTCCTCCACCTGGTCGTGCACCAGCCGCACCGGCGCTCCGTCGAGGGCGCCGATCGCGCACGCCAGAGCATCGAGCACGCGGATCTTGAGCTGTTCGCGCGCCGCCTTGGACAGATCGTCGTAGGACGCACATGCCGCAAACCGAGCCAGCCGCTCCACGAGCAGGGCGCTGGAGCCCGTTACCATCTCATCTCCCCAGCCAGGCCGGATGCACCCGGCCGTGGGCGAGGATCCACGTGGCGCGACGATCTCGTCACTTGGCGAGCAGGGCCGCGCGCTGCGGCGAGATGTACCACACGATCACATGGTAGTGCGGCTCCGCCACGCCCGGATGGCCCGCGTTGAAGACGATGTCCACGTGATCAGCGCGCTCACGGGCCACCTTCAGGTCGCTGAACGCCTGCTGAGCGTTCATGTCCTTGAGTGGGATCATGTAGATGGAGCTCACCAGGTTGCCCTGGTGGTCGTAGGCGAGAAACGGCCCCGCGGGCAGCGTGGCGGGATCGACGTACAGGGTGCCGAGTCCGGGGACGAAATCCGGAAGCGGGACGAGCGTGCTGACCTTCTTGTAGGCACCGCCGGGCGGCGCCTTCTGCTGAGCCGCCGTGGTATCGGGGGACGCGACGAGCATCCCGACGCCGAGCACGCCGGCGAGGGCGGTAAGGGCGAGACGGTTCATGCGTGATCTCCTTAGTGTATGGAGAGTTCCTCTGACTGCGTAGCGCTACGGGAGTATGGTTAGGGCGTGGCACACCAGGCGGCAATGAAGCGTTCGTACCGTGAGGAGAGACGCGCGTCCTGCGCGCGGATGCCGGTCTGGCCGAGGTGGGGCTGAAGCAGGAGCGCTGCATCCTGATGCTCTTGGCCGCAGGCCGCCACTCCGCAAGCTCTGCACCCGCACCCTCGTGATCGCTGTTGACGTGGATGGTACGAACGCGCTATTGGCCCGCGCCGCGCAGCTCGCGAGTGTTCGCCCTGTCAACGCACGCGGTACCGTCCTACGTTGAACACGTCGCCGTTCTTGAGGAGCAATCCTATTCGCGATGCCCGTTTCATTGCAGCCCGCTTCGCCCTCGGCGGAGTGCTCCTAGCTACTTGGGGCGTCGTGCTCTATGAATGACCGGCCGATTCCCGAGCTCTCGGAGTGGGCGGAGTACTATTGCCCCTGGTGCTACATCGCTGCCGTGCGACTGCACCGTGTGGCCAAGGAGTACGAAGGCAAGGTGACGTTTCGGACTCGCCCGTTTCCGCTCGAGCTCGTCCACGGGGAAGCGGCCGCGACGCTCCCCTCGTTTGAGGCGGCGTGGTGTGCGACCCAACAAGGGCCAGCAACAACGGCGCGGGCGTCAGTGCTCGCAGAATCGGCCCTGGGATGTGACGAGGCGATCCGTGAGTGGTTCGAGCGGGCGCTGGCCAGCCATGGCGTCGGCGCGGTTGAGGCGACGACGTGACCTCCCCGGATGATGTCGTATTCCTCCTTGACTGCGACAATACGCTGCTCGACAACGACCGCGTGCTGGACGATCTCCAAGACCATCTTGCCCTCGAATTCGGATCGGAGAGCCGGGACCGGTTCTGGGCGATCTTCGAGCAGTTGCGCGCCGAACTGGGCTACGCGGACTACCTGGGCGCGTTGCAGCGCTACCGGCTCGGCGATGTGAGCGACCCGCGGTTGCTGCTGATGTCGTCGTTTCTGGTCGACTATCCGTTTGCCAGCCGGTTGTATCCCGGCGCGCTCGATGCCATCCAACATCTTCGGACCATGGGGTTAACGGTCATCCTTTCGGATGGCGATGTGGTATTTCAGCCACGCAAAATCCAGCGCTCGGGGCTGTGGGCGGCAGTCGAGGGTCGAGTACTGATCTATGTCCACAAGGAACAGATGCTGGAGGCCGTGGCCAAGTGTTACCCGGCCCGACACTACGTCATGGTGGACGACAAACTGCGCATCCTCTCTCTGATGAAAGGGAAATGGGGAGACCGATTGACCACGATCTTCCCGCGACAGGGACACTACGCGCTGGACCGCAAGAACATCATCGCCTATCCCCCAGCCGATCTGACGGTCGAGCGGATCGGGGATCTGGTCGATTATGATCTGACCGCCCTCGTTCACGGAACCAACGTTGCGCGTACGCGCTAGGAGCGACACATGAAGACGACACAACGACTGCACGAGCTCGGACAAAGCCTGTGGCTCGATAACATCACCCGCGGGCTCCTGACGGATGGCACCTTGCGGCGCTACATCGCCGAGTTCTCAGTGACGGGGCTGACGTCCAATCCCACGATTTTTGATCACGCCATCAAGAATGGCGACTCCTACGACAGCGCCATCCGCCAGAAAACGGCTCAAGGCAAGTCAGGTGAAGGGTTGTTCTTCGACCTCGCACTCGAGGACTTGACCCAGGCCGCCGATTTGTTCCGCCCGGTCCACGACCACACGGGTGGGGCCGATGGGTGGGTGTCGTTGGAGGTGTCTCCGTTGCTCGCCAACGATACCGCCAGCACGATCGCGGCGGCAGCGCAACTGCACGCCCGAGCAAACCGCGCCAATCTGTTCATCAAGATCCCGGGCACGCCGGAGGGCATTCCCGCGATCGAGGCCTCGATCCTCGCTGGAGTGCCGATCAATGTGACGTTGCTGTTTTCCGCCGAGCAGTACCTGGCGGCGGCCGAGGCCTACATGCGGGGGATCGAGCGACGACTCACGGCTGGCTTGAATCCGCGCGTCGTTTCCGTGGCATCGTTGTTCGTCAGCCGCTGGGACGTGGCGGTTCAGGGCGTGGTGCCCCAGGAGCTGCGCAATCGTCTGGGTATCGCCGTCGCCAAACGCACGTACAAAGCGTACCGCGTGCTGCTGGCGTCGCCGCGGTGGCGGCGACTGGCGGCCGCCGGCGCCCGGACGCAGCGCCTGCTCTGGGCCAGCACCGGGACCAAGGATCCCGCCGCTTCGGACACGCTGTACATCGAGACGCTGGCCGCGCCGGACACCATCAACACCATTCCCGACAGGACCTTGCTCGCCTTTGCCGAACACGGGCAGCTGCGCGGTGTGATGCCGGTCGATGGTGGCGATGCCGAAAACACGATCGCCGCCTTCAGACGGCAGGGGGTGGACGATGCGGCACTCGCGACCCGGCTCCAACGCGAGGGGACCGTATCTTTCGACAAGTCATGGCAGGATCTGCTGGACTGCATCGCGTCGAAGAGCGCCACGCTCCAGCAGGGGGCATCCACGAGTGCGGGCCAACGATGACGGCGCAGCCACCGCTCACCGCGCTCCCGGCGTGGAAAGCCCTGGCTGAACACTACCAGCAGATGAGCCAGCGGCATCTGCGCCAGCTCTTCGCCGACGATCCACGCCGGGGCGAGCGTCTGACCGCCGAAGCCGCCGGGCTCTATCTCGACTACTCGAAACATCGCGTAACCGATGTGACGCTCGGTTTGCTGCTCCGGCTGGCCGAGGCATGCGGCTTGGCCCGGCGCATCGATGCCATGTTCCGCGGCCAGAAGATCAACGTGACCGAGCGGCGGGCCGCGCTCCACGTCGCTCTACGGGCTCCCAAGCGGGAGCGGATGCTGGTCGACGGAGCGGATGCAGCAGCCGAGGTGCACGCCGTCCTCGACCGCATGGCGGCCTTCTGCGACGAGGTGCGCAGCGGCCGCTGGCGCGGGCACACCGGGCGGCCGATCCGCACCATCGTCAACATCGGCATCGGCGGCTCCGATCTCGGCCCGGCGATGGCCTACGAGGCGTTGCGGCATTACAGTCGGCGCGACCTGACGTTGCGCTTCGTCTCCAACGTCGATGGCACGGACCTCGTGGAAGCCACGCGTGACCTCGACCCCGAGGAGACCCTGTTCATCGTCTGCTCCAAGACTTTCACGACGCTCGAGACCCTGACCAACGCGCACTCGGCTCGTGCCTGGTGCCTGCGCAAGCTCGGCGACGAGCGGGCGGTACGGCAGCACTTCGTCGCCGTGTCGACGAACGGCGAGGGCGTCGCGACGTTCGGCATCGATCCCGCCAACATGTTCCCCTTCTGGGACTGGGTCGGCGGGCGTTACTCGATGGATTCGGCGATCGGGCTGTCCACGATGCTGGCGATCGGCCCGGAGCACTTCCGCGACATGCTGGGTGGGTTCCATGCGATGGACGTGCATTTTCGCACCGCGCCGTTCGAGCGAAATCTCCCGGTGATCATGGGGCTGCTCGCGGTCTGGTACGGCGACTTCTTCGATGCGCAGACGGTCGCGGTGTTGCCGTACGACCAATACCTCAAGCGCTTTCCCGCGTATCTCCAGCAGTTGACGATGGAGAGCAACGGGAAGCGCACCACGCTCGACGGCAGCCGCGTCGATTACCAGACCGGGCCGATTCTCTGGGGGGAGCCGGGCACCAATGGACAGCATTCGTTCTATCAGCTGATTCATCAAGGCACCAAGCTCATCCCGTGCGACTTCATCGCGTTCTCCCGATCGCTGAACCCGCTGGACGGTCACCACGATCTGCTCATGGCGAACGTGTTCGCGCAGGCCGAGGCGCTCGCCTTCGGCAAGACGGAGCGCGAGATCGCGGCCGAAGGGACGCCGGCGTGGCTCGTGCCGCACCGCGTCTTCGAGGGGAATCGGCCGAGCTCGACGATTCTCGCCGAGCGGTTGACGCCGGCGACTCTGGGCTCGCTCGTCGCGCTGTACGAGCACAGCGTGTTTACGCAGGGCGTCATCTGGAACATCGACTCGTTCGATCAATGGGGTGTGGAGCTCGGCAAGACGTTGGCACAGCGGATCGCGGGCGAGCTGCGGGGCTCCGGGGCTGCCGCGGACGCCCACGACAGCTCGACGGCGGCGCTGATCCGCCGCTACCGGGGTTCGCGAGGGAGCGCTGGATGACGGCCCAGACGGTCACCATCGACAATCTCTGCATCAACACCATCCGCGCGCTCAGCATCGATGCCGTAGAGCAGGCGGCGTCGGGACATCCGGGAATGCCAATGGGCGCCGCCCCGATGGCCTACGTGCTGTGGACGCGACACCTCAGGCATGACCCCACACAGCCGAAATGGGTCAATCGCGACCGGTTCATCCTGTCGGCGGGGCACGGGAGCATGCTGCTCTACAGCCTGTTGTTTCTGACGGGGTACGACCTCACCCTGGACGACCTGAAGCACTTCAGGCGCTGGGGCAGCCGAACCCCCGGGCATCCTGAGCGCGGGAGCAGCAGCGGCATCGAGGTGACCACGGGGCCGCTCGGCCAAGGATTCGGCAATGCCGTCGGGATGGCGATCGCGGAACGGTGGCTGGCGGCCACGTTCAACCGGCCGGGTCACTCGATCGTGGACCACCGCACCTACGTCATCGCGAGCGACGGGGACCTGATGGAGGGCGTCGCCGCCGAAGCGGCATCGCTCGCCGGCGACCTGCAGCTCGGCCGGCTGATCGTGCTGTACGACGCGAACCGCGTGACCCTCTCGGCGACCACCAACGTCACCTTCTCGGAAGACGTCGGGGCGCGCTTCGCGGCATACGGCTGGCACGTCCAACACGTGGACGGGATGGACCTGGCCGCGGTGGACGCGGCGCTCGCGGCAGCCCGCGCCGAGGAAAACCGGCCCTCGCTTATCGTGGCGCGCACGCACATCGGGTTCGGGAGTCCGCACAAGCAGGACACCTTCCAGGCCCACGGCGAGCCGCTGGGAGCGGACGAAGTGCGGCTGACAAAGCGGGCCTACGGCTGGCCGGAAGACCGGACGTTTTACGTCCCGGAGGAGGCGCAGCGGGAATTCGACAAGGTCGGTACGCGCGGGGCGGCGTGGCGCACCGCCTGGCAGCAGGTCATGGACGGCTACCGTGCCGCACACGGGGAGCTCGCCGGCGAGTTCGATCGCGTCATGGCAGGCCAGCTGCCCCCGCACTGGGACGACAAGCTGCCCACGTACACGCCCCAGGACGGTGCGGTGGCCACGCGCGACGCAGGTAGCAAGACGATCGAGGCGCTAGCCGAATCGGTGCCCAATCTCGTCGGCGGGTCGGCGGATCTCGATCCGTCCACGCGCACAATGATGAAAGGCAAGGGGGACTTCCAGGGCGCGACCCTGTCGAAGGACGGGCAGACTCCGCCGACCCAGGGAGCGGCGGGCGGGGTGTGGGGGTACGCGGGACGGAACCTCCACTTCGGGATCCGCGAGCACGCGATGACCGCGATCCTCACGGGAATGGCGCACCATGGGGGCGTCGTGCCGTTCGGCGCGACCTTCCTGACGTTCTCGGATTACATGCGCCCGAGTATCCGGCTCGCCGCGTTGAGCGCGGGACACGTGATCTACGTGTGGACCCACGACAGCATCGCCCTGGGCGAGGACGGACCAACGCATCAACCGGTCGAGCAGCTGGCCAGTCTGCGGGCGATGCCGAACCTGCTGCTACTCCGGCCGGCCGACGCTAACGAAACGGTCGAGGCCTGGCGGATCGCGATGCGGCACACGAGCGGGCCCGTCGGTCTGGTGCTCACACGCCAGAAGCTGCCGGTACTCGACCGGACGACGCTCGCTCCGGCCGCCGGCACCGCACGCGGCGCATACGTCCTGATCGACGCGGGTGAGGGGCTGCCCGAGCTCATCCTCATCGCGACGGGCTCGGAAGTGTCGCTCGCGCTCGAGGCGTACCGGCAGCTCGCCGGCGAGGGCGTTCGCAGCCGCGTGGTGTCGATGCCGTCATGGGAGTTGTTCGAGGCGCAATCGGCCGAATACCGCCAAGCGGTACTGCCGCCCGCGGTGCACGCGAGGGTCAGCGTGGAAGCGGGCTCGCCGTTCGGCTGGGAACGGTACGTCGGGCCGGACGGCGCGATCATCGCGGTGGACCGCTTCGGTGCGTCGGCGCCGGGACCCGAGGTGATGGCGCGGTATGGGTTCAGCGTGGAGCACGTCGTCGCGACGGCGAAGGCGATTCTCGCCCGGTGACTGGCGTTGGCGCCTATGGTACGAACGGGCTATTGGCGCTCCGCCACGCCGCCCGTGACTATTCGCGTAACGATGCGCCGAGGTGGCTTATGACCCCCAAACAAACCAGCACGCTCGCGCCGTCACGCCACGGTGCCGCCACGCGGCGGCTCCCGGACGGCATTGTTCCCGCGCCGGCGCCGCAGCACCCGCAGCGTGTTGGGGTCGTCCACCTCGCGTGGGAGTACTTGCCGCTGGCGCGAACCGGGGGACTGGGTGAAGCGGTCAGCGGTCTGGCCCGCTTTCAAGCGGCGTCAGGGATGTCGACCACGGTCGTCATGCCGCTGCATCGCAGCGTGCGAGAGGTCGCATCCCGCCTCCATCCGGTTGGCCCTCCCTTTCCGGTCCAAGTGGGACCGCGGGTGGAAGGCGCACGACTGTTCCGGCTCGCGGAGCCCGGTCCCGGCCCGGCCGTCTTTTTCATCGAGCACCAGGACTACTTCGATCGACCGGGCATCTACGGCGAGGAGGGGTCGGACTACCCGGACAACGCCCGGCGATTCGCGCTGTTCGCCCGAGCGGCGCTCGCGGTACTGCCCCGGATCGCGCCGCCCGCTCGGATCCTACACGCGCACGACTGGCATGCGGCCCTGGCTCCGGTCTACCTGCGGACCGCGCACGCCGGAGAGCCTGACTACGACCGGCTGGGCACGGTGCTGTCGGTCCACAACGCGGGGTTTCAGGGGCATTTCCCACCCGACACCGTCGCAGACCTCGGACTGGCCGCGGAGCTCTACGATTGGCGGGCGCTCGAGTGGTTCGGCCAGATGAACGTCCTGAAAGGTGGCCTGGCGTTTTCCGACGCCGTGGTCACGGTAAGTCCGTCGCATGCCCGAGAGCTGCGAACGCCGCAGGGTGGGTTCGGGCTCGATGACAGCTTTGCCGCGCTCGGAGATCGGCTCGTCGGGATATTGAATGGAATCGATTGCGCCGTCTGGAATCCCCAGGCGGACCCTGCGATTCCAGCGCCGTATTCGCCGGCCGACCTGGCCGGCAAGCGGCGCTGCAAGGCCGCGCTGCAGCGGGCCTTCGGTCTGGCACCCACCCCCCTGATCCCGCTAGTCGCGATGAGCGCGCGCCTGGTCGCACAGAAAGGCCTCGACTTAATTCTGGGAGGCGATCTGTTGGCCACACGCGACGCGCAATTCGTGTTTCTGGGAGGGGGGGAGAGGCGTTATGAACAGGCCTTGACCGACTGGGCCGCCGCCGCGCCCGACCGCATCGCGGCACAAGTTACCTTCACCGATCGAGTCGAGCACGAGCTGCTGGCGGGGGCGGACATGCTGCTGATGCCGTCACTGTATGAGCCCTGCGGCCTGACACAGATGCGCGCGCAGCTCTACGGCACCATTCCGGTGGCTCGTCGCGTCGGTGGGCTGGCCGACACGATCGAGGACGGAGCGACCGGCTTTCTGTTCGACGAGTATGCGCCGGCGGCGCTCGCGCGCGTGACGCGGCGGGCGATCGAACGCTACGCGGAAGGACGCTCCTGGGAGCGAATGATGCACGTAGCGATGAGCCAGGATTTTGGCTGGCGGCGCTCCGCCGAGGGATATGTGCAGGTGTATGGACGAGCGCTGGCGTCGCGGTCCGCGCGCACGAGGCACAGCGCGGAGGCGCCGTGAGAGTGCTCGCCGGCGACATCGGTGGCACGAACGCACGGCTCGCGATCATCGATGTCGATGGCGGGCGCGCGCGCATTGAAGGAGAGCAGCGGTTCGCGTCTCAGGAAGCTCCCGGCCTCGCGCCGATTGTGCAGCGCTTCCTCGGGGAAGCGGGGAGGTCACTCGAGTGGGCCTGCTTCGCGGTCGCCGGCCGCGTGATCGACGGCGTGGCCCGGACGGCCAACCTGCCGTGGACCATAGACGAGCGCGAACTGGCTGCGGCGATCGGGATCGCCCATACCTCCGTCATCAATGACTTCGACGCCGTCGGTCACGGGCTCGCCCTGCTCGGGCCGAAGGACGTCGAGACCCTCCAAGATGGAGAGCCGATCGCCCACGGCCCCGTCGCGCTCATCGGCGCGGGCACGGGGCTCGGGGAGGCGTTTCTCTCCTGGGATGGCGGCCACTATCGCGTCCATGCGTCGGAGGGTGGGCATGCGGAGTTCGCGGCGCGTGACCAGGTCGAGTGGGAGCTCCGCCGCTCGCTGCAGGATGAGTTCGGGCGTGTCTCCCGCGAGCGGGTCGTTTCGGGACCCGGCCTGATCGCCATCTACCGGCATCTCGCGGCGGCAGGCCTCGTCGTGGAGAACGACGCAGTCCGGGCTGAGATGGGTCGACAGGATCCCGCGGCCGTCATTGTGCAGCACGGTCTGGACGGAACGGATCCGCTCTGCGCCGCTGCGCTCGACCGGTTCACCTCGCTGCTCGGCGCGGTGGCGGGGGACCTGGCCCTGACCGCTCTCGCGACGGGCGGCGTCTTCGTGGCCGGGGGGATCGCGCCGCGGATCGTGACGAAGCTCAAGAACGGGCCCTTTCTGGCCGCGTTTCGCGCCAAGGGGCGCCTTTCCCCCTTCATGCGCCGCGTCCCCGTCGGCGTCATCACGAATGGCAGCGTCGGACTGCTCGGCGCTGCGGCAGTCGCGGCGGAGCGGTGTCGGGCGGAGATGAGCCAGTAAATGGCCGTTGTCCGCACAGCACGCCAGGCGTTCGGGCACCCCGGCATCGCGCCGCGCTGGACGCGCAGCGCGAAGGACGCCGTGGGCACGGCCTATGCCGCGTCGAGCCGCGTGTGGTTCACGATGTCGCGCGGCGTGCTGAACGAGGTGTATTACCCGACCGTGGATCGCCCCCAGATCCGCGACCTCCAGTATCTCATCACCGACGGCAGCTCGTTCTTCCACGACGAGCGGCGACACCTGAAGTGCACGTCGGAGTACATCGACGACCGCTCCCTGGGAGTTCGGGTCACGAGCGTCGATCCGGAGCAGCGCTACCGTATCGAGAAAGAGATCATCACGAGTCCCCATCAGGCGTGTGTCCTGATCCGGACGCGGGTCACCGCGGTCCCGGAGTCGCTCGAGACGCTCCGACTGTTCGCGCTGCTCGCGCCGCACCTCGATGGGAGTGGCTGGGGAAACAGCGGGTTCGTGGCGGTCCAGAACGGGCGCGAGGTGCTCGTGGCGCACAAGGGACCGGTCTGGCTCGCGCTCGCGGCCACGATCCCATTCTTGCGGTGCTCGTGCGGCTATGTGGGTCGGTCGGACGGCTGGACCGATCTGGCTGAGAACTACGAGATGGACTGGGAGTTCGACGCCGCCGTGGACGGGAATATCGCCCTCACCGGTGAGCTCGATCTCGCCCGCGGGCACGAGTTTGTGCTGGGGCTGGCCTTCGGCGATTCGCTCCATAACGCGCTGACCACGCTGTTCCAGTCCCTCGGCTTCCCGTTCGCCGACCAACAGCAGCGTTTCGTCGAGCAGTGGACCCGCGCGCGCCGGACGATCGAGCCGCTCGCGGCGTTGTCCACGGACGGCGGCCGGTTGTACCACGCGAGCCATAGCCTGCTGCTCGCCCACGAGGACAAGACCTATCAGGGGGCGACGATCGCGTCGCTCTCGATCCCTTGGGGCGAGGCGAAGGGAGATGAAGACCTGGGTGGCTACCATCTCGTCTGGACCCGTGACATGGTGCACAGCGCGCTCGGGCTGCTCGCGTCGGGCAACACGGACCTGCCGCTGCGAGCCCTCATTTATCTCGCCTGCGCGCAGCGTCCCGACGGCGGTTTCTATCAGAACTTCTGGATCGATGGCGAGCCGTACCGGCAGGGCATCCAGCTGGACGAGGTCGCGTTCCCGATATTGCTCGCCTGGCGGTTGCGTGAGGTGAACGCGCTCCGCGATTTCGATCCCTACTCGCTGGTGGTGCGTGCGGCCGGGTACTTGGTCCGCGAGGGCCCCGTCACGCCGCAAGAGCGATGGGAGGAGAACAGCGGCTACTCCCCGTCCACGCTCGCCGTGAACATCGCGGCCCTCATGTGCGCCGCGAGCTTCGCCGCGGATCGGGGCGACCCGCAGACTGCGCGTTTTTTCGAGGAATACGCCGACTTCCTCGAGTGTCACGTGGACGCCTGGACCGTCACGACCGCAGGCGCCCTCGTCCCGGGCATTAGCCGACATTTCATCCGCATCCACCCCGTCGCCCCCGGTGATCCGGAGCCCGATGAAGACGCGGACCACGGCCTCCTGCAGGTGCGGAACCGCCCGCCGGGGGAGCCGTTCGAGTTCCCAGCGAAGGACGTCGTGGATGCGGGATTCCTCGAACTGGTGCGTTACGGGATCCGCAGGTTCGACGACCCGTTGATCGAGGACTCGTTGCGTGTCGTGGACGCCGTGCTCAAAGTGAATACGCCACTCGGTCCCTGCTGGCATCGCTATAACCACGACGGCTATGGCCAGCGGGAGAATGGCGGGCCGTACGAAGGCTGGGGAAAGGGTCGCGCGTGGCCGCTGCTCACCGGGGAGCGGGGCCATTATGAATTGGCCGCGGGGCGCGACGCCCGAACGTTCATCAAAGCGATGGAGGGCTTTGCCAGCGCCACGGGGCTCTTGCCCGAGCAAGTGTGGGACGAGTCCGATCGGCCGGAGTACTTCATGTACCTGGGACGGCCCACCGGGTCCGCGATGCCGCTGATGTGGGCGCACGCGGAGTACATCAAACTGCTGCGGTCGGCGCGTGACGGCGCCGTGTTCGATCGCATCCCCAGCGTCGCGGCGCGCTACCTGGGGCAGGGTCGGCGCGCCTGCCAGCCCCTCGAGGTCTGGACGTTCAACCGGCGCGTCCGGGCGATGCGGCCGGGCTGGACGCTGCGCGTGCAGGCGCAGGCACCCTTCCGCCTGCACTGGAGCGGCAACGAGTGGCACAATGTGCAGGAGGCACCCTCCGCCGGTACGGCGGCCGGGATCGACTACGTGGATCTTTCAGTCCCCCCCGATCAGGAAGCGCCCCTGCGATTCACCTTCTTCTGGACTGAGCCGGGTCGTTGGGAAGGTCAGGATTTCACCGTGGCAATGGACCGGGGCCCGCAGCGTCACTGAGGGATCGGCCCGCATCGGCGGCGGGCGGCCAGGGGAGGATTGCATGCAGCTGGGGATGATCGGACTCGGGCGCATGGGCGCCAACATGGTGCGTCGCCTCATGCGCGGCGGCCACGAATGCGTAGTACACGACGTAGCGGCGGCAGCGGTGGACGCGCTGGCCGTAGAGGGTGCCATCGGCGCGACGGTGCTGGATGATCTGGCGACTCGGCTCGCCAAGCCGCGCGCCGTCTGGCTGATGGTGCCCGCAGCGGCCGTCGATGCCACGCTCGACGCGCTCCTCCCCAAGCTCGACGCCGGTGACGTGGTGATCGACGGCGGCAACTCGTATTACCGCGACGATATTGTCCGCGCCAAGCGGCTGGCCGACAGGGGGCTGCACTACGTGGACTGCGGCACCAGCGGTGGGGTCTTCGGCCTCGATCGGGGATACTGCCTCATGCTCGGGGGCGAGGCCGAGGTCGTGCGCCGGCTCGATCCGATCTTCGCCACCCTCGCGCCGGGTGCCGGGTCGCTCGCCAGGACTCCGGGGCGCGAGCAACGGGGCGGGACCGCGGAACATGGGTATCTCCACTGCGGCCAGAGCGGTGCGGGCCACTTCGTGAAGATGGTCCACAACGGCATCGAATACGGACTGATGGCGGCGTACGCGGAGGGGCTCAACATCCTCAAGCACGCGGACGTGGGACACAGCGCCGCCACGCCGGACGCCGAGACGACGCCGCTCCGCGATCCCACCGCCTACCGGTATGATTTCAACCTCGCCGACATCACCGAGGTGTGGCGCCGCGGCAGCGTGATCGCGTCCTGGCTACTCGATCTGACTGCCGCCGCGCTCGCCGGTGACCCGGCGCTCGACCGCTTCGCCGGCCGCGTGTCCGACTCGGGGGAGGGGCGGTGGACGCTGGAAGCGGCAATCGACGAGGCCGTCCCGGTCAACGTTCTCGCCGCTGCGCTGTTCGGGCGGTTCACCTCGCGTGGCGAGGCCGACTTCCAGAACCGGCTCCTCTCCGCCATGCGCTTCGAGTTCGGAGGCCACGTGGAGAAGAGCGCGGGCGCATGAATCCCGACCGAGCGGACGCGCTGGTCTTCTTCGGGGCGACGGGCGACCTCGCGTTCAAGAAAATATTCCCTGCGCTCTACGCGATGACACGTCGCAACCAGCTGCTCATGCCGGTGATCGGCGTGGCGCGCTCCGGGTGGACGCTGGAGCGATTTCGCGCCCACGCGCGACGCAGCGTAGAGCAGGATGGAGCCGTGGATGACGCGGCGTTCGCCAAGTTCGCGGCGAGTCTACAATACGTTGAGGGCGATTACAGCCGCCCGGACACGTTTGTCGCGCTGCGAGCGGCGCTCGGCGATGCGAAGCGCCCGCTGTATTATCTCGCCATTCCGCCCGACATGTTCGAGATCGTGGCCCAGGGGCTCGGCGTCTCGGGGTGTGCCCGCAACGCGCGCATCGTGGTGGAAAAGCCATTCGGGCGCGACCTCGCGAGTGCGCGGGCACTCAACGCGACGCTGCATCAGGTGTTCGATGAGAAGCACATCTTCCGCATCGACCATTATCTCGGCAAAGAGTCGGTGCAGAACCTCCTGCTCTTCCGCTTCGCGAACACCTTCCTGGAGCCCGTGTGGAACAGCCATTACGTCGAGAGCGTCCAAATCACAATGGCGGAACGGTTCGGTCTCCAGGGACGCGGGCGTTTCTACGAAGAGGCCGGCGCCATTCGAGATGTCGTGCAGAACCACATGCTGCAGGTGGTGGGATTCCTCGCCATGGAACCCCCCGACCTGGACTATAAGGAAGGGATCCGCGACGAGCAGGTGCGGGTCTTCCGCAAGATCCGGCCGCTGACGCCCGATTGTGTCGTACGCGGGCAGTTCCACGGGTACCGCGCGGAGGAGAATGTTGCCCGGGACTCCACAGTCGAGACGTTCGCGGCGGTGCGGCTTCATATCGATTCGTGGCGCTGGGAGAGCGTGCCGTTCCTCATCCGCGCCGGCAAGGCGCTCGCGGCGACGGCGACCGAGGTGATTGTCTCGTTCAAGCGACCTCCGGTGATGAGGCTCGCCCACGGCGAAACGAATTACGTGCGGTTCCGGCTGGGTCCCGAGGTAGAGATCGCGATCGGCGCGCGGGTGAAGCAGCCGGGGGAGAAACTGGTGTCTGAGCCGACCGAACTCCAAGTCACGCATCGTCCCGCCGGCGACGAGATGACGCCATACGAGCGGCTGCTCGGCGACGCAATGGACGGAGATGCGATGCTCTTTGCCCGTGAGGACGGCGTCGAGGCGGCGTGGGCTGTCGTGCAAGGGATTCTCGGCAATGTCGTGCCGGCGCTCCAGTACGAACCGGGCAGCTGGGGTCCGGCCGCTGCGATGAAGCTCGCGGCGGACATCGGTGGCTGGCGTGCCCCGGCAACGTGAGCCGCGCATGAGCGACCGAGCCAGCGTCGCGGGCGGTCTCGATGATCCGGGCGTTCACGCGGTGGCCACGAAGGCGCTCGAGCTTATCGCCGACGGGTCGCGGGTGGGCCTCGGCTCCGGCCGCGCCGCCTCCCTGTTCATCACGACCCTGGGGCTGCGCCGGGAGGACGGATTGCGGGTCACTGGCGTCCCGACCTCACATGCCTCAGCGTACACGGCGAGGAAGGCCGGCATCCCGCTCATCGAGTTGGGCGAAGACGTTCAACTGGACATCACGATCGACGGCGCAGATGAGGTGGCGCCGAACCTCGACCTGGTGAAGGGGTGCGGCGGTGCCCTGGTGCGCGAACGCATCGTGGCCGCGGCCTCCAGGCGCCTGGTAATTCTCGTCGGCGAGGAAAAGCTGGTCCGTGGGTTGGGCCAGCGCGGGCCGGTGCCGGTCGAGGTGGTCCCGTTCGCGCAGTGGCTCGCGACGAAGAAGCTCAAGGCGCTCGGACTGACACCTGCCCTCCGAATGAACAGCACAGGGTCAAGGCCGCTCGTGTCGGAGAACGGAAACCTCACCCTTGACTGCACACTCCGGGAGCCGATGCGGGACCGACAGGCCGCGCGTGAGCTCGAGCGGGCACTCCATGCTATCGCCGGTATCGTGGACACTGGGTTCTTTCTCGGAATGGCGGACCAGGTCCTCGTCGGTCACCCTGACGGACGGGTGGACGCGCTCCGACGGGCGGAAGACTGAGGATCGGGGCGCACTGAGGATCGGGGCGCATGGGTTTCGAGCTCGAGGTGTTTCCGATCGCCTCTCTCGTCGCCGAGGCCGTGGCCCGACGATTCGTCGCGACCGCCGACGACGCGATTCGCGCGCGTGGAGAGTTCGTGGTGGCGCTGTCGGGTGGATCAACCCCGCGGAGCGTGTACGCACGACTCGCGGTAGAGCCTGCTGCTTCGAACGTGAATTGGTCGCGAGTCCAGGTCTTGTGGGGTGACGAGCGCTGTGTGCCGCCGGACCACCCGGCGAGCAACTATCGGATGGCACGCGAGGCGCTGCTCGACCATGTACCTATCCCCGCGGCGAACGTGCACCGGATCTCCGGCGAAGACGATCCTGCCGAAGCGGCCACCAGCTACGAGCGAGTAATTCGAGGCGTACTCCGGACGCCAACGGGCTCCCCGCGTGACACGCCCGGGGCGCGAATCGACCTCGTGCTCTTGGGTCTGGGCGAGGACGGGCACACGGCGTCGCTCTTCCCGGGCGCGGCGGCACTTCACGACGGTCAGCGCTGGGTGACGGCTGAATACGTGGAAGCGGTGTCGGCGTGGCGGGTCACGCTCAGCCCAGTCATCATCAATGCGGCGGCCGAGGTCGCCTTTCTCGTCACGGGCGTCGCCAAGGCCGCCATCCTGCGGCAGGTGTTGGAGGGCCCCAGGCAACCGCACCGACTGCCCGCCCAGCTGATCGCACCCACCGCCGGGCGCGTGCGCTGGTTCGTCGACGCGCCCGCGGCGGCCGCACTTCGACGAGGCACTGCTCGATGACCCGCGTGACGGGCGTGGATCAGGGCGGTACGAATCCTGCTCTCGGCTCTCGTCGCGAAGGCCGTGGGACTTGAGCGTGTGAATCGCACGTTACACATGGACCAGTTGAGAAGCGCCATCGTCGCTAGCACATTGCGGCGGAAAGGGTGACAAACTCCACCATCGCCGCGAGTGTCCGTAACTGGGAACACTTTGGTCAGGCCGTCGGGAGCGAGAGCTGTAGTCCACGATGGCAGAATCGACAGGTGACGGGTTGCGGCGAGCGCCACCGAGGGGCGAGCTCGAGTGGCTGCTCCTTTCCGCAGTCCGGGCACGTGCCGCGGGCGTCGGTCGCCAGCTCCGCCGTCCCAACCCGCTGGACGAACTGCCAGATGCCATAGAGCAAGAACGATGGAACGAGCACGAAGTGGGCCACGGGAACCAAAACCGACAGCAGTGCTGCGCTCCACCACGTGCCGACCCCACGAAGAGCCCGGCGCCAGCGTTGCGCCCGGTTGAATTCGTGGATCGTCACCGTGCCGCGCGTCGGCCTCCCGTGATACCCGGAGAGGACGAAAGTCTGAACATGAGAACTCGGTGAAGTGCCTTGGTCCGACGATCTCATCTCGGCATCCAGCTCGGCGCCTCGGGGTTCGACACTTGCCAGGGATTCTCTCATAGCGCGCTCCCTTGCTCCGTGAGCCATTCTTCTCCTCTCGCATTCGTTCGTCTCCCCCAGCGGCCGATCGCTGAGTCTCAGCTCGAGCCCACCGCTGGCGTGAGCAGCAACGACGGCGTCTGGGCCGTCGCGCTGACTCGGAGCCGGATCCACATCCCCGAGGCGCCGTGTCCGGGCACGCCGCAGAAGATCAAGTACTCCCCTGCAGGCTGCGCGGTGAAGGCCAGGATGTCCTTCGCCTCCGAAGGAAGCCCTTCCCCGAGCTTCAACGTGAAGGCCCGCGGAATGGCGGGATCGACGGACTGCGTCGGCAGCGGCGTGCGCGGAGCGATGACCTCGGCGCTATGGGGCAACATCCCGTCGTGGTTGCGGAAGTCGATCTCCGTCTTCCACCCTACCGGTACTTCGAGCGTGAGCGCCCCGTCACGGAACCCGTTGAAGTTCAGGGCGCCGTTCAGCCCGGTGAGCCCAGCGATCAACTGGAAGCGGACCGTTTTGGCGGCTGTATCGAAACGCAGCCAGGTTGGATCCACCACCCCCTGCTGCTGAGCACTCACGGGAACGGCGAGCGAAAGGGTAACCAGCCCCACTATCGCCGTGAGTGTCCGTCCCACGGTTGTTGACGGGCGCCACCTTCCGGCCGACGGCGCGATATTGAGTCTAAGCATTGTTCCACATCCTTCCCAAAAAGACATTCAGTCATTGGCTTCCTCTTCAGCTTGCCGCACCTCTGCCGCCAGCGGATGCCGTCGAGCGAGGATGACGATCGCGATTGCCGTACCGATCAGACTCCCGCCAAAGATTCGGACCCAGGCGAGCTGCCCGAGTCCGAGATGCGAGAGCAGGACCGTGACGAGCGCGAACACGAATTCGACGATCGGGAACCCGAAGGCTACGGCGATGACCAGACTCGGTTCTCGTGCCGCGCCGTGGATGGCGGCCACAATGCCGGCGCCGTACGCCACGTTGAGCACGTAATGCATCGTCGTGAACAAGGCGACGCCGCCCAACACCGTGAACGTGCGGAACGGTTCGCCCACGACCGCGTCGACCACGGCGAGCCAGACCCAGATGCTGGTCGCGACGACGAGTCCGAGCCTGACGCCCTCTCCCAGAGAGTCGTGCTTGCCCGACTGGGCGACCGTGGCCGCTCCCATGTCATCTCCGCGGCCCGGGCGGATGCACTCGGCGCTCGTGGAGGACCTGCGCGACGCTCGGCAAGGTCTGACGGGCCGCCTCGGGCACGTGACGCCAGCTGTCCGTTCCCGCCCTGCCCACCCAGTAGTCGAACGGCTCGGCGCCCGGCCCGATCGGCTGCCCCACAACGATCCGGCCTACCATCCCGACCGCTTCGTGGGGCATGCAGTAATAGTCATAGACCCCAGGTACGGTGAGCGTGACCTCGAAATGATCGCCCGGGTGCACGAGGAACCCCGAGTCCCAGGCCACGGCGCTCTCGGGAATTCGCAGCGGATGATGATCGTTCTGCGGGTGGTAGGCGGTCGTCGTGTGCACGTTCTCCCGCACGATCCAGCGCACCGTCGCACCCGGTTCCACGTAGAGCCCAATCGGGTCGAACCATACCCGGGAGCCGAGCGCGTCGCTCCGCATCTCGATCACCTCGAGAGCGGCCGTCGAACGGGACCGCGCTCCGAGGAGCGCAGCTAGGGGCGCGCGCCGGTCTGACACGAGCCCAAAGCCGACGAGCGCCAGCCCGCCGGCTTTCAGGAACTCGCGGCGTGACGGTGTCGTCACTTGGCGAGCTGGGCCGCGCGCTGCGGCGAGATGTACCACACGATCACGTGGTAGTGCGGCTCCGCCACGCCCGGGTGGCCCGCGTTGAAAACGATGTCTACGTGATCGGCGCGCTCACGACCGACCTTCAGATCGCTGAACGCCTTCTGAGCGTTCATGTCCTTGAGCGGGATCATGTAGATGGAGCTCACCAGGTTGCCTTGGTGGTCGTAGGCGAGAAACGGCCCCGCGGGCAGCGTGGCGGGATCGACGTACAGGGTGCCGAGTCCGGGGACGAAGTCCGGGAGCGCGACGAGCGTGCTGACCTTCTTGTAGGCACCGCCCGGCGGCGCTTTTTGCTGGCGCGCTGAGGTGTCAGCGTGAATCCTGTAGGCGCTGGCGGGCGCCATCTCCTGGGCCGTTGCGGAGTCAGGGGATGCGACAAGCATCCCGACGCCGAGGACCCCGGCGAGGGCAGTAAGTGCGAGCTGTTTCATACTTGAGGCTCCTTTACAAGGGAATGCCGAGCTTCTCTGAGTGCGTTGTGCGACGGAGTATGGTTATGGCGGGGCCCCTGAGCCGACAATGAAGCGTTCGTACCGTGTGGAGAGACGCGTGTCCTGCGCGGGACACCGGTCTGGCCGACGTGGCGCTGAAGCGCTAGCATTTCCGGCCGAGGAGGTCGCGAGGCGAGGAATGCTCGAAACGGAGTTGTTTGCGCTGCTTGAGCAGACGGCGGACGCCGCGTACACGGTCACCGAGAGTGGCGAGATCTGTTCCTGGAACGGAGCCGCGGAGCGGCTGTTCGGCTACTCGGCGAGCGAGGTGCTCCACCGCAACATCGACGAAGTGCTCGAGGCGCGCGACACGTTGGGCACCAGCGCGCTCGCAGGGGGCGCGGAAGCGGCGACCCGTCGCTGGGACGGAACGTCCGGCGTAATCCCGAATTTCGACTTGGAGGTACGCACCCAGTCTAGGGGCCGGATTTGGGTGAACGTCTCAACCATCGTCTTCGACAACCAGCGCACAGGACGGCGACTCTTCGTGCGGTTGGAGCGCGACGTCGACCAGCGCCGGCGTAACGAGGAGCGATTCTACCGCATGGTCGACCTCGCCCGACAACTCGTTGATCTCGCCGGCGACGAGGCCCATCACGCCCCCGTCGAGCCGCTCTCCGAGCAGGAGCGCCGCATCTTGAAGCTTTTCGCCGAAGGCCGCAACTCCACGACCATCGCCCGCAAACTAAGCATTTCCGCGCAGACGCTCCGCAACCACTTGCACCACATCAACCGCAAGCTCCGCACCCACACCCGCCTTGAGGCGGTGACTCACGCGCAGCAGCGTGGGCTCATCGAATAGCGGCCCGCCCACCCAGCTTCCGTTTGGCATCGCTTGCTCAATCGCGGCAACCCTGCCGTGATGGCTGTAGACGGGGATGGTACGAACGCGCTATTGGCTCGCTTCGCGCGACTCGCAATCCTTTGTCCTGTCAATGGCACTCTGCACTGTCGTAAACGCACCGTCGCAAGCGTACACCGGTCTCTCGGCGGTGCTACATGCCGTAGTTCGACTCTGGAGTTTGGTAAAGGGTCTGAGACGCTCCGTCATCATCCGCGCTGCCGTCGGCGTGGCAGGCATCACAGCCGTCCTCGCACTACGGCCCGCGCCGGGACCCTCAATGGGCGTGACGCCGGTGCGCGTGCTCCTGCTGTCGGCCCAAGCTCGGCGTTACCTCTTCCTACAGTACCGCTCTTACGTCACCGAGTTCATGGGCTGCATGATCGGCACAATTAGAGGCGACGCGGTGATCGTGGAACGCATCGCTCCAGCGGACGTGGATCCAGCCCAGTCAACTCCGACGCGCGTCCTCCCCAAGCAGACGTGCGAGGACGCAGGGTGGGCCGGCACCGTGGGAGTGATCCACAGCCACCCGGACGGCGAGCGCTGCTTCTACTACTTCCCCGGGACGCAAGTTGCGACCTCGGATGCAGCGTCGTTCGCGCGGCAACCCTATCCGGTGGACGCGATCATGTGTGGTGACCGCGTCGTGTGGGTCAGCCGCGACATGGCGGCGCAGCAGCTGCAGCTCACGGAGCATCGAACACCAGCGGCCTCCGAACGCGCCCAGCAATGACTATCGAGCTGCTTCGATCTCGCCACCCCCGCTGCGCCGCCGCGTCGCCTGATGACACTCTCACGGTCACGGTGACGGAGAAGGAGTACCTGCAACGGCTCCGTGGCTTGGGGGCCTGGTGGCGCCTCGGGTCGAGCGCACTCGAACCTCTCTTCCTCGTGCACTACGCGCCGGTGCGGCGCAAGATGAATCCATGCACCGACTCATAGTCGCCGTGGACGGTTGCGGTGGAGAAACACTGCGGGGCACCGCGACCGCGAGCGACTGAGCGCAGCGAACAGTTTGCCGGTCCGTGGTGGATTTGGAGGGACTTAGTGGTCGTACATGACCGTCGGTGAGCATTAAAACGGCGGGCCCGCAGGGACCCGCCGTCTTTGGAGACCGGTGCTCTACCAATTGAGCTACGGACCTAAGAATTGCTGCGGCTGGAAGTTACAGAATTCGAAGCGGGCGCGGAAGGCTTTATGCGCTTCGCCACGGCTGCGGCGAGGTCTGTCTCGGGACGCCGGTTTTCGAGCGTTACGTCGAGCGCCAAGGCGACGGCCGTTCCCTCGTACTCGACGCAGGCGGTCCCAGCGGCATGTCCGCGCGGCAAGTGGCGACGCCAATCGCTCACCCGATCCAGCAGCTCGAGCGCCACACGCAGTCTCAAGGCCTCCCGCTGCAGGAACCTGAGTCGATACGCGATCGGGTCTGCGTGCGCCCGCATGGCCAGCCCGTCCACAAGCGTCTGGAGCACGAACGCGGCGTGGGTATAGCCAACGGATCTCCATTGCGCGGGTGGTTACGTTAACCCGGGAATGGTGGGGGAAACGTGCAAGTTCAGAATGACATAGCAACTTGCGGTGGTGCCCGCCACTGGCGCGGTCACGGCGTAGCGAGAGAGCGGTTGCGGCTGCTCGCCGACCTGGGAGACCCCGAACGCGCCTAACTCGAGCCAGGGGAATTACAGGCTCACGAGCGGCAGCGTGCGGTAACGCTTGCCGGTGAGCCTCGCGAGCGCGTTGACGACCGCAGGCGAGATGACTGGAACCGGAGGTTCGCCACATCCCGTCGGCCGCTCGCTACTCGGCACGATGTGGACATCGATGGTGGCCGGCGCATCCCCCATATAGGGCGGCACAAAGCCGTCGAAGTTCCGCTGCTCCACGCGGCCGTCCTTGAGCGTGATCGCTCCCTTCGGCAAGAGCTGCGTCATCCCAAAGATCAGACCGCCCTGGAACTGGCTCTCGATCGACAACGGGTTTACCGCCACGCCGCAATGGACCGTCACCGTCGCCCGACGGACTCTGGGACGCCTGTTTTCGAGCGTTAGGTCGACCGCCAATGCCACCGCCGTTCCCTCGTACTCCACGCAGGCGATTCCGGCGGCATGTCCGGGCGGCAAGTGGCGACGCCAATCGCTCACCCGATCCAACAGCTCGAGTGCCGCGCGCAGTCTCGAGGCGTCCCGCTGCAGCAACCTGAGCCGATAGGCAATCGGATCCGCCTGCGCCCGCGTGGCCAGCTCGTCCACCAGCGTCTCGAGCACGAACGCGGTGTGGGTATAGCCAACGGATCTCCATTGCGCGGGTGGCACGTTGACCTGGGGATGGTGGGCGGAAACGTGCAAGTTCGGAATGGCATAGCGACTGGCGGTGATTCCCCCCACCGTATCGAAGTCGACCCCGTTCTTCACCAGGAAGGACTCGAACGGAGTCCCGACGAGATACGACTGGCCTACGGTAACGTGCTTCCACGCAACCGGCATCCCATCGGGACCGATTCCGACTTCTGCGCGATGGAGAAACATGGGTCGGTAGTAGCCGCCCCGGACGTCGTCTTCGCGGGTCCACACCAGCTTGACCGGTATGCCACGCAGGCGCTTGGCGATCGCCGCCGCTTCGCGCGGGACGTTGGAATCGAATGATTGGCGCCGGCCAAAACCCCCGCCGGCGAACTGGATGTGGAACGTGACATCTTCCGGCTTCAAGGCCAACACTTGCGCTACGGCCGCCTGGTCGTAGGTCGGGAATTGAGAGCCGACCCACACTTCGGCGCGGTCGCCGTCGAACTGGATGGTGGCATTCAGCGGCTCCATCGGCGTGTGCGCCACGTAGGGGAGCCGGTACTCGGCGACGATCCGGCGAGCCTGGGGAATCTGATCCAGTGCGTGCTCGTCACCGCGGTTCAGGGCGACGTTGCCAGCGGTACCCGCCAGTGCGGCGAACCTGCTCCACAGCTCCGCGCTGTCCGGACGTTCGATCCCGGTGAGATCCCAGTCGATGGCCAGCCGGTCGCGGCCCTGTTTAGCGGTCCAGAACCGGTCGGCCACTACGGCAACGGCGCTGCCGTTGACCAGCGGGATCTCGAACACGTCGCGCACGCCAGCGAGCTTGCGCGTCTCGGTGTCATCGACTGTCTTTACCCGTCCGCCGAACAGCGGTGGCCGAGCCACGACGGCCACCAGCATTCCAGGAAGGTCGAGGTCCAACCCAAACTGCTGGGACCCGTCGCACTTTGCTCGGCTATCGAGGCGTCGCACGCTCGTCCCGATGAGACGAAACGTCGAGGGATCCTTGAGGGCCACCGTTTCGGGAACCGGCATTTTCGCGGCATCATCCGCGAGCTCGGCGTAGCGAGCGGACTGATTTCCCGGCCCATACACCACGCTGCTCTCCGTCCGGCAGGAGGCAGGCGCGACGTGCCAACGATCCGCGGCGGTGGCGACCAGCATGGCTCGCGTCCTGCCACCTAGTTCACGGTACTGCTGAAACGAGTTCGCGATCGTCGCTGAGCCGCCGGTATTCTGGAAGCCGTAGACAGGATCCTTGTAGATATCCGCCGCCGGCGCGAGCTCGGCGACGATCTGGGACCAGTCGGCGTCCAATTCCTCCGCGAGGATCATGGGTAAGGCGGTAGCAACCGCCTGTCCCAACTCCACCCGATTGACCGTGATCACGATCTGGCCATCGGCTCGGATATGAATGAACGCGTCCGGGGGATACGTCTTGGACTGTGCTCCTTGACGCCTTTGGCTCGTGAACGTCGGGAGATCCACATGGAGCGACACCAGCAAACCACCGGCCGCCCCGGCCGAGACCCGCAGGAAGCTGCGGCGGGTCAGCTCGCGCGAGAGCCTCATGTTCTCAACTGCGCCGCGGCACGATGGATCGCCGCGCGAATGCGCACGTAGGTTCCACACCGACAGAGATTCGCACCCATGGACTGCTCGATGTTGGTGTCGGTGGGCACAGGGTTCGCGGTGAGGAGCGCGACCGCGCTCATGATCTGCCCGCTCTGGCAGTACCCGCACTGCACCACGTCCTGCTCCACCCAGGCGTCCTGGACAGCGCGGCCGACGCGACCCTGTCCGATAGCTTCGATCGTGACGATCGGACGGTCAGCAATCAGCTCGACCGGTATGAGGCAGGAACGCGTCGCCACGCCGCCGAGGTGCACCGTACACGCGCCGCAGGCGCCGATGCCGCAGCCGTACTTGGTGCCCGTCATCTTGAGTTCTTCACGCAGGACCCACAGGAGCGGCGTGGACGGATCGACGCTCACTTCACGCCGCTCGCCGTTGACGCTGAGTTGGTAGGTGGTCATGGACACGGTGTCCCGGCTTCGACCCAGCGACGGGTGGCGGCGACAAACTCTTCATGCTTTAGTGGCGGGAGCGTTCGCATCGTCCCGTCTGGTCGCTTCCCCGGAGTGAAAGCCCAAAGGACGAGCGACTCTTCTGCGTGATGCTTCAACAGGCCCCGCCCGTCGAGTCCGTGATTCTTCGAGCGATCGGTGATGGCACGACACACCGCGGTGCTCGACAGCGGCTGATCGTTCAGGTCCTGCCATTTCATAGAGAGCGGCGCCAGGTGCCAGTCATGTCCCCCGGGCACTCCGGTGCTGTTGGCATTGGTCTGCTGATGACACGTCGCGCAGGTGAGTGCCGGCACACCCTTCCCTTCCGGACCGCGGATGACGTTGGCAAAGTGACGGTGGCGGTCGTCTCCTTGCTGCGGATAGTTGGTTGCCGTGTGGCAGTTGATGCACCGCGGGTACACCAAGACCGAGTACACCTGCGCCCAGGCTGCCAGGCCCTCGGTCCGACCTTGAGAGGCCAGCGTCGTCCGGGGGCAGCCGACCAGAAGCACGATGATGCCCAACGCCCGCACCATGTGACGCTCCCTCAGTAGCCGTCGACTTCGACCACTGCGTCGCTGAACGCCTTGGGCGCTTCCTGCGGCAGATTGTGCCCGACGCCACCCGTGATCAGCCGATGCGCGTACTTGCCGACGAACTTCGCCGCATAGGCTTTGGGATCGAGATGCGGCGCGCCATTCGCATCGCCTTCCAGCGTGATCGTGGGCACGCTGATCACCGGCGCCGCTGCCAACCGCTGCTCGATCTCGTCGAACCTCGACTCGCCCGGAGCGAGACCGAGTCGCCAGCGATAATTGTGAATGACGATCGCGACGTGATCGGGATTGTCGAACGACGCCGCGCTCCGATCGAACGCGGCGTCGGTGAAGTTCCACTTGGGCGAAGCGAGCTGCCAGATGAGCTTCGCAAATTCATGCCGGTACTTTTCGTAGCCCGCGCGGCCGCGTTCCGTCGCAAAATAATATTGGTACCACCACTGGAACTCGGCGTCGGGCGGCAAGGGAATCTTGCCCGCTGCCTGGTTGCCAATCAGGTATCCGCTAACCGAGACGATCGCCTTGCACCGCTCGGGCCAGAGCGCCGCCATAATGGCCGCCGTCCGCGCTCCCCAGTCGAACCCGGCGATGACGGCTTTCTCGATCTTGAGGGCGTCCATGAGCGCAACGATGTCGAGCGCGAGGGCCGCAGGCTGGCCATTGCGGAACGTGTCGTTGGACAAAAAGCGCGTCGTGCCATAGCCGCGCAGATGCGGCACGATCACCCGGTAGCCCCTTGCCGCCAGCCGCGGGGCGACCTCTTCGAAACTGTGGATGTCGTATGGCCAGCCGTGCAGCAGGATCACCGCTGGCGCGCCGGCGCGGCCCGTTTCCGCATATCCGACGTTCAGGACGCCGGCATCGATCTGCTGCACCGGCCCGAAGGCGCTGCGCGGTTCAGGTATGCCGAGCTTCGCGGCGACGATGGTCATGAGTGCGGTACCCAAGAATTCGCGACGGTCTTGGTTCATGTGGAATCATCCGAA
>DATDFC010000139.1:0-19863 GCA_036522815.1 Gemmatimonadales bacterium | reverse complement strand
GCGGGTCAGCTCGCCCTCGGCCAGCAGCTCGTCGCCAAGTATCCCCAGAGCCCGCGCGCCTGGCTCGCCCTCGCCGGCGCGCAGATCGGCTTGAACAAGAACGCGGACGCGCGCGCCTCGCTCGCCAAGGCCCTGGAGCTCTCGCCCAAGATGTACGTGGCACACGCCACCCTGGGGAACGACTACATCTTCGGTGAGCCGCACGACTTCACCAAGGCGCTCGCGCACATGCAGGAGGCCGAGGCGCTGGCCCCGGACGAGTCCAACGCGCACCTCCTGGTCGGCGATGCCTACCGGGCGCAGCGCAATCTCCCGCAAGCCCGCGACGAGTACCTGCGAGGCCACGCGCTCGATCCGCGGAGCGCGGTGCTGCTCGTGAAAGCGGGGCACGCCAATACGTTCCTGGGCGACTACACCGCCGCGCGCGCCGATTACGACTCCGCCATGGCCGTCGGCCGGGCGAACGAGAAGGCCGCGTTCGCACCGTTCCGCGCCTACGTGAGCGTGTACGCCGGCGACCCCGCCGGCGCCATCGCCGAGCTCAATCGGCTGGTCGCGACCGTCGACGGCATGGGGGTCCCCGATCCCCGGGCCAACAAGATCGCCGCGCTCACCAACGTCGTCGTGATCGCCACCCACACGAAGAACCGCGCGGCCGTCGAGCAGGCCCTGAAGCAGCTCGAGCCGCTGCTCATGCAGCAGGCGGACGAGGCCGCCAACCCCGCGTTCACCCGCGGGCAGCAGGCGCAGATCGCGTACCTCGAGGGGTGGTGGGCCGCGCGCAAGGGGGACTACGCCGCCGCGCAGCAGCAGGCCGCTCGCATCGACCAGCTGCTCGCCCCCGACGCGAACCCGCGCAAGCTCGAGCCGATGCACCAGCTGGAGGGATTCGTCGCGCTCTATCAGGGCAAGTATCAGGACGCGGTCGCGCACTTCGGGAAGGGGAACCTGCTCGACCCCTACATCAAGTATCACCTCGCGGTCGCGACGGCAGGGGCGGGCGACGCCGCGCAGGCCAAGCAGATGTTCCGCGACATCGCGGAGTACAACTTCAATGCCCTCGGCTTCGCGCTCATCAGGAAGGACGCGCAGCGGAAGGCGGGTTGAACGCCGTCGCCATCGGTGAACCCCGGGCTTGCGCCCGGGGTCAGCCGAGCCTGAGTATCCTTCGCCAATGGCCAACTACCGTAGCACCTCCGTCGCCATCCTCACCGCCGCCCTGCTCGCGCTGCCGGCGTCCGCGCTGTGGGACGCCGCGGGCCACCGCACCGTCGCCGCGATCGCCTGGGAGCACCTGACCCCGCGCGCCCGCGCCCGTGCCGTCGAGCTGCTGCTGCACGGGCCGACGCTCGCTAACTTTGCCTCGCTCCGTCCCGCCGGCGGCAGCGAGGCCGCGCGCGATCGCGCGCTGTTCCTGAACGCCGCCACCTGGGCCGACCTGGTGCGCAACCGCGACCAGGCCTGGCACGTCTACAGCCACGCCACCTGGCATTACGCCGACTTCTATTGGGACGTGGAGAACGGCCAGCCACACGACATCCCCAACACCAGCCCCGATTCGCTCAACGCCGCGGAGCGCATCGTCGCGCTCGGCGCCACACTCGCCGATTCGAGCGCCGCCGATACCACCCGCGCCGTCGCCCTCGCCTGGGTGTTGCACCTGGTGGGCGACATCCACCAGCCGCTGCACGCGAGCTCGCGTGTCACGCCCGCCGAGCCGCTTCCCAAGGGCGACGAGGGCGGCAACACGTTTCATCTCGACGACAAACGCAACCTGCACGCCTACTGGGACCACATGCTCGACGAAACGATCGCTCCCGACCCCGGTGAAGATTCCATGGCGTACGCGAGCCGCGTCGCCCGTCAGATCGAGGGGACGCATCCGGGAGCGGCACCGCCGGCGCCGGCGGCTCAGCCCGATGCGCTGGGCTGGGCGCACGAAGGCCTGCGCCTCGCGCAGACCGCCGTGTACTCAGGGGTCAGTCGCGGCAGCGCGCCGTCGGCCGCCTACCAGGCCGCAGCGCTGCAGGTCGCGGAAGGACGGATCGCCCAGGCGGGCTATCGTCTGGCGGCGTTGCTCAACGCGGCGCTGAAATAGCGGCATCTCCCGGGCTGAGAGCCCGGGCTCGGCGTTGGGTGCGCCCTGTACAGGGCGCACACCGGGCCGAGCGCGCCCTCTCAGGGCGCGTATACCACTGCAGTAGCGTAGCATCGTACCAATCTCGAGGAGAATCCCCCGTGTTCGCGACAGCGACCAGCGTTGTCCTGAGCCTGCTCCAGGCCCGGCCCGCCGCCCGTCCGTATCACATCGAGTACACCATCGCGATGCCCAACGTGGCGTCGCATTTGTATGACATCACACTCACGGCAAGCGGGCTCACCGGCGGAGATGTCGACCTGCAGATGCCGGTCTGGTCGCCGGGGCGCTACGGCCGCATGGACTTCGCCAAAAACGTGCAGGACTTCTCCGCGAGCGGCAGCGATGGCAAGCCGCTGCGCTGGACCAAGGTCAGCGGATCGTTGTGGCGTATCTCTCCCGGCGCGAGTCGCAGCGTGCGGGTCACGTATCGCATGTTCGCCAACGCGCCGCTGTCCGGGACGTTCTCGGTGGTGGACACGGTGCACGCCAATTGGAACGGCGCGTCGCTGTTCATGTACGTGGAGGGCCATAAACCGGATCCCGTTACGCTCGACGTCGCGCCGCCCGAGAATTGGACCATCATGAACGGCGCCGTCCGGAGCGCGGGGCAACGCCACTTCGAGTTCGCGAACTACGATCTGTTGATCGACACCCCCACCGAGGTCGCCCCGGCGGGAGCGCTCATGCTGGACTCGTTCGTCGTCGACCATCGCACCTATCGGGTCATGGTGCACCACAACGGGCCGGTGTCTCGGGCGACGCGCGAGCGCTTCGTGCGCGACGTCGCGAAGATCGTCCGCTACGAGAACTCCGTCTTCGGCGCGCCGCCGCTCGAGGAGTACACGTTTCTCTTCAACATCGGATTTCCCGGCGGGGACGGAATGGAGCACCTGTACTCCACGCAAATCCAGAGTCGCCGCGTCTGGACCGATACCGCCACGTTCCTGCCCGGCATTGGCTCGGCGGCGCACGAATACTTCCACGTGTGGAACGTCAAGCGCGTGCGCCCGGCGGCGCTCGGTCCGTTCGACTACACGCGTGAGCAGTACGAGCCGTCGCTCTGGGTGGCCGAGGGGTGGACGCAGTACTACGGGGAGGTGGCGCTGTTTCGCGCCGGGATCGAAGACACCTCCGAGTTTTACCGCGATATGAGCGCGCTGATCCAGGAGAACCTCAGCGCGCCCGGACGCAAGGAGGTCTCGGCGCGCATGGCCTCGTTCAACGCACCGTTCTGGGATGGCGCGCCGCAGGCGCAGCCGACGAACGAGAACAACACGTTCATCAGCTACTACTCAAAGGGGGCGGGAATCGCGCTGTATCTCGATCTCTTCATTCGCCATCGCACCGGCAACACCAAGTCGCTCGACGACGCGTTCAACAATCTCAAGGCTCGCTCCTGGAATGCACCCACGGCGTCCTACTATCTCCAGGGTCGGGGCTACACCGAGGACGACGTCGAGCGGGCGGTGAGCGACGCGGCGGGCGTCAACATGCACGCGTGGTTCGAGCGGCATGTCGGCGGCACGGAGGACATGGATTACGACGAGGCGCTGGGCTGGGCGGGGCTGAAGCTCGCGCGCGCCGACAGAGCGGGCTGGAGCATCGAGCCGATGTCAGGCGCGACGCCCGAGCAGCTGCGGGTGAGATCGGGTTGGTTGAGCGGCAGTCGCTGAGCCTGGAGGGTGCACCGGCCCGGTCGCTGGACCGCTCCGCGTGTCCCCGGGCTGAGAGCCCGGACTCGGCGTTGGGTGCGCCCTGTATAGGGCGCACAACCCGGCCGAGCGCGCCCTCTCAGGGCGCGGACTCCACGAACCCTCCGTGGCTGTGCGTGACCGCTTACGAGTCCAACACCTCCCGCACTTTGGCCGCGAGCCCTTCGGCCGAGAACGGCTTCTGGATGAACGCCGTATGGGCCGCCAGCACGCCGCGGTGCACGACCGCGTCTTCCGTGTAGCCCGACATGAACAGCACCTTGAGCTCGGCACGCCGCGTCAGCAGCTCGTCGGCCAGCATCCGGCCGCTCGCCCCGGGCAGCACCACGTCCGCCAGCAGCAGGTGAATCGGGCCGGTGTGGTCGCGCGCGATCTCCAACCCCCCACCCGCGCTGCCGGCGTCGAGCACCGTGTAGCCGTGTTTCTCGAGCACGCGCCGCGTGAGCGCTCGCAACTCGGGTTCATCTTCCACCAGTAAGATGGTCTCCGACCCGCGCGTGGGGCCGGTCGCGGCGCGAGCCGGGAGCCGGTCGATCGGCTCGTCTACGCGCGGGAGATACACCTTGAAGGTCGTGCCTTGGCCCGGCTCGCTGTAGCACCACACGTAGCCGCCGCTCTGCTTCACGATCCCATACACGGTCGAGAGCCCCAGGCCAGTGCCCTTGCCGGCCTCCTTGGTCGTGAAGAACGGCTCGAACACGTGCGACATGGTCTCGACCGACATCCCCGTGCCGGTGTCGCTGAGCGCCAGCATCACGTACCGGCCGGGCATCACGGGCGCGTGCTCCCGCGTGTACGAGTCATCCAGCTCGGCGTTCCGCGTTTCGATCATGAGCTTGCCGCCGTGCGGCATCGCGTCGCGGGCATTCACGGCGAGGTTGACCACCACCTGCTCGAGCTGCGCCGGGTCGGCCCGCACCGCCCCCAGCGCGCGGTCGAGGTTCGTGACCACGGCGATGTCCTCACCCAGCAGCCGCTGCAGCAGCCGGTCCATGTCCGCGACGAGCTCGTTCAAGTCGAGCACGCGCGTCTCGAGGACCTGCTTGCGGCTGAAGGCGAGGAGCTGGTGGGTGAGACCGGCGCCGCGCTCGGCGGCCCGGCGGATCTCCTCGAGGTCGGGTCGCAAGGGGGAGAGCGTGGGGAGCCCGTCCAACAAGAGACCCGTGTATCCCAGGATGGCGGTGAGCACGTTGTTGAAATCGTGCGCCACGCCGCCCGCGAGGCGTCCCACGGCTTCCATCTTCTGCGCCTGCAGCAGCTGGCGCTCGAGCGACTTGCGCTCCGTCACGTCGCGCGCGTTGATCACCACCCCCTGGACGAGCGGATCGTCCAGAAGATAGCGGCCGACCGCCTCGAGCATGCGGTAGCTCCCGTCCTTGTGACGGAAGCGCAACTCGAGCAGACGAACACCCTGTCCGCTCGCCACTCCCTCGGTGAACACTTGCAAGGTGGGCGCCACGTCGTCGGGGTGCACCAGCTCGACCATTAACAGTCCCATGAGCTCCCCGGGGGCGTAGCCCAGCAGCCGCGACACCGAGGGACTCGCGTACCGGATCGCGCCGGCGGCGTCGACCACCGCGATGATGTCCTGGGCCTGCTCGATCAGCGCGCGGAAGTATTCTTCTCGCTCGGTGATCTCCTGCCGGCGTCGTAGCGCGCCGAGCACCGCCGGCCCGAGGCGGGCGAGCCGGTCCTTCAGGATGTAGTCCACCGCCCCCGCCTTCATGTACTCCACCGCGGTCTCCTCGTCGAGCGAGCCCGTGACCAGAATGAACGGCGTGCCGGGCGCGATCTCCCGCGCCAGCTCGAGCGCCGCCGCTCCGCTGAACTGCGGGAGGTTGTGGTCGGCGACGATCAAGTCGGGATGGAATTCGCGCAGGGCCTGCTCGAAGGCCGGGCGCGTCGTCACGCGCCGCGCGGTGAACTCGAGTCCCGCCCGGTGGAGCTCCCACTCGGCCAGACGGGCGTCCTCAAGATTGTCTTCCACGACGAGGATGCGAACTGTCACGTCCGCAAGCCTAGTGTCGCGGGCGGGACAAAGAAGTCGGTATTAAACCTGAGAAGGGCGGGGACGACTACCTAGGATTCGGGCCGCACCAGTCCGACCTGGATGGCGTAGCGCACCAGCCCGGCCACGCCGTGGATGCCGAGGCGCTCCATGAGCTCAGTGCGGTGGGTCTCGACCGTTTTCAGGGCCACATTGAGGCGGCTGGCGATTTCCTTGTTGGAGTGGCCTTCGGCGACGAGCTGCAGCACCTCGCGCTGCCGCGGGGTGAGCACCTGCAACGGTCCCGCGGTGGCCGGCTGGCCGCCCTGGGTGAGCGCCTGGACGACCCGTTTGGTGAGCGAGGGGCTCAGCCAGGTGTCGCCGCGCGCCACGGTGCGCAAGGCCAGCTCGAGCTCGCTGCGGTCGGAGTTCTTGAGCATGTAGCCCGCGGCACCGGCGACCAGCGCGCGCCGCACGGTCTCGTCGTCGCCGTGCATGGACACGATGATCACGCGCGTCGCCGGATGGTCGTGCCCGATCCGCGCCGCGACCTCGAGCCCGTTGAGGCCGGGCATGGAGATATCGATCAGCGCGATATCGGGCTTGTGCTCGCGGACGAGGCGCAGCGCTTCACGGCCGTCGCCCGTCTCTCCGACCACCTCGACGCCCGGCAGCTCGCTCAAGAGCGCCCGCATCCCGGCGCGCACCAGCGTGTGATCATCGGCGAGCACGAGCCGCAACGGGCTCATGGCCCGCTCACGGCGGCGAGCGGCAGGCGCGCGCGCACCGTGGTGCCACGGCCAGGCGCCGAGTCGATCTCCAGGTCTCCGCCGGCGAGGGCGACGCGCTCCTGCATGCTGAGCAGGCCCTGACTGCCGCCGTGCGCGGCGCGCAGCCGCGCGGCGGGGACGTCGAAGCCGCGGCCGTCGTCGCGCACCACGAGCTGCAGCATGCCGGCCGCCCGGCCGAGCTCCACCTCGACGACCCGCGCCTGCGCGTGGCGAATGACGTTGGTGAGCGCTTCCTGCGCCACGCGGAAGCAGGTGGTCTCCACGGCGGCCGGGGGCCGGTGCTCGAGATGCGTGAGGACGAGGCGGAAGGCGAGCCCGGCGCGGCTGGCCTCCCGCTCCACGTACCAGCGGAGCGAGGCGTCGAGCCCCTGCTCGTCGAGCAAGGGCGGGCGGAGGTCCTGCGCGAGGTCGCGCATCCGCGCGATCGCGCCGTCGACCAGGGCGATGCTCTCGGAGTCGTCGCGCTCGCGCCGCTGGAGATTGAGCTTGAGCGCGGTGAGCACCTGACCGAAGTCGTCGTGCAGCTCGCGGGCGACGGCACGGCGCTCCGCCTCCTGCGCCTCGATCAGCTTGCGCGACAGCGCCTCGAGCTGCTGGGTGCGGCGCGCCAGCTCCTGCTCGGCGTTCTTGCGCTCCGTGATGTCGGCGTTGGTGCCGTAGCTGCGGATCGGCCGCCCGGACTGATCGCGCACGACCGTGGCGCGGCCGAAGATCCAGTGCACGCTGCCGTCGGGCCAGACCACGCGGTACTCGATGTCGCCGGACCCGGTGCCCGCGAGCAGCTGCTCGCGGCGGCGCAGGACCCAGGCGCGGTCGTCGGGATGGATGGCCTCGACGTAGTCTTCCAGCCGCGCGCCTTTGCCACGGTCGTCGCCGAAGAACAGCCGCAGATTCGCGTCGGAGTTGAAGACCTGCTGGCTGACGAGGTCCTGCTCCCAGCTGCCGGTCTGGCCCAGCTGCTCCGCCTCGACCAGCAGCCGCTCGGTCTTGCGCAGCCCCTCCTCGGCACGCACGCGCTCGGTCACGTCCTCGTTGACCACCACCGCGCCGGTGATGGCGCCCCTGGCGTCGCGAATCGGAGCCGCGTAGTTCTCCATCGTCTTGTGCCGGCCGTCGAACGTCTCGATGTCGATCAGCTCGTCGCGGCTGACCTGCCCCTGCTCCAGCGCGCGCAGCGACGCCCACTCGTCCGGGTGGATCGCCTTCCCCGAGTCGTGCCAGAAGCCCTTGCTCTTGGCGCGCCGCTCCGTTCCCGCGACGATCATCCCCCCCCAGATCTGACTCGCGGCGGAGTTACTGAGCACGATGTCTCCGGCGCGATCGACCACGATCAGGCCGACCGGAAGCGTCTCAATGACCTGGCGCAGCAGCAGCTGGCCGGCGCGGACTTCCTCCTCGCTGCGCACCCGGGCGGTGATGTCGAACGCGATGCCCACCACCCCGATCACGTTCCCGGCCGGGTCGCGGAACGGCTCGAGCTGGAGCTGCGCGGCCGCGGTGCCATCGTCGATCTCGAGGCGACACGACTCGCCCGCGAGTGCCCGGCGGCACCCCTCCAGCACGCGCTCGCGGTCGGGCGACTGCGCGAACAGCTCCGCGACCGTCTTGCCCACGACGGAGGGGCTGGACGAGAACGCGGCACCCGCGTCCCACACGACGCGCAGCTCGCGATCGGTGGCGCAGGCGCGGGCGGGAATCTGCTCGGTGAAGAAGCGCAGCCGCGCCTCGGTGTCCTTCAGCTTGCTGATGTCGATCATCGCGCCCACCGCGCGCTGGGCCCGCCCGTCGGCGTCGCGCTCGATGGCGCAGCGCGAGGCCACCCAGGCCCAGGAGCCGTCCTTGCGGCGGAAGCGGTACTCGCTCGACCAGCCGGGGGCATCGCCGCGGATCGCCTGGGAGGCGGCCTGCTCCACGCGCGCGAGGTCGTCGGGGTGGACGCGCTCGCGCCACCAGCTCAAGTGGCGCGCGGCCTCGTCGTGGGGGTAGCCGAAAATCGACTCGAGATTCCGGTCCCAGCACAACGCGTCGCTGTGCAGGTCCCTTTCCCAGGTGGCTTCGAAGGCGACACGGGCGAGCAGCCGCTCGCGCGCCTCACCCGCGAGTGGTGGCGGCGCGAACGAAGGGTTCGGAGCGGGCATGTGGGGAGCCGGAAGAGCTTACCGAAAGGTAGCACTAATAGACGAGGTGCGACCGCGGTCAGGGGTATCCCCCGGGCTGAGAGCCCGGGCTCGACGTTACGTGCGCCCTGTACAGGGCGCACACCGGGCCGAGCGCGCCCTCTCAGGGCGCGTATTCCACTGACGACGTCGGAGTCTGGCCGGCCACCAGAAGCAACCGCGCACCGCTCACCGCGTACCGTCTTCCTTCAGGGCAACCGCCAGATGTCGAGGACGCCGCTCGTCGCGTGAGCGTTCGCGTTCCCCTCCGGGAGCGCGATCTTCCCGTCGATCACGATCGGGCTGTTCCAGTGTCCGCTCCCGCACGCGAGGGCGGCGACCTGCGCCCCGGTGTCCCACCGGTACACGCGCAGTCCACCCCCCGTCGGGTCGTACACAAAGACCAGGCTGTCGACGATGACCGGGCTCGTCCCGGCGTTGTGATTCGACCACAGCGGCTGCAGCTGGCCGTTACTCAGCCGCCATGCCGCCGTAGCGCCGCCGTCCGCGGCGAAGAGCCAGGTGCCCGTCGCGTTGCGCAGCACGGCCGGTGAGCTGAACAGGTCGTTCCCCGAGGGAGTGGAGACGACTTGCCCCTCACCGCCCAGGTGCGGGGTTGTACCGCTCATCGCGCCCCAGTCGAGCACCCGGATCAGCCCGTCTTTCCCGCTCTGCGCGATCAGGCCGCCGCCCAGCAGCACCGGTGAGGTCGATCCGAGGTCGGTATCGCTCGAGTTCAGCGCCGCGGTGTTCGTCGGCGTGTAGTTGCCGATCAAATGCGTGGCGCCGGCATCGAGCTCCACGGCGGCGTCGCCCCAGTTGGTGGCACCGTCCCAGAGGCCGTTGCCGGTGGCGACGAAGATGGTGCCGGTCGCAGAGTCGATGACGGCGCCGGTGCGGCCCCAGATCCCGGAGCCGGACTGTGCACACGACGCCGGATCGATGAGCCCGGGCCGGTTGCTGCACAGCGAATTCCACACGGACAGGAGATTGCCGGTCGCGGCGTCCAGGATCGCGACGTGCCCCTGATAGGGCGGCGCATCGCCGATGTAGCCGGTGGTCGTGGCGATGACGTGGCCGTTGAAGTAGTTCAGGGCCGAGGCGATCTTCTCGCTGCCGGGCGACAGCGTGATCGCGGTGCTCCAGACCACGCTGCCGTCCGCGACCGCCAGCTTGCGGATCGCCCCGTCCGGCGCGGCCGCATACACGAACGCACGGTTCGGATCGGCCACCGGAGTCGCCGTGGTGATTTGTGCCGATCCCGCCCACGCGGCGAAGTTGGCCGGCGTGTAGCGCCACAACACCGTGCCGTTCCGGGCATCGATGGCGAGCGTCTTGCCGTAGGTCGTGGTCACGAAGAAGACGTCGTGGGTACTGCCGGTCACGGACACGCCGTGGAGATAGATCGCGGACGCGTCCACCGTCCCGTCGATCGTGACCTGCTGGCGTACCAGCGTCGTCACGTTCGCAGCGGTAATGCCTGCCGCTATCGTCGCGGCGTTCGACCCGCCGACGTCCCAGCCGAAGCGCGTCCAGTCGTTGGCGCCGGGCGGACCGCCTCCCCCAGGGGGAGGCGCTTCGGAGTGCGATGCGCAGGCAAGCACGACGAGTAGCAGGAGAAGCGTCCCGAAGCGTCCGCGCTCATTCGTGGTCATCCAGCACCTCCCGAGTCTTGCGCGCCAGCACGTCCGGGGCGAAGGGCTTCTGGAGAAACGCGACGCCCGGCTCCAGCAAGCGGTGCTGCAGTACCGCCTCACCGGTGTAGCCCGACACGTACAGCACTTTCAGGTCGCTGCGCCGCGCACAGACCTGCTGCGCCAGCTCGCGGCCGTTCATCCCGGGCATCACCACATCGGTGATCATGAGATGAATCCGGTTGGGATACTGGGCCACGATCTCCAGCGCCTCGGCGCCGTTGCGAGCGGCCAGCACCGTGTACCCTCGGGCCGCGAGCACGCGCTTGGTCAGCTTGCGGACCTCTTCCTGGTCCTCCACGACGAGTAACGTCTCGGATCCGCCCGCCGGGGTTGATAGGCTCGGCGTCGCCTCCGGCGCCTCCACAGTCTGGGCCACTCGCGGCAGATAGATCTTGAAGGTAGTGCCGTGGCCCAGCTCGCTGTACGCCCAGATATACCCGCCGCTCTGCTTCACGATACCGTACACCGTCGCGAGCCCGAGCCCTGTACCGCGCCCGGGCTCTTTGGTCGTGAAAAACGGCTCGAACAGGCGCGCCTTGGTCGCGCCATCCATGCCCACACCCGTGTCGCTGATGGCGAGCAAAACGTAGCGGCCTGGCTGGGTTGGCAGGTGCCGCGAGACGTAGCCCCGATCGAGCTCGACATCCGCCGTTTCAATCGTGAGACGGCCTCCCTTGGGCATGGCGTCCCGGGCATTCACCACCAGGTTCACGATCGCCTGTTCCAGCTGGCCTGGATCGGCTCGCACGGCCCCGAGCGCGGCGGCCGGCTTGGTCACCAGCTCGATGTCTTCACCGATGAGCCGCTGCAACATCCGCTCCAGGTTGCCGACCAGCGCGTTCAGATCGAGCGCGCGGGGCTCGAGCACCTGCTGGCGGCTGAAGATCAGCAGCTGACGCGTCAGCCCGGCGGCCCGCTTGGCGGCCTTCTCGATTTCCTGGATGTCGAGGCGAGCCCGTGAGTCGAGCCCGAGATCCTCCAGCACCAGCGCGGTCGTCCCGATGATCGCCGTCAGCAGATTGTTGAAGTCGTGCGCGATGCCGCCGGCGAGCCGCCCGACCGCCTCCATCTTCTGCGCCTGGCGGTACTGCACTTCGAGCTGGCGCATTTCCGTGACGTCCGCCGCGAGCGACAACATCCCCGTGACCTGTCCCGCGGCATCGTGCAGCGGCGCCACGGAGAGACTGATGTTCACCAGCGTCCCGTCTTTCCTGCGGCGGGTGACCTCAACCCCCCGCAGCGCTTCACCCCGCAGCACGCGGTCGCGCAAGCGTGCATGTTCGTCCAGGTCGTCGGCGATCGTCGGCAGCGGACGGCCGATCACCTCCTCCGCCCGCCACCCGTACAGCGCCACGGCCGCCCGATTCCAGGTCAGGACGGTGCTCGCCGGGTCGAGCGTGTAGATGGCGAGCGGCGAGCTTTGGATCACGGCCGCGAGCTGCGCGTTGGCCTCCCGCAGCGCCCGTTCCGCCCGCTCGTGACGGGTCGTGGCGGGGCCCAGGAATAATCCCGTGATGGCGAGGATGCCGATGTAGATCAGCAGCGCGGTAGCGGTGCTCGGCAGGGTCTGCATGACGAAGGGACCGCCGCCCCGCACGGTGTAGCCGACGGCGAGCGCCGCCACGGTCAACGTCAGGAGCGAGGCGCCGCGGGGACCGAACCGCAGCGCGGCCGCGATCACGAAGGGGAACAGGAGATAGGGGTAGTGGGCTGGCGTGATCAGCGACGCCGGCAAGAGGCCCCCGAAGACCGCCATGATCGCGAGCACGGCACCGCCCACCAGGAGAGCCAGCTCGACGGCCGCGCGGCGGCCGATGCTCACGCCACCCGGCCCCCCCCAGGTGAGGAGCACCGGCGCTACCACCAACGCGCCGAGGTAGTCACCGGCCCACCAGAGGCTCAGGGCGGACCAGACTCCGGGCCCCGATACCACGCCGGCCAACCACAGGCTCGTGACACCGACGCTGGCACTGGCCAACGCCCCCAGGGGTGCGGCGACGCCGACGAGCGTGCGCACGCCAAGCAGATCGTCGAGCGCGACGTGTCGGCCAGCCCGGCTCCGGAGCAGATAGGCGGCGACCGCCGCTTCGCTGGCGTTGCCGCAGGCAATGCCGGCCGCGGCGAGGATCGGAATGCTGGTCGTCGCGTTCGCCACAAACGCGCCGAGCAGTATGGCCGGCCAATACCCCGGGCCGAGCAGAACCAGCGCCGCCACGGCGAGGCCCGTGGGCGGCCACACCGGGGAGATGGAGGGCCCGATCGTCGCGTAGCGCAGTCCGATTTTGGCGACCACGAAGTAGGCGGCGGCCAGCGCCAGCGCGCGCGCCGACCAGCGCAGGGCCGTCAACGCCGTGCTGCGGGGATTCGTCATGGGGCGAGGGAAAGATTTGTTGGTGCGGGAGCCAGAGCAAGCGCGCGCCCTCTCCGGGCGCGTATTCCATCTCGGCAGCCCCTGCGGCTAGTACCGCCTTCCGTGATCCCCGGGCTTGCGCCCGGGGTCAGTGCGGTAAGCCGGGGCGCGTCCTCTCGGGGCCGGGTAACGGCGGGTTCGAGTCCCGCCACCAGCACCGCCGCTTGCCGCGAACGAGCGAGGCTCTTAGTATTGAAACGACGTGCGAAGTTACCGCAGCCAGTTTCGCTGCACTACGAAAGCCGGGGGTTCAACGACCCTCGGCTTTCGCTTTTCCCTCCCCCCAGCCTGGTGTTGCGTCAGCACCCGGCTGGTTCTAGTTTGCGAGCGTCCACGCCTGAACTATCCACTCAACGAAGGAGGTGATCCCTTGTCTAGTCACACCGCCACGCGCGACCTGGCATGGGCAAGCGATCGCTTGATCGGTAGCTGACCAGGACCGAATCGCGATCTGCGCCGCAGGTTCAGCGCCGGCAGACGATCGTGCCGGGCTCGCGCAGGCCAAACGACCGCGTCGTCGGAGTATTCGGCCCGGCGACGCGGTCGTGTTTTGTCGGGGGGAACCCCTTCCGTGATCCCCGGGCTTGCGCCCGGGGTCAGTCACGTCACATGCGGTCAGCGAGCCGAGACCAGTTCCGCAAGTTTTTCAGGTCGCTGTTCCCAGTCAGGGAATGAGAAGGACCAGCATCGGGACGTTGCTGCTCGTGTTCGTCCCGTCGCCCAGCTGCCCGGGGCCGTTGTTCCCCCAACAGTAGGCCGCGGCCCCGTTCGTGAGCCCACAAGTGTGAAACTGGCCCGCGGTCAGCGCGACGAACCCCAAGCCACCCGACACCGGCTGGGGAACACCGTTGCTCGAGGTTGTCCCCGTGCCGAGCTGCCCGGCGCTGTTGTCTCCCCAGCAGTAGGCCGCCCCCTCGGTGGTACGCGCACAGGTATGAGAGAGACCAGCGCTGGCCGCGGCAAACGTGAGTCGGCCCGAGACGAGTGTCGGGAGGCTGTCGTTCGTCGTCGCTCCGTTCCCGAGCTGCTTGTAGGAGTTGTTACCCCAGCAATACGCGACGCCGGCCGTCGTGATTCCGCAAACGTGCGCGCCGCCGGCGGCCAGCGTCGCGAACGTCAGCCCACCCGAGACGGGTACCGGTACGCTACTGCTCGTTGTCGTCCCATTGCCGAGTTGCCGCTCGACGTTACTTCCCCAGCAATAGGCGACACCGTCCGCCGTGACCCCACAAGTGTGCGCTCCGCCCGCGGTCAGCGTCGCGAACGTCAATCCGCCGGAGACCAGTACTGGCACGTCACTGGCAACGATCGTCCCGTTGCCGAGCTGACCGGCAGTGTTGGATCCCCAGCAGTAGGCGGTCCCGTTCGTCGTGAGGCCGCACGTGTGATCGCCAACGCCACCGCCCGTAGTGAGCGACACGAAGGTTAACCCGCCAGAGACCGGCGCTGGAACGCTACTGTTCGTTGTAGTCCCGTTACCAATCTCTCCGTCCGCGTTGTATCCCCAGCAGTACGCCGCGCCGCCCGTTGCGAGGCCGCAAACGTGACCGCCACCGGCGGTCATGGCGCCGAAGCTGAGTCCACCTGACACGGCAACCGGCACGTTGCTGTCCAGAAGCGTGCCGTTGCCCAGCCGTCCCGAGTTGTTCAATCCCCAACAGTACGCCACCCCGCCGGCCGTCGACCCACACGTGTGACCGCCGCCCGCGGCGAGTGCCGCGAGGCCCAAGACCACGTTGAACGCGGGGCTGGTGGTCGAAACCAGATTCCCCGACGCCGCTACGAGCGTATAACCCCGGCCCGGTTTGCTGATCGACAGCCCGGGGAACGTCGCGACCCCGCCAGCCGCATTCTCCGTCGCCGTCCCAAGCAGGACTGCACCGCTGGCGTTCGTTCCTATTGCAAGCGTTACAGGATCGCTCGCCATCGTCTGTCGCACACCGGCAGCATCCCGAATCTCCACCTGCACGGGGGGCGAGATGCCGACGCCGCTCGTGGTGCTGGTCGGGTCTACGGCGAACGCCAGAGTCCCCGGGGCAGGGGCTGTAGAGCCGCCGCACCCGGCGGAGAGGGCCACCAAGGCTAGAAAGACGCAGGCACGCAAACGCAATTCCGTCCTCGAGTCGAGGAGTTTCGCGCGGACTCTTCTCCAAACTGCCACCACATTTCCACGAGCGATAGCGTGACTAACGCCGCGGTCGCCCGCGGTCAGCCGAGCCCCCGGGCTCAGGCCCCTACTCGAGCAGCTGCTGCACTTCAGCCACCGCCGCAAGCCGCCGCTCCACGTGGTCCCCGATCTCCTTGGCGCGCTCGAGCGCGAGCGTGAGATCGGAGGCGGGCCCGCCGGACTGCCGTTTGACGAGGGCGAGGCGCAGGTGCTCGAGCGCGGCCACGGCCTGGGTGAGCGATTCGCCCGTGTCGCCTCTGGCCCGCAGAGCCTCGGCTCCGGTCTCGAGTCGCTCCACCAGGCCCGGGAGCTCGCGCGCCTGGCGCCGTTCCCCTTCCGGCAGCGCCTTATAGGCCGAGAGCGCTGAGCGTCCCAACACGAGCTCGGTCCGCTCCACCGAGGGCAGGGCCGGGCGTGCGGGCGCCTTCAAGCCTAACCCTGCGAGCTTGAAGAACGCGCGTCCGACTCTCCCGGCCCAGATGCGGTACCACAACGAGTCGAGCCGCCGGAACAAGCGGCGCTGCTTGACGACCTCCGCCTCCTCCTGCTGCACCTGCCGTTCGGCAAGCAGGGCCGCCCGGATGTCGGCGAACGTGTAGCCGTCCTTCAAGAGTCGGCGCGCCACCACGACCAGTTGAAAGAGGAGGATCGCCCCGATCATCCCCGGCCCGCCAAACGACACGGTCACGCCGCCGCGACCCGCGGTCACGTTCCCCGCGAGCGCCAGCGCCAGCAGCACCATGGTCGAGACTTGGGCGTTGCGCACGAAGGCGCGCACCAGCGGCGGGGCGCGGAAGTCCCGGCCGCGCACCTCGCCCACGACGCGCGCCAGGTCGTCTGCCGTCTGAAACCGCTCGCCCGGAGCCTTGCGGAGCAAGCGGTCGATAAGGCCCGCGAGCTTGGCGGGCACTTCGGGCCGCAGCGCCTGGACCAGGGGAGCGGCTTCGTAGACGTGTTTCGTGAGGATCGCGGGGAGGTTTGCCCCCTCGAACGGGGCGCGGCCGGTGAGGGCGTAGAAGAACGTGGCGCCCAGGGAGTAGAGGTCGCTGCGCGCGTCCACCGGCTCGCCGCACGCCTGCTCGGGGCTCATGTAGCGCGCGGTACCGACGATCGGACCGACAGCGTTCTCGGCCGTCCGTCTGCCGAGCGCGATCCCGAAGTCGGTAACGAGCGCGCGGTCCGTGGCGCGCTCGATCAGGATGTTGTCGGGCTTCACGTCGCGGTGAATCACGCCGCGCTGATGGGCGTAGCCCAGCGCCCAGGCCACTTCCTGCAGCAGCTTGAGCGCGAGGCGGGGCGGCAGCGGACCGGACCGCTCCACCCGTTCGCGCAGGGTTTCGCCGTCCACGAAGCCCATCACGAACAGCACTAGCTCGCCGCGTGCTTCGACCAGGTGAATCGGCACGATATTGGGATGCGCGAGGCCGGCGGCGGTGCGCGCTTCCTCGATGAAGCGCTCGCGCTCTTCGGGGCTGGTGGCGAGGTGGGGCGGGAGCAGCTTGATGGCGACCGGGCGGTCGAGCGCTACATCGCGGGCCAGGAGCACGATCCCCATGCCGCCGCGGCCGAGCTCGCGCTCGATCGAGTAGCGGCCGGCGAGCAGCTCCTGGAGGGCGACGAATTCGGGACTGATCGGGGTGGTCATGGTTGTCGAGTCTTACGAATGTAGCCGTGAGGCGTTTCGGGGAACTTGGCTTGGAAACCGCCGCGCGGAGAAACGGCTCCCCCCGCGTTTTCTTGATACCGCACTGCGCCGAGCTTATGGTTAAAGTGGTGACCGTACGCTCCAGGGAGCTCCTGTGCCGGTCACTGCCAAGCTGTCCAGAAAGTTCTATGAGAGGCTTGGCGACGAGGTCGCCAACGAGCTCGTGGAGTGGTTCAACGCGGTGGATGCCACGTATCGATCTGACCTGCGGGAGCTGAACGAGCTCAACTTCGCGCGGTTCGACGCCAAGGTCGAACAGCGCTGGGCTCAGCTCGACGCGAAGCTCGGGCAGCGGTCAGCCGAGTTCGACGCGAAGCTCGAGCAGCGCGTCGCCGAGCTGCGCTCCGAGATGCGGGAGGGCTTCGCTGGTGTCGACCAGCGGTTCGCGGAATTCGAAACCAAGCTCACGAAGCGACTGTTCGCCTTCTGGGTCACTCAGACCGCTACGACAGTGGGACTGGTGTTCGGCGTGGTGAAGGCGCTGAGATAGGCCCACACATCCCCGAGCTTGCGGCCGGGGTCAGTACCACCTTCTCAGTACCAGCTTCCTTAAGAGCATCCACCGCTCACACGGAGAACACACCATGCGTGGTCACACCGCTGTCGCGCTCGTCGCCCTTGCCACCCTCTCGAGTCTCGCCGTGCCGCGCCCGGGCCGGGCGCAGGATGTCTCACGCGCCGCGGCCGGCGGCGGCATCTCGGTGTCCGGATGGCAGGGAAAGGTCGACGCACAGGAGGAGCGTCGGGGACGCTCGCTCAACGACGCCCGGCTCGCCCAGGAGGGCGACGCGCTGCACGTCACCACGGGTCCCGCCGTGACCTATTGGAATCCCGCCAATCGCGCGAGCGGCGATTACACCGTGAAAGCGGCGTTCACCGAGCCCAAGTACATGAACCTGAACGATCATCCCCATCCGTACGGCGTCTTCATCGCGGGCAACGACCTCGGTACGGACCAGGAGAGCCTGCTCTACTGCGCGGCGTACGGGAACGGGACCGTGATCGTGCGCGGGTTCGGCCCGCAGCCGTTTCAGCTGAACGGGCGCGGCGAGTCCAACGCCGCGGTGCACAAGGCGGTGGGGCCGGGGAAACCCGTGACACAGGAAATCGCCTTGTCCGTCAAAGGCGGCAAAGTCGAATGCGCCGTGAACGGCACGGTGGTTGCGAGCTATGACAAGGCGACGGTGGTGACGGCCGGCAGGCTCAAATCGACCGACGGCGTCTATGGCATTCGGTTCGCGCACAACACCGAAGGGCTGGTCACAGGGCTCACGGTGACAAAGCCGTAAGCGCACCCAAGGGATCCAGGCATGATACCGCGACTGTGGCGCGCGCTCTGGCTCGCGCCCACACTGCTGGCCGTCGGTCCGTCGGCCGCCCAAACGATCGACACGATCATCGTGGTGCGGCACAACGTGTACGATCGCAAGCGGGACGCGCCCAAAGTGGTGGCGAGCGTCGGGAACGCGCTGCACATCACCACGCTCGGCTGGGTCGTGCGCCACGCCCTGCTGATCAAACGGGGCGACACCTACGACTCCGCCAAAGTGGCCGAGAGCGAGCGGGCGCTGCGGGCGCTGACCATCTTTCGCGCCGTGAGCATCGACACCGGGCGCGTGGACGGCGGACGTTTCGCCCTGCGGGTCGAGACGGACGACGCCTGGAGCACCATTCCCGACTTCGACTATTCGTCCGTCGCCGGCGACGTGTTGTGGGCGGTGGCGTTCACCGAGGGCAATCTGCTCGGCAGCGGCACCGCGCTGACGGGGCGCTACGAGAAGACCCCCGACCGTCACAGCGTGAGCGTGGGATACAACAGCACCGGCTTGTTCGGTCGCCGCACCGTGCTCGCAGGACAGTACAAGGCTATTTCGGACGGCGACAGCGGGTCGTGGTCCCTCGGCGTGCCGTTTTACGAGACCGTCGCTCCCCGGTCCCTCGTGACGAACGGCGCCGCGGCGAAGGAGCGCGTGCTGCAGTTTCGCGACGGCGGCCTGGCCGACAGCGTGCAGCACCGGCTGCTGCAGTTCGGCCTATCCGGAGGTGTGGCGCTGCGGGCCACGCGGGCGAGCTACGCCCGGCTCTGGTTCGGCGCGAGCTGGCGACGCGAGGACTTCGCGCTCGCCGCGACGCTGCCGTTCCCGCGCTCGCAATTCGGGACCGTCGGCGCTGGGATAGAGCTGAAGCAGGTGCGCTTTCAGGTGCTCGAGAACTTCAATGCCTTCGCCCACCAGGAAGACGTGGACCTCTCGCAGATCCTGCGGCTCGGCGTCTGGGCGGCGCCGCGCGCCTGGGGCTACAAGGCCGACAGCGCCGGCGTGGGCTCCGAGGCGAGCGGCCAGGTCTCCGCCATCTGGCACAACGGGTTCGCCGTGGTGCGCGGTCAGGCGGACGGCGTGCTCACCGGGACAGGGGTGGACTCCGGGCGGGTGTTCGGCAGCATCACCGTCGCGAGCCAGAACCTGGCTCGCCAGACGCTCATCTTTCACCTGGAGGGCGGCGCGCTGCGGGGGCCCAAGCCGGGGGACGAGTTCGATCTGTGGCGCGATTCGAAGGGCCCGCGGCTGTTCGGGGCCCACGCCTTCACGGGCACCCGCGAGGCCTGGGTCGCTCTCGAGGACCGCTTCGTGGTGAAGGACGAGGTGTGGGGGTTATTCGGCGTCGGCCTGGCGCCATACTTCGACTACGGGGGCGCCTGGTATGCAAACGAGCCGACGCGGCTGGGTGGGGACGTGGGGCTCGCCCTGCGGCTCGGCCCCACACGCTTGACCATCACCGACGTGGGGCAGTTCGCCCTCGGCTATCGCTGGGGCAAAGGGTTCACCGGCCGGCACTGGGCGTTCACGGCGACGGGGAACATCCTGTACTGAACCCGCGCGCGGTACGCGGTGCGCAGCCGTCCCCGCCCTCTCAGTCCGGTGCGGGCAACGTGAAAAAGAAGGTCGCTCCTTCGTCCGGGCGCGCCTCGGCCCAGATCCGGCCGCCGTGCCGGATGACGATGCGCTGCACCGTCGCGAGCCCGACGCCGGTCCCAGGGAACTCTTCCTGCCGGTGCAGCCGCTGAAACACGCCGAACAGCTTGTCGGCGTACTGCATGT
>DATDFC010000138.1:0-35810 GCA_036522815.1 Gemmatimonadales bacterium | reverse complement strand
GGCGCGGCGGCGGCGGTGAGGGGCGTATCGGCGCTCACCCGCGGTGGCGGAGCCGCGGGCTGCGGCGGCGTGGGCGCCCGACCCCGGCGCTGGGCGATCTTCGCCTCGATGGTCTGCTTGATCTTCGCGTACTGGTCGCTGATCTGCTTACACCCTGAGGTGGCGACCATCATGAGCGCGCACATCCACAGCGTGCTCTGTCGCATGTCGAGCCTCCATCGAAAGAAAGACACGGGCGCCGTCCTCGCCGCCCAGTGCCGGGGCGTTACGGCGCTCCGGGTGCGGCATGATCCCCACCACATTGTGGCCGGCGTTGGTCACGCCGGCGATATCGTTGGTCGAGCCGTTCGGGTTGTCGCGCACGTAGCGCCACACCACCCGCCCCGTCGCCTCGAGCTCGGCGGCCGTACGGGCGTCCACCACGTAGCGCCCGTCGCCGTGCGCGATCGGGATTTCCAGGACCTCGCCGCGCTCGTACAGGCAGGTGACCGGCGTATCGGGCTGCTCGACCCGCACCCACGCGGGGCGCGACAGGAACCGCAGCCGGGCGTTCCGCATCAGGGCACCCGGGAGCAGCCCGGCCTCGCACAGGATCTGGAACCCGTTGCAGATGCCGAGCACGGACCCGCCGGCGCGCGCATGCTCGGCCACGGCCGTCATCACCGGTGAAAACCGCGCGATCGCGCCCGAGCGAAGATAGTCGCCGTAGCTGAAGCCGCCGGGCAGGACGACCACGTCGGCCTGGCGCAGGGTGGTGTCGCGATGCCAGACGAAATAGGCGTCCGAGCCGGCGTGGCGGGCCGCGGCGAGCGCGTCCGCGTCGCAGTTGGAGCCGGGAAACACGATCACGGCGACGCGCTTCATCGGGCGGCCGCTCCGTCGACCACGACGTCGTAGTCCTCGGTGACCGGGTTGGCGAGCAGGCGGTCGCACATGGCGCGGGCGCGCGCCAGCGCCTCGTCGCGGGTCGCCGCCGTGACCTCGAGGACCAGGTGCTTGCCCATCCGCACCCGGGCCACGTCCCCGAACCCCAGGGCCTGCAGGGCGTGCTCCACCGCCTGACCCTGCGGATCGAGCAGGGCGGCCCGCGGCATGACCCGCACCTCGACTCGGAACGCGCTCATCCCCGTCCTCCGGCCTCGGCCTCACCCTCGCCGTTCGCGATCACGATCGGTCCTGCGATCTCGGCCTCCTCGTCTTCGCCGACCTCGAAGAAGAAGCCGAGCACCGTGGCCCGCAGTACCCCGTACGCCATGTAGGCGACACCCAGAGGGAAGAAAAACGCGTCGTGATCGCGCACGCCGAAGACCAGAATAAGCAGGATAGTCGCGAGGCCCAAGAGGCCGCGCAGGGTGCGCAGGCCTGCCCGCGGCAGGGTGGCGTACCGCACGTTGCTGACCATCAGGATCGCGAGCCCGATCATCAGGAACTGCATCAGATGATGGCGCGGCAGCACGCGGAACACGTGCTGATACAGCTCCGTGGTCGTGAACGGATAGAACGTCGCCAGCGTCATACCCGCGGCGGGCGACGGCAGGCCGATGAAGGAGCGCTTCGCTCGGCCCGCCTGCGTGATGTTGAACCGCGCCAGGCGGATCGCCGCCGCCATCACGTAGAAGTAGCAGAAGATCCACTCGGCCTGCCCGCCGCTCGCGAACTCGAGCTGATAGATGAGGAACGCGGGCGCCACGCCGAAGCTCACCACGTCCACCAGGCTGTCGAGCTCCGCCCCGAACCGGGTGCCGGTCTTGGAGAGCCGGGCGACCCGGCCGTCCAGCGTGTCGAGAATGCCGGCGAAGAAGATGTACCAGCCGGCCCGGTAGAACTCGCCGCGCGACGCGAGCACGATGGCCCAGATGCCGAAGAACAGGTTGAACAGCGTGAACAGGCTCGGCACCACGATCACGACGCGCCGCATCGGCGTGGGGAAGGTCCTCACGACGGATACTCCGCCAGCACGCTCGCCCCGGCGCGCACCCGGTCTCCCACTGCCACGCGCACCGCCGGCCGCGCCGCCGCGGCGAGGAACACGTCCACGCGCGAGCCGAAGCGGATCATCCCCATGCGCTCCCCCTGCGTCGCGCGTGCGCCCACCGGCCCGTCCGTGACGATACGCCGCGCGATGAGCCCGGCGATCTGGCGCACCAGCAGCGGGCCGCGCCCGGCGCGCAGGCCGACCGAGGCCTGCTCGTTGTCCAGGCTCGCCTTGTCGGAGGCGGCGTGCAGGAAGCGTCCTTTGTTATAGCGCACCAGCTCCACTGTGCCCGTCGCGGGATAGCGATTCACGTGCACGTCGAACACACTCATGAAAATCGAGATGCGGGTGGCCTGGGTCTTGAGATACAGAGGCTCGTCCACGACCCGCACGTCGACGATCTTGCCGTCGGCGGGCGCGATCACGTATTGCTCACCACGCGGCCCCGCGCGCACCGGGTCGCGGAAGAACACCAGCAGCCAGACGGCGATCAGGAACAGCGCCCCCTCCGGGACCCACACCCACGGCGATCCACGCGCCACCCACGCGCCCAGCACGACGAGCGCCCACCCGGGCAGGATAAAGGGCCAGCCCTCGGGAGCTAGCCGCACCGCCACCCCCTGCACCGATTGCGGATTGGCGATTGCGGATTGCGGATTGGACGCACGCCTGTCGAATCCGCAATCCGCAATCCGCAGTCCGCAATTGGTCCCGTCATACCGTCTCCAGCGTCCTCCCGGTAATCAGTCGATACGCCTCCAGGTACCGCTCGCTCGTCGCCTGCACGACTTGCGGTGGCAGCTCCGGCCCCGGCGCGTTGCCGTCCCACGCTCCCTGCTGCTTCAGCCCCGCGAGATAGTCCCGCAGCGGCTGCTTGTCGAAGCTCGGCTGGCCGCGGCCGGGCTGATAGCGGTCGGCGGGCCAGAAACGCGACGAGTCCGGCGTCAGGATCTCGTCGATCACCAGGAGCCGCCCGTCCGGCGTGGTGCCGAACTCGAATTTCGTATCGGCGATGATGATGCCGCGCCGGGCGGCGTGCTGCCGGCCCGCCTCGTACAAGGCGAGGCTGGCCTGCTGCAGCTGCTCGGCCTGGCGGCGACCGAGCGCCTGCGCCACGTGCGCGACGGTGACGTTCTCGTCGTGGCCCACCTCGGCCTTGGTGGCGGGGGAAAAGATCGGGGGGTCGAGCCGCGCGCTCTCGACCAATCCGGCCGGGAGCGCCTCGCCCGCGAGCGTCCCGGCCTTCTTGTATTCCGCCCAGGCGGAGCCCGAGAGGTAGCCGCGCACCACGCACTCGAACGGCACCGGCTTGGTTCGCCGCACGAGCATCGCCCTGCCCGTAAGGGCGGGGCGAAAAGGTTCGAGGGTGGGCACCCGCGCCACGATCTCGTCGGCATCGGCGGACAGGAAGTGACTCGAGATCACCGACGCCAGCCGCTCGAACCAGAACGCGCTGAGCTGCGTGAGCACCGCGCCCTTGTGCGGCACCGGCTCCCGCAGCACCACGTCGAACGCGCTCACGCGGTCGCTCGCGACCAGCAGCAGCGTGTCGGCGTCGATCTCGTACACCTCGCGCACTTTCCCGCGCCGCACGAGCGGCAGGGGCAGGGCGCTCGCGACCAGCGGAGCGGTCATACGTTCACCTCGGCTGTTGCGGCGGCGGGGGCCACCGCCTCGATGCGGTGCAGCACGCCGGGCAGGACCCGGTCGAGGAAATCGTCCACCTGGCGCGGCGCCCGGCCCACGTACGCCGCCGGATCGAGCTCATTTGGGGCCAGCGCGACGTGCAGCGTCCGGAACGCGGGGTCGCGCGCCAGACGCTCGAGCAGGTCGTTCGCGAGTCCTTGCTCCGCCATCGCCTGCGCCACCGCCAGGCTGTGCGTGCGGATCACTTCGTGCAGCCGCTGGCGGTCGCCTCCCGCCTTCACGCCGCGCATCAGCAGGCGCTCGGTGGCGAGGAACGGGAGCTGGGCGGCCACGTGGCGGGCGATCACGGCCTCACGTACCTCCAGGCCCGCCGCCACGTTGGTGGCGAGCACGAGAATGGCGTCGCTCGCCAGAAACGCCTCGGGCAGCACCAGGCGGCGGTTGGCGCTGTCGTCGAGCGTGCGCTCGAGCCACTGCTCGGACGCCGTGTGCCAGGCGTTCCCCTCGAGCTCGATCACGAAGCGCGCCAGGCCGGTCATCCGCTCGGCGCGCATCGGATTGCGCTTGTAGGCCATGGCCGACGAGCCCACCTGATCGCTCTCGAACGGCTCGAGGATCTCGCCTTCGTGCTGCAGCAGGCGCACGTCGGTGGCGAGCTTGGCGGCCGACTGCGCCACACCCGACAACGCCGCGAGCACCTGGGCGTCGAGCTTGCGGGTGTAGGTCTGCCCCGTGATGGGGAACACCCGGGCGAAGCCCATCTTCAGAGCCACCCGGGCATCGAGCTCGCGCACCTTCTCGTCGTCGCCGTCGAACAGCTCGAGAAAGCTCGCCTGCGTTCCCGTGGTCCCCTTCACGCCGCGGAATTGCAGCGCGTCGAGCCGGTGCAGCAGCTCCTCGGCGTCGAGCAGAAACTCCTGCATCCACAGGGTGACGCGCTTGCCGACGGTGGTGAGCTGCGCCGGTTGGAAATGGGTGTAGGCCAGGCAGGGCACGGCCCGCTCGCGACGCGCCAGCTTGGCGAGCGCCACCAGCACCGCCGCGAGGCGGCCCAGCAGCAGCTGCAGGCCCTCCCGTATCAGGATCAGGTCGGTGTTGTCGGTGACGTACGCGCTGGTCGCGCCGAGGTGGAGGAACGCCCGCGCGGCAGGCGCCTGCTCGCCGAGGTGATGGATGTGGGCCATGACGTCGTGCCGCACGCGCTTCTCGTGCTCGGCCGCGCGGTCCAGGTCGGCGTCGTCCAGGTGCAGGCGCAGCTCGCTGAGCGCCCGCTCGGGGATGTCGACCCCCAGCTCGCGCTCGACCTCCATCAAGGCGAGCCAGAGCCGTCGCCACAGTCCGATGCGGCGCCGCTCTCCCCACAGGGCCTGCATCGCCGGGGAGGCGTAGCGCTGGGAGAGGGGCGAGCTGTACGTCAAACCGGCGCCTTCGCGCGCGCCGCGAGCTTGTTCCAGTCCGCGAGGAACTGCTCCAGGCCGCGGTCGGTGAGCGGGTGGAGCAGCAGCTTTTTCAGGACGTCCGGGGGCAGCGTGGCCACGTCCGCGCCGATCATGGCCGCTTCCACGACGTGGCGCGGATGACGAATCGAGGCCGCCAGGATTTGGGTCGCCATCTGGTAGTTGTCGAAGATGGCGCGCGCCTCGCGGATCACGTCCATCCCCTCCTGACCCGCGTCGTCGAGCCGGCCGATGAAGGGGCTCACGTAGGTCGCGCCCGCCTTGGCGGCGACGAGGCACTGTACGCTCGAGAAGCAGAGCGTGACGTTGGTCTTGATGCCGTCGCCAGCCAGCCGCCGCACCGCCACCATCCCCGCCTCGAGCATCGGGATCTTGACGACGATGTTGTCCGCGATCTTGGCCAGCTGCTTGCCCTCGCGCACCATCCCGTCGGTGTCGACCGCGACGACTTCGGCGGACACGGGACCCTCGACGAGCGAGCAGATCTCTTTCAGGACGTCCCGCGGGTCCAGGTCGCCGGCCTGTTTGGCGAGCAACGACGGGTTCGTCGTGATCCCGTCGATCAGGCCCGCCTGGGCCGCCCAGCTGATGTCCTTGAGGCTCGCGGTATCGAGGAAGAACTTCATGGCTCAGGCCTCGGCGTAGAGGTCAGCGGGATAGCGCACCGCCTCGAGATAGAGTCCCTGGGGCGGCGCCGGCGGGCTCGCCCCCTGGTTATCAGGGGCCGCAAGCAAACGGGGAAGGTCGTCGAGCGGGCGCCGGCACAGCGCGATGTCGACCATGGCGCCCACGAGAAAGCGCACCATGCGATGCAGGAACCGGTCGGCCTCGATCGTGAACGTCACCCCCGCTCCGTCAGTCCGCGGCGCCCACTCGGCGAGCGCCACGCGGCTGCGGTAGTGAGGTCGGGCCGAGCGCGCACCGGTCGCCGCCAGGCCGCGGAAATCGTGCTCGCCCACCAGCAGCTCCGCCGCACGCTCCAGCAGCGTGACCTCGAGCGGGCACCCCAGCGCCCACTCGTACGGCCGCCGAAACGGCGAGCGCGCCGCCTGGTCGGTGCCGATCACGTAGCGGTAGCGCCGGGCCAGCGCGCTGTTGCGCGCGTGGAATCCGGGCCGCATCGCGTGCAGCCGCTCCACCCAGATGTCGCGCGGCAGCAGGGCATTGAGCGCCCGCAACAACCCGGCCGTGTCGGCCGCCCAGCGCTCGCCCGCGAGGAATCCGACTCCCTGACCCAGCGCGTGCACGCCCGTGTCGGTTCGGCCGGCGCCGGTCGCCGGGGTGCGCCGGCCCATCAGCTTCTCCAGCACCGCCTCGAATTCAGCCTGGACCGTCCGGCCATCCGGCTGCCGCTGCCAGCCCGCGAACTGCGCCCCGTCGTACTGCGCCACGGCGAGGTAGGGCCGGCTCGTCACGGCCGAAAGATAGGGCGAAACGAAGGGTCAATCAAGCCACGCAACCCGTTGTGGCATTTGACAAAACGCGATTTTTCGGGGTAGCTTTGCAGGCCCGAAACCCCGAGCCCCCCGGTGCCCCCGTCGTCTCAGACCGCACCCTCGCCGCTGCATCGCGCGATCGCCGCCCTCGCCACCCGCCAGTCGCTGAGCGAGCAGCATGCGACCGACGTGTTCGGCGCGGTGATGCGGGGGGAGGCGACCCCGGTGCAGATCGCCGCCCTGCTCGTCGGCCTGCGCGTGAAGGGCGAAACCGCCGAGGAGATTGCGGGCGCCGCGCGGGCGCTGCGCCAGGCCATGGTGCGGGTCGACGCGCACGGCGCCCACCTCGTGGACACGTGCGGCACCGGAGGCGGGACCGTGTCCACCTTCAACATCTCGACGGCCGCGGCGTTCGTCGCGGCGGGGGCCGGCGCGTCGGTCGCCAAGCATGGCAACCGCTCCTTCACATCGCAGTGCGGGTCGGCCGACGTGCTGGAAGCCCTGGGCGTGCGGATCGCCCTGGAAGCGGCGGACGCAGCGCGCGTATTGCGCGAGGCGTGCCTCACATTCCTGTTCGCGCCCACCTTTCACCCCGCCATGAAGTACGCCGGCCCGGTACGGCGCGAGCTCGCCGTCGGGTCCGTGATGAACCTGCTGGGCCCGCTCGCCAACCCCGCCGGAGTGCGGCGCCAGGTGGTGGGCGTGGCCGAGCCGGACCGCGCGCCCCTCGTCGCCGCCGCGCTGGCGCGTCTGGGCACCGACCACGCGCTGGTCGTGCACGGCCGCATCGGCATGGACGAGATCGCGCCGCACGGCATCAGCGACGTGTGGGAGGTGAAGGCGGGGGACGTCACGAGGTGGGAGCTCGATCCCGAGCGCTACGGCCTCGCGGTGGCCGACGTGGCACCGCTCGCCGGAGCGGCACCCGCGGCCAACGCCGCGCGGATCGAGGGCCTGCTGGATGACGGCCGGCACGACGTCGCCGGTCTCGCCGCGCTCCTCCTGAACGCAGGCGCCGCGATCTACGTCGCGGGCCTCGCCGATTCGTACGCCGACGGGGTCACGCGGGCACGCGAGGTGGTGCGCGCGGGGAAGGGTCGCGAAGCGCTGGACCGCCTGCGCCGCGCGACTAGTACCGCCGGATGACGCCCACAACCACTCCCTGAACCGTGACGTCGCGCTCGTTGAGACGCAGCGGCGTCATGGCGGGATTCGCCGGCTCGAGCCGGATCCACCCTCCCGGCTCGCGATAGAAGCGCTTGACCGTGGCGCTCGACCCCTGCACCAGTGCGACTACGGTCTGGCCGTTGTCGGCCTGGTTGCGCTCGTGCACCACGATGAAGTCGCCATCCTTGATGTGCTCGTCGATCATCGATTGACCCCGCACCTTCAGCACGTAACTGCGGCCGCGGCGGGGTACCAGCTCGTCGGGGACGGCAATGGTGTCGCTGCCGCTCACGGCCTCGATCGGCTCTCCCGCCGCGACCAGTCCGTACAGCGGCAGCTCGCTGGCGCCGGTCTGACCGCGCGGCGGTACGACTTCGATGCCGCGACTTTCGTTGTGCGCGCGGCGGATGTACCCCTTGCGCTCGAGGTTGGTGAGGTGCTCGTGCACTGTGGCGAGCGAGCGGAAGTTGAAACGCTGCGCGATCTCCTCGAAGCTCGGTGCATACCCCTGGGCGGTGATCTGTCCGGAGATGAAGTCGAGAATCTCGCGCTGACGACGGGTGAGCGGCACACTTTCTCCCGAACGGAAACCGAAGCCTAATCTACCCGAAAATCGACCGAACGCAAGCATGCCGGAAAGCCGTCTCGACGCCATTCTCTCCGCCACTCGGCAGCGCATCGCGGGCCTGCGCCCACGGGCGCGTGAGCTCGAGCGCCGCGCCGCCGAGGCGCCCCAGCCGCGCCGCTTCGCGCCCGCGCTCGTGGGGCCCGCGGTCGGTGTGATCGCCGAGGTCAAGCGGCGCTCCCCGTCGGCGGGCGCGATCCGCGAGGACCTGGATCCGGCGGCACATGCGGCGGCGTACGAGCGGGGAGGAGCGGTGGCGATCTCGGTGCTGACCGACCAGCGGCACTTCGGCGGAACGCTGGACGACCTGGCTCACGTCGCGCGCTGCGTGAGCGTCCCGGTGCTCCGCAAGGACTTCATTCTCGACGAGCTGCAGCTGTACGAGGCGCGGGCGGCGGGGGCGAGCGCGGTACTCTTGATCGTGCGGGCCCTCGCGCCGGAGCGACTGCGCGCGCTGGCAGCTGCCGCCCGGGGCCTCGGGGTGGGCGTGTTGGTGGAAGCGCACTCGGACGTCGAGCTCGATCTCGCGCTCGGCGTCGAGCCGGCGGCGGTGGGCGTGAACAGCCGGGACCTGGGGACGTTCGCGATCGATCTGGGGCTCGGCGAGCGACTGCTGGCGCGCGTTCCCACTGGCGTGCCCGCGATCGCCGAGAGCGGCATCGAGACCCGGGAAGACGTGGAGCGCATGGCGTCCGCCGGCGCGGACCTGGTGCTGGTGGGAACGTCGGTCGCCCGGACCGCGGATCCGGAGGAAGCGGTGCGGGCGCTGACGGGGGTGCCGAGAAAGAGACGGTCGTGAACGGAGATTGCGGATTGCGGAATGCGGAATGCGGAATTGATCGCGCGGGCGTCGAGTACGGGAGCGGGCCCCGCGGATCGACCGTGGTGTTGCCATTCCGCAATCCGCATTCCGCAATCCGCATTAGTTCGCGGATCGGAGGCCGGCATGTCAGCTGAGTCTGGCGCGCGCACGGGGGGTCGGTTTGGACCGTACGGCGGCCGCTACGTCCCCGAGACGCTCATGGCCGCGCTCGAGGAGCTGGAGCGCGTGTACGAAACGGCCCGGCACGACCCGAGCTTCTGGGCGGAGCTCGAGGGGCTGCTCAAGGACTACGTCGGCCGCCCCACGCCGCTCACCGAGGCGCCGCGGCTCGCCGCCGCGGTGGGGCAGGGAGTGGTGATCGCGCTCAAGCGGGAAGATCTCAACCACACAGGCGCGCACAAGATCAACAACACGCTCGGGCAGGCGCTGCTCGCCCGGCGGATGCAGAAGCGGCGCATCATCGCGGAGACGGGTGCCGGCCAGCACGGCGTGGCGACCGCGACCGTGTGCGCGCGCTTCGGGCTCGACTGTGTCGTGTACATGGGCGAAGAGGACATGCGGCGCCAGCGGCTCAACGTGTATCGCATGGAGCTGATGGGGGCGCGCGTGGTGCCCGTGACGTCCGGCACCCGCACCCTGAAGGACGCGACCAACGAAGCGTTGCGCGACTGGGTCACCAACGTCACCACCACGCACTACATCATCGGCTCGGTGGTCGGGCCCGATCCGTTCCCACGCATCGTGCGCGACTTTCAATCCGTGATCGGTCGCGAGGCGCGGGCCCAGGTGCTGGAGCGCTGGGGTCGCCTGCCGGGCACGGTGGTCGCGTGCGTGGGTGGCGGCTCGAACGCGATGGGCATCTTCACCGCCTTCCTGGACGACCGCGACGTAGCGCTCGTAGGGGTCGAGGCCGCCGGGGAGGGCGTCGACACCGCTCGTCACGCCGCGTCGCTCGGGCGCGGCCGGCCCGGCGTGTTTCACGGCAGCTTGAGCTACCTGTTGCAGAACGCCGACGGGCAGGTGCAACCGGCGCACAGCGTGTCGGCGGGCCTCGATTACCCCGGTGTCGGACCCGAACACGCTTACCTGAAGGACAGCGGGCGCGTATTGTATGAGGCAGTGACGGATCGGCAGGCGCTGGAGGCATTCGCGGCGCTGTCGCGCCTCGAGGGCATCTTGCCGGCGCTGGAGAGCGCCCATGCCGTCGCGTGGGTACTGGGTCGCCGGGGGAGGTTTCGTGCGGACGACCTCGTCGTGCTGAACCTGAGCGGCCGGGGCGACAAGGACGTCGCCATGGTCGCGGAACTGACGGGAGCCACTCTCTGACGAACGCGCCCGTACCCGAGCTGGCGCTGCCGCCGCAGCAGGTCGAAGAGCTGATGCAGGTCCTGTCCAAGGGGATCAGGGCCACGCAGCTCTATCTGCCGAACAATCCCGTGTACCAGCGTGCGGTCGACAACATCCGCGCCGCGTTCCGCCAGATCTGGCAGGCGACGGACGACCTCGTGTTCGACGTCGGGGAGACGGAGCTGCGCTGGGAGGACAACGTCGTCTACAGCCAGGACCAGCGCAACGAGAGCATCGCCTGGACGCTGTTCAAAGACGGCGTCCGCTCCCTCACCTTCCGGCCGGGGGTGGAAGAGACGGAGATCGTGCGCTTTCTGGGCGTGCTGCAGCAGGCGCGCAACCTCCAGGCCGACGCCCCGGACGACCTGCTCACGCTGTTGTGGGCGCAGGACTTCCAGTTCGTGGCGTACACCTTCCGCGAGCTCGCCACGGAGAACGCGGTACCGATCGAGAAGGGCGAGACGATCCCGTCGGCACCGCCCACCCAGATCCAGCACCGCGTGCAGGAGGAGGCACCGCCCAAGCGCGAGGGGCTGGTGTCGATCGACGACTTCGATACCACGCTCTATTTCCTGGAAGACGGCGAAGTCGACTACCTCAAGAAGGATGTCGATCGCGAGTACTCGCAGGACCTGCGTCGCAACGTCCTGTCGATGCTGTTCGACTTGCTCGAGCTGCAGACATACGGGACCGTCCGCGCCGAGCTGATTTCGATCACCGAGAACTTCATCCCCTATCTGCTGGGCGCGGGCGACTTCCGCTCCGTGGCCTACATTCTGCGCGAAACGCGCGCCATCCTGCAGCGCGCCCGCGAGATCATCCCCGAGCACCGCAAGACGCTCGAGGGGCTGCCCAGCCGCCTGTCGCAACGGGACGCCCTGTCACAGCTGCTGCAATCGCTCGACGAGGCGGCGATGCATCCCACCGAGGAGGAGCTCGCCGAGCTGTTCCAGGAGCTCAGCCCCGAAGCGCTGCCGACGCTCATGGGCTGGATCGGCAAGCTCCACAACGAGCGGGTGAAGGACCTCGTGCAGGCGGCGGCCGCCCGGCTGGCGCAGGCGAATGCCGGTGAGGTGCTCAAGGCGCTGGGCAGTGAGGACAGCGCCGCGCAGCTGGAGATGGTCAAGCTCGCCGGGCGCCTCAAGCTCCTCGGCGCGCCGGACGGGATGGAGCCGCTGCTCGCGTCGGGCGATCGCGCGCTCAAGCTGGCCGTGGTCGAGGCGCTCACCGCCATCGCCAGCCCGTCCGCGCTGCGACTGCTGGAGCGGGCGATCGACGACAGCGACCGCGATGTCCGCATCGCGGCCGTGCGCTTTCTCGCCTCGCGTGGCTACCGCAACGCGGCCGCGCGCGTCGAGACGATCGTGAGCGGCTCCAAGCTCCGCAACGCCGACCTCACCGAGAAGATGGCGTTCTTCGAGGCGTACGGCACCCTGGTGGGCGCCAAAGGGATTGCGACGCTCGACAAGATGCTCGTGGCCAAGGGGCTGCTCGGCAAGAAGGAAGATCCCGAGACGCGCGCTTGCGCCGCCATGGCGCTCGGGAAGATCCGCACGCCCGAGGCGCGCGCCGTGCTCGAGCGCGCCGCCCAGGACAAGGAGCCGCTGGTGCGCAACGCCGTGACCCGGGCGCTGCGCGAGGTGGGCGCGTGAGCGGCGGCGGCCAGCCTCCCCGCGCGTCCATCGCCGATACCGTCCAGACCACCGACGGCTTCCTGCGGCACGCCGGACGGGACTTCCTCGTCGTGCTGTACACCGCCTTCCGATCCCTCAAGCTCTATCCCGTCGAGAACGCGCAGGTGCAGAAGGCACTCGACGACCTCGCCCAGACCACCCAGCACCTGCTCGACGTCGAGAAGGAGCTCGAGCTGCGGCTCCAGGGCGAGTTCATCTTCGTCAATTCGACCCGCCTGCGCCTCGACCTCGACAACTACGCCTCGTTCTCGCACATCCTGGGCGTTCTGCGGCAATGCGGCGTGGGCGCGGTGCGCATCGACGAAGGCGTGGAGCGCAAGCAGCTGCAGATCTTCGTGTCGATGCTCCTGTCGTATGCCGCCCGGGAGGCCACGCCCAACAAGGTGTTCGAGCTGGGCCAGAAGCTGTCGGACGCGGGCGTGACGCACGTCGGCGTCGAGCCGCCGCTCGAGACCGACGAGGAAGCGGAGGACGAGGAGCGCCAGAAGGAGGCCGCCAAGCGCACCTACGCCCGGTCCGTGGCGGTGACCAAGGAGGTCATCAATTCGATCCGCATGGGCCGAACCGCCAACGTGAAGAAGGTGAAGCGGGCGGTCCAGGCCATCGTCGATCAGGTGTTGAACAACGAAGCGTCGCTGATGGGGCTCACCACGCTGCGCGACTACGACGAGTACACCTTCACCCACTCGGTGAACGTCTGCATCTTCTCGGTCGCCCTGGGCCGCAAGCTCGGCTTGAGCAAGCTCCAGCTGTACGATCTCGGCATGGCGGCGCTGTTCCACGACGTCGGCAAGTCACGCGTCCCGCTCGAGGTGCTCAACAAGCAGGGCGGCCTCTCCGACGAGGAGTGGCGCATCATGCAGGCCCACCCGTGGCTCGGGGTGCTCACGCTGTTCGGCCTGCGCGGCTACGGCGAGATCCCCTACCGCGGGATGATCGTCGCCTACGAGCACCACATGAAAACGGACCTCACCGGCTACCCCAAGTCGCTGCGGGCCCGCGAGCTCTCCATCTACTCGAAGATCGTCGCCGTCGCCGACGGCTTCGACGCCGCCACCAGCCGCCGCGTCTACCAGACGGTGCCGATCCAGCCCGACCAGGTGCTCAAGGAAATGTGGGAGAACCCCCGGCGCGGCTACGATCCCGTGGTCGTCAAGGCGTTCATCAATCTGATCGGCATCTACCCCGTGGGCACCTGCGTCATCCTCGACACCTACGAGGTCGCGGTCGTCCACGGCGCGAACCCGGATGTCACCCACGTGCACCGCCCCATGGTGCGGGTGGTGACCACCCCCGAGGGCGGGCTGGTGCACCCGGGGTTTCTGGTCGATCTCGCCCAGCGCGACGCGCAGGGCAACTTTCCCCGCACCATCGTCAAGGTCACTGACCCGCTCAAGTACGGGATCAACGTCGCCGACTACTTTGTCTGAGCACCCGATCGCCGCACGCTGGCGGTCGCTGCGCGGCAACGCCGTCCGGCGCGCGGCCTTGATCCCTTACCTCACCGCGGGATTCCCGACACCGGCGCTGTCGCTCGAGGCACTGCGGGTCGTAGCCGACGCGGGCGCGGATTTCATCGAAGTCGGCATCCCGTTCTCGGATCCGCTCGCCGACGGTCCCACGATTCAGCGCTCGACCCAGGCCGCGCTGGACCAGGGCATGACGGCGGCGCGCGTGCTGGAGCAGATCCATCGGGCGGCGCTGGCGGTGCCGGTGATCGTGATGACCTATCTCAACCCGGTGATGGCGTTCGGCGTGGAGCGCTTCGTGCGCGAGGCGGCCGCCGCCGGGGTCTCCGGGCTCATCCTCACCGATTTCCCCGCCGGCGCGGACCCCGATATCGAAGCGCTCGTGGCCGCGAGCCCGCTGGTCTGGATCCGTCTGATCGCGCCGACCACCGGTCCGGAGCGATTGACGCGCGCGGTGCACGGGGCGAGCGGCTTTCTCTATTTGATTTCCCGGCTGGGCGTGACCGGGGCCCGCGACCAGGTACCCGCGGACCTGGCGCAACACGTCGCCCGGGTGCGCGTCGCGAGCCCGCTGCCCCTGGCCGTCGGCTTCGGAATCGCCACCCCCGCGCAGGCGCGCGCCACCGCGACGCTGGCGGACGGCGTTGTGGTCGGCAGCGCGATCGTCGAGGCCCTCGGCCGGGACGGGCTGGGCGGAGCGGAGCGCCTGGTGCGCGAGCTCGCGGCCGCCGTGCGCGCACCGTGACCGCGAATCGCCTGGTCGTCGTCTACAGCCGCGCCCTCGCGATCGGGGGGCCGCTGCTCCTGATCGCGCTGCTGATCGCCGACCCGCGCTGGACCGGCCAGCTGCTCGAGATCGTCGGGATGACCGTCGCCGCGGTGCTGCTGCGCGGCGCGCAGGTGCCGTTGAGCAAGTACTCGTATCTCACGCAGACCGGCCTCGTGGCCCTCGCCGGGTGCCTCCTGGTGGGCGCCCCGGCGACGGCGCTGGCGGTCGCCGGCGGCGTGCTCGCGGCCGACTGGCTGTGGCAGAAGAAGATGTTCCGCGCGGCGCTCGTGAACCTGGGCCGCGAGGTCGTCTCCGTCGTGGGCGCGTACGGCATCTATGCCGGGGCCCTGCGGGTGTCCGACGTCACCGCCCCGGGACTGCACGTCGACCTCGTGCCCGCGCTGTTCTTCTACGCCCTCGCGTATTTCGTCATCAACCGGCTGCTGTTCTACTTCGCTCTGATCATTCGCGGCAAGCTCGAGCAGGACGAGCGGCTGCTCATCTTGCGCTACGAGTGCATCGGCTACGGTGCCAGCCTGATCGCCGCGGGCATCATCGTGGGCACGGTGGCGTATTGGCCGCCGCTCGCCTGGCCGTTCGTGGCGGCGGCGCTGGGCGCCCTGGGCCTGCTCTTCAAGCACACCCTGGAAGAAGCGATCGCCGCCGAGGAGCTGAACAAGATCCACGCCATGGAGGCGGTGATCACGAGCAACATCAGCCTCGAGGACTCGTTCGCGCGTATCGAGCGCCTGGCGCACCGGCTGGTCGACTGGGGCGACTTCCGGATCTACCGGCGGCAGGAAGGCGGGGTCCTGCTCGCGTATCGGGGGCAGATCGGCCGGCCCGAGCGGGGCCAACCGACGCCGGACACGGAGGCACTGCGCGAGCACGTGACCCGGACCGGCGAGGCGGTCGTGATCGACGACGTGACGCGTGACAAGCGCCTCGCCGACGCCCCGCTCGTGATCCAGAGCCTGGTGATGGTCCCTCTGAAATTCGGCGACCAGGTGATCGGGACGCTCGAGCTCGAGCACCACAAGCGCAAGGCCTACCGCGCCAAGGACGTGCTCTCGATCAACACGTTCGCCAATCAGCTCGCCACCGCGATTCACATCACCGAGCTGCGGCGGCCGCTGGTGGAGACGGTCGAAACCCTCACCCAGCAGCTCGCCACGCTGGCCCATGCGGCGCTCTCGATGCGCGAGGCGGCCGGGGCCGTGGCCCAATCCACCGGTATGATTCGTCAGGGCGTCCTGGCGGAAGAGGGCGAGGTCTCGGGCGGGCTCGAGGCCACGGAGAGCCTCGCCCAGGTGTCGCGCCGGGTGTCCGAAGACGGCACCGAGGCCGCGCAGGCTTCGACGACGGCGAGCGAGGTCGCGAACAAGAACCGGGGGCAGATCCGCGACGCGATCGGACGGCTGGTCGCGCTCAAAGCGTTCGTGGGCGAGGCCTCGAGTCAGGTGCAGCAGCTGGGTCAGGTGAGCCGGCGGATCACGGGGTTCATCGCCTCGATCCGCGAGCTGGCCGATATGACGAACCTGCTCGCGCTCAACGCCGCCATCGAGGCGGCGCGCGCCGGGAAGCACGGCAAGGGCTTCGCGGTCGTGGCCGACGAGGTGCGCCGGCTCGCGGAGCAGAGCGGCAACGCGGCGCTCGAGGCCGGCGAGCTGGTGCAGGACATTCACCGCCAGGTGGGCGAGGTGGTGGAGCAGATGCGGCGGGGACAGATGAACGTGAGCGGCGTGGAGGAGCTCTCCGCGGCGGCGCTCGAAGCGCTCGACGCGATCGTCGCGGCGACGGCGGAGGCCACGGGTCATGCGCAGCGGATCGCAGCGGCCGCGGGCGAGCAGGACCAGGCTTTCGGCAGGCTGCGCGACCGGATTCACGCCGTCGCGCAGATCGCGGGGAAGAACCGCGCCGAAGCGGACGACGTGGCCACCCGCGCCGACGAGGCCGTCCGCGGCCTCACCGACTTGGAGCGCGCCACGCGGGAGCTGGAAGACGTGGCGGCGATGCTGCGGGAGCTGACCCGCGGCTTTGCCAGCATCGCGTAGGCGGGCTACCATTCCGCAGTGGCGACGCATGAGCGGGTGTACGTGGCGCTGGGCTCGAACCTGGGCGACCGGGCGGCGCACCTGGCGTACGCGTGGCAGCGCCTGGGCATGCTGCCCGGCACCCGCATCGCCGCGACATCTCGCGTCGAAGAGACGGCGCCGATCGGCCCGGTACGCCAAGGAGCCTTCCTGAACCAGATGGTCCTGCTCGAGACCACCCTCGAGCCGCACGCGCTGCTGGGCCACCTGCACGCGATCGAAGCGGAGCGCGGCCGCGAGCGCCAGGCGGGAGTGCGCTGGGGTCCGCGCACGCTGGACTTGGACATCGTGCGCTGGGGCGAGCGCAGCGTGCGCGAGCCGGACCTGACGATTCCGCATCCCGAGCTCCCGCACCGCGATTTCTGGCTGCGGGAGCTCGCGGAGCTCGACGCCGTCCGGGAGCCCGCCCGTGGCTGACGCGCCCCCCGCCCCCCCCACTCCCAAGCCCGTCACGGTGCTCGACCTCCTGGCGATGAAGGAGCGCGGCGAGCGGATCGTCGTCCTCACGTGCTACGACGCGTTGTTCGCCCGGCTGCTCGACGCCGCCGGGGTGGACGTGCTGCTGGTGGGAGACTCCGTGAACCAGGTGCTCGCCGGGGAGGAGACGACCCTCTCGGCGACGCTGGAGCAGATGATCTACCACACCAGGATCGTGCGGCGTGGCGCCACGCGGGCGCTGGTGGTGTGCGACCTGCCGTTTCTCACCTATCAGATCTCGCCGGCCGATGCCATCCGCAACGCGGGCCGCGTGCTGCAGGAAACGGGGTGCCACGCTGTGAAGCTCGAAGGCGGGGCACCGGTGGCCGCGACGGTGCGGGCGCTGGTGGACGTGGGCATTCCCGTCATGGGCCACCTGGGGCTCACGCCGCAATCGGTGCACGCGCTGGGGGGCTATCGGGTGCAGGGGCGGGACGAGCGGACGGCGGAGCGACTCAAGGCCGAGGCGAAGGCGCTCGAGGAGGCGGGCGCCTGCGCGATCGTGCTCGAGCTCATTCCCGCACCGCTCGCGTCGCAGATCACCAAGGCGCTCACGATCCCCACGATCGGCATCGGCGCGGGACCCGCCTGCGACGGCCAGGTCCTCGCCCTCCCCGACATGCTCGGCCTGAACGAGCGGTTCAGCGCCAAGTTCGTGAAGCGCTACGCCGCGCTGGCGGAGGACGTGCGCGAGGCGGTGCGGCTGTACGCCGCCGAGGTTCGCGAGGGCCGGTATCCCGGTCCGGAGCATTCCTTTCCCAAGTGAATGACTGGACACGGCGAGACGTACTCGCGCTGCTGGGGGCCGCCGCGGTGACCCCACTTACCCGCTCCGCACGGCGCGCGCTGGCGCGCGACCCCGCCGGCCCCGGCTTCCGGATTCGCACCATCACGGCAGGGACCACCCTGCACGGCCCCGCCACGCCCGAGGCACTGCAGCCGGCACTCGCGTTTCTCAAGACGGCCAAGCGCGTGGCCGCCGACGCAGGGTACGAGGTACAAACGCTCCGGATCGCGACGCACCCCTTCTTGCAGGGCGTGGACAGCCGCGCGCGTGCCGACGCCCTGCCGGCCTTGCAAGCGCTCGACCGCGCCGTGGTCGCCGAGGGCGTGCTCTTGAGCATCGGCCCGGTGCTCGCCCCCGACGGCGGTGATTCCGAGTTCGGCGCGTGGGCCGCTGAGCTCGTCACCACCACGAAGCAGGTGAGCTTTTCGGTACAGGTCGCCTCCCCCGAGCGCAGCGCGTCGCCGGCCGGGGTCACGGCGGCGGGGGAGGCGATGGTGGCCATCGCGCGCCACACCGCGGGCGGCATCGGCAACTTCCGGTTCGCGGCCGCCGCCAACGTTCCCGCGGGAACGCCGTTCTTCCCGGTCGCGTACCACCACGGGTCGGACGCCGTGGCGGTTGGTCTCGAGTCACCGCCCTTGTTGTCCGCCGCGTTCGCCGGAGCGAACACCCTGGCGGAAGCCAAACAGCGCCTCGCGGCGTCGCTCGAGTCCCGGCTCGCACCCGTGGAGAAGCTCATCCGGACGGTGGCGCGGCGCGACGAGCGGGCCTACCTGGGCATCGACGTCTCGCCCGCGCCGGGCAAGGACGCGAGCATCGGGGGTGCCATCGAGGTGCTCACCGGCGTTCCCTTCGGCGCGGCATCCACGCTCGCCGGCTGCGCGGCGATCACCGACGTCCTCAAGAGCGTGCGGCTCAAGACGTGCGGCTATTCGGGGCTCATGCTCCCGGTCCTGGAAGATCCCGTGCTGGCGCAACGCGCCTCGGAAGGACGATTCAGCGTGCGCGACCTGCTCCTCTATTCCACCGTCTGCGGCACCGGACTCGATGTCGTGCCGCTCCCCGGCGACGTGGCGGCGGATCAGCTCGCGGCGCTGATCGCCGATGTGGCGGCCCTGTCCACCAAGCTCCGCAAGCCGCTCTCCGCGCGGCTGTTCCCCGTTCCAGGCCGGCGGGTGGGCGAAGTCGCCCGGTTCAACGACCCATACCTGACCGACTGCACCGTGATGAAGCTCGAGTAGTCGCCGGTGCAACTGCTCGAAAGTTTGAGTCAGATGCGCGCCTGGTCGCGCGCCGAGCGCGCCCGCGGGCGGCGCATCGGGTTGGTCCCCACGATGGGATTCCTGCACGAAGGGCATCTGCGTCTGGTCGACCGCGCCCGCGAGCGCGCCGATGGCGTCGTCATGAGCATTTTCGTGAATCCGCTCCAATTCGGCCCGGGAGAGGACTTCGCGACCTATCCCCGCGACGTCGAGCGCGACAAGAAGCTCGCGGCCGAGCGCAACGTCGATTGCCTGTTCCTCCCGGACGCCAAGGCGATGTATCCCGCCGATCCGCTGGTGCGCGTCCATCCCGGTCCGATGGCCGACGGGCTCGAGGGCGCGGCCCGCCCCGGCCACTTCGCCGGCGTGCTGACCGTGGTGGCCAAGCTGTTCCACGTGGTGGAGCCCGACATCGCCGTGTTCGGCCGCAAGGACTTTCAGCAGGCGATGCTGGTGCGACGCATGGCCGACGACCTGAACTTCGGACTCGAGGTGGACATCGCGCCCACGGTGCGGGAGCTCGATGGGCTCGCCCTGTCGTCGCGCAACGCCTACCTCCAGGGCGACGAGCGCCGGGCCGCGCTCGCCCTGTCGCGCGCGCTGCGCGCCGTGGAGCAGGCGTGGCGGGGCGGGGAGGCGGACCCCGGCCCGCTCGCGCGCCGGGGCTTGGACGTCTTGCGGGCCCCGGGCGTGGCGCCCGAATACCTGGCGCTGGTGGACGGGCAGATGCGTCCCGTCGCCCGGGTCGACGCGCGCACCGTGGTCCTGGTGGCCGCGAAGGTCGGCCGCACGCGCCTCATCGACAACGTGGTCTTGGGGGAGGGCATCGCGAGTGATCTCTCCGTGAGAACCGCGTGAGCCTTCCCCCTTGGGCCATCGTTACCCCCGAGCGCCGCGCCCACATCGAGCGCGTCGTGGGGCTGCTGGACAGCTGGGCGGCGGCGCGCCGCGCGCCCGACGCGGAGCGGGCGCGCTGGCTCAAGGCGGGCTGGCTGCACGACGCGCTGCGCGACGCGCCCGCGGCCGATGAGCTGGCGCATGGACCCTTGGCGGCCGAGCGGGCGGCGCGCACCGGAGAGACCGATCGCGGCGTGCTCGACGCGGTGCGGTACCACTCCCTCGGCTACGCCGGCTGGGACGACGTCGGGAAGATGCTCTATCTGGCCGATTACCTGGAGCCGGGCCGCGCGTTCGACCGCGAGATGCGGGCGTCCCTCGCGGCCCGGGTCGCGCACGACCGCGACGCGGTGCTCGAGCAGGTCGCCGCGCGTCGCATCGCGCGCGTGATCGACGGCCGCTGGCCGCTGGTGCGCGAAACGGTGGATTTCTGGAACTCGCTCGTCGACTCCTGATGCTGGGCACGGCCGTCCTCGTCGCCTGCCGCGGCGACCGGGCGGGCGCGTCCGGCCTGCGGATCCCGGGCGAGCAAGGCGGGCCGCACCTCACGGTCGAGGTCTTGAACGCGAGCGGCAAGCCCGGGCTCGCCAAGGTCGCCACCCGCGTGCTGCGGCGCGCCGGCATCGACGTCGTGGCGTTCGGCAATGCGCCGGAGTCCGTGGGAACGCTCGACTCGACCCGCATCGCCGTGCGGCGCGGAACGAACGACGTCGGAGAGCGCGTGCGCAAGCCGCTGGGCGTGGGGCGCGTGAGCGTGCAGCCCGACACCACCCGGCTACTCGACGCGAGCGTGTTCCTCGGCGCGGACTTTGCGCCGCGCCTCGAGTTCCACCCGTAACTGGCCGCACGCGGCACTGATGTCGAGCCCACGGCTGCGGCGCAGCACCGCTTCCACGCCCCGCCGCCTGAGACGTCGCTCGAACGCGAGCATCTGCGCGCGCGGGCTGGGCGTGAGCCCCGGCGCCCCGCCGGGATGGAGCGGGAGCAGGTTCACGAGCGCGCCGAGCGGACGGGCGAGCTGAGCCAGTCGATCAGCGTGCTCGAGCGCGTCGTTCGTGCCGCCGATGAGCACGTACTCGAGCGTCACCCGGCGCCGGAACTGGCCCAGCGCCGCGACCACGTCGGGGAGCCGGTATTTCTTTTCGATCGGCATCAGCTCGTGGCGCAGCTCCGGGGTGGGGGCGTGCAGCGAAACGGCGAGCCGGAATTGCTCGGGACGCCGCGCCAGCTGCGCGACACCCGGCAGGATGCCCACCGTCGAGACCGTGATGTGTCGCGCCCCGATGCCCAGCCCATCCGCGTGATTGAGAATGGTGAGCGCGCGGTCGACCGCATCCCAGTTGAGCAGCGGCTCTCCCATCCCCATGAACACCACGTTGGTGGGGGCCAGCAGCGGGTCGAGCAGCATCACCTCGCGCACCTGGCCCGCGATCTCGGCGGCGGTGAGGTTGCGGCGAAACCCCATGCGCCCGGTGGCGCAGAACACGCAGCCCAACGCGCATCCCACCTGCGACGAGATGCACAGCGTCCGGCGTTTGCCTTCGGGGATCAGCACCGACTCGATCGCCTCGCCGTCGCCCAGGTCCCAGAGATACTTCTCGGTGCCGTCGGCGGAGCGCTGCCGCGCGGAGAGCGCCAGCCGGCGCAGCGGAAACGCGGCGGCGAGCGCGCCCCGCAGCTCCGCGGGCAAGTCGCTAGCCTGATCCCAAGAGCGCACCGGGCGTTGCCACAGGCGAGGCACGATCTGGCTGGCACGGTAGGTCGGCTCGCCCCGCTGCGCGAGCCACTCCGCCACCGTTTGGCGCGCGGCCTCGGGGGTGAGGCTCAGCAGGTCGAGCATGTAAGTGCCATTCCGGGAATGCGTTGCATATCAAGTCTAACTTAACTATCTTCAAGCGTTTAGGACACTTGAGCCAGAGTGCGCCTGTCCGACCTCCTGACGCCCGCCCGCATTCGGGTCCCCCTGCACGCCGCTGACAAGGCAGGGGTGCTCCGGGAGCTGGTGGATCTCGCGGCGGCCGGGAACGGCGGCCCGTCCGATGAGGTGTTGGGAGCCATCCTCGAGCGGGAGAAGCAGTTCCCGACCGGGATCGGGTACGGCGTGGCGGTGCCGCACGGCAAGACGCCGGTGCTCGGGGCACTGGTGATCGTGGCCGGCACGACGCCCGCTCCTATCCCATATGAAACGATCGACGGACAGCCGGTGCGGCTGTTTTTCCTGCTCGCGGGCCCCGAGTCGGCGGCCGGGGCGCATGTGAAGGCGCTGAGCCGCATCTCCAGGCTGGTGCGGCGCGAGCCCGTGCGGGGGAAGCTGTTGAGTGCCCGCACGCCCGAAGAATTCTATCGCGTGCTGTGCGAGGCGGAGGTCCCATAGCCAACGTCGGCGGCACCTCCCGGCGCACGCTGCGGTGCGGCGAGCTGCGCGCGCAGCATGTAGGGCAGCGGGTGCGGTTGGGCGGGTGGGTGCACCGCCGGCGCGACCTCGGGGGCATCCTGTTCATCGACCTGCGCGACCGGGCGGGCCTGGTGCAGGTCGCGGTCGGCCCCGGGGCGCCGGACGACGTGCGGCGCGTGGCGGCCGGGCTCGCCAGTGAGACGGTGATCGAGGTCGAAGGCGATGTCACCGCGCGCCCGGCGAACATGCAGAACCCGGAGCTCGCCACCGGAGAGGTCGAAGTGCAGGCGGCGCGGCTCGCCGTGCTGGGAGCGGCGGTCACGCCGCCGATCCCGGTGGCGCGCGGCAAGGGCGAGGAGCTCCCGGCCGAAGAGCTGCGCCTCAAGTACCGGCACCTCGATCTGCGCCGGCCCGAAATGCAAGGCAACCTGATGCTGCGGCACCGGCTGCTGCAGCGTGCCCGCGCGACGCTCGCGGCCTTGGAGTTTCTCGAGATCGAGACGCCGATCCTCACCAAGCCCACGCCCGAAGGCGCGCGCGACTATCTGGTCCCCTCGCGCGTGCACCCGGGGGAGTTTTACGCGCTGCCGCAATCGCCGCAGATCTACAAGCAGCTGCTGATGGTCGCGGGCTTCGACCGCTACTTCCAGATCGCGCGCTGCTTTCGCGACGAAGACCTGCGCAACGACCGCCAGCCGGAGTTCACGCAGATCGACCTCGAGGCGTCGTTCGTCGGCGTCGACGACGTGATCGGCTACGTCGAGCAGGTGCTGGTGGCGCTGTGGAGCGAGGCGGGACAGGCAGTGACGGGCCCGTTCCCGCGGCTCACCTGGCGCGATGCGATGGAGCGCTACGGCACCGACAAGCCCGATCTCCGCTTCGGCTTCTCGATCGCCGACTGGACGGCGCAGCTCAACCCGCTGGGCGTGCCCTTCTTCCAGCCGGCGCGCGCCGACGGCGCCCGCATCCGCGGGCTCGCCGTCAAGGGCGGCGGCGCGCTCTCGCGTAAGGACGTCGACCAGCTCGCCGACGCCGCCAAGCACCTGGGCGGCGCGGGACTCGCCTGGGTGAAGCGGCAGGGTGAGCAGATCACCGGCTCGGTGGGGAAGCATTTCACACCCGCGGTGCTCGGGACGCTGGGCGTGGGCGACGGTGACGCGGCGCTCATGACCGTCGGTCCCGATCGCGTCACCTCGCCGGTGCTCGATCGTGTGCGGCAGGAGGTCATCCGCCGGCTGGCGCCGGCGCCCCAGGCGGCGCACGCCTTCTGCTGGGTAGTGGACTTTCCCCTGTTCGAGCCCGATCCCGCGACGGGGAAGCCCGTGTTCGCGCACCACCCCTTCACTGCCCCCCACCCGGACGACGTCGTCCGGCTCGACACCGATCCGCTCGCCTGTCGCGCGCTCCACTACGACGCCGTCTACAACGGCAACGAGCTGGGGTCGGGCTCGATCCGGATCACGGATGCCGCCGTGCAGCGCCGCGTGTTCGCCCATCTGGGAATGACGCCGGCGGAGGCGGAGGCGCGGTTCGGTTTCCTGCTGAACGGCCTGCAGGCGGGAGCGCCGCCGCACGGCGGATTCGCGATCGGGTTCGATCGCGTGGTGATGGCGCTCGCCGGAGCGGAGAGCATGCGCGACGTGATCGCGTTCCCCAAGACGACCGCGGCCCGGGCCCTGTTCGAGGGCGCGCCCGCGCCCGCCAACCCGGCGGACCTGGCCGCGCTCCATATCGAGGTCAAGCGATGAGCGACGAGATCACCCACCGCCTCTCCACGGAGGGCGTGGATCCGCTGGCGCTCGCCGGCGTGAACGACGGGAATCTGGTGGAACTGGCTCGCCGCTTGGGCGTGCGCGTGTCGCTGCGGGGTGACACCCTGATGCTGCAGGGCGCACTGCCGGCGGTGGAGCGGGCGACGCAAGTGGCACAGGCGCTGGTCGAGCTGGCGCGCATGGGCGAAACGCTGGACGTCGGCGATGTCGATCGCATCGTGAGCGACGAGGCCCAGGGCTCGCTCGGTCGTCCGGCGGAGGGGGAGTACAAGATCATCCTGCCCGGCCTGCGCCGGGTGATCCAGCCCAAGACGGCGGGGCAGCGTGAGTACCTCCAGGCGATCGTGCAGCACGACATCGTGATCGGGATCGGGCCCGCCGGAACGGGCAAGACGTACCTCGCGGTGGCCGCCGCGGTGGACGCCCTGGCCCGGAAGCGGGTGCGGCGGATCGTGCTGGCGCGCCCGGCCGTCGAGGCGGGGGAGAGCCTCGGATTTCTGCCCGGCGACCTGCACGAGAAGGTCGATCCCTATCTCCGGCCGTTGTACGACGCCCTCGAGGACATGATGCCGCGCGACCGCGTCCAGAAGGCGATTGAGAACCGCACGATCGAGATCGCACCGCTCGCCTACATGCGGGGCCGCACGCTGGCCGACGCGTTCGTCATCCTGGACGAGGCGCAGAACGCCACCGGCATGCAGATGAAGATGTTCCTCACCCGCCTCGGGGTGAATTCCCGGGCGGTGATCACGGGGGACAAGACGCAGATCGACCTCGCCAACCGCGAGGACTCGGGCCTGTTGCAGGTGGAGCGCATCCTCCCCGGGATCGAAGGGATCGGCTTCTGCTATCTCGCGGACACGGACGTGGTGCGACACCGCCTGGTGCGCGACATCATCCGCGCCTACGCGGAGGACGCGCAGGGCTGACATGCGGCGCCCGACACAAGAGCAGCTGCGCTATCACGGCGAGCGCTGGGTCTGGGTGGTCGGCCTGGCGCTGCTCGCGTCGCTCGCGTTCCCCTCGAGCGCCACCAACGTGGAGCCGCTCCCCGTCGGGACCCCTGCCGAGCGCGATGTGATCGCGCCGTTCACCTTCCCCGTGAACAAGTCCGACGAGGAGCTCGCGCGCGAGGCCGAGGAGCTGGCCGGCAGCGTGAAGCCGATCTATCAGTTTCAGGAGCGGGCGGTCGACAGCGCCAAAGCCGCGATGCACGCCCTGTTCTCGAGCCTCGAGTCGGCGGCCGACCAGGGCGGGGCAGGGGCGATTCAGCAGGCCACCAAGGCCCAGGGACTGGCGCTCTCGCCGCCCGAAGCGGCATACCTGTCCAAGGGCGGCAAGCGCCGTGGACTGGAAAAGGCCTTGAGCGAGCTGTTCGACCGCACCTTGACGCTCGGCGTCACCGGCCCGGGCGTGCTCCAGAGCGAGCAGTCGTCCGAGCTGATCGTGCGGCGCCGCTCCGGTGAGCAGTCCATGGCGCGGGACCAGGTGCTGTCGTACGCCCAGTATCTGCAGCGGGCGCGCGCCATCCATCCGGACAAGGGGTCGAGCGTGGGCGACGAGCTGTACGTTCGCCTCGCCGGGCATTTCTTCCGCGCCACGCTCGAGCCCAACACGCTCGAGACCGAGCGGCGCCGCGACGAGCTGCGCCGCAGCGTCGACCCCAGCAAGTACATCGTACGCGGCGGGGATCGGATCGTGGGCGCGCACGAGGTCGTGACGAGCGAGGCGCACGAGAAGCTCGTCGCGCTCCACAGCGACCTGGTGCGGCGCGGCGCGGCCACCAGCCGCTCGGCGGGCGGCGTGCTCGGCCCCATCCTGCGCGACTCGCTCATCCTCGCCATCTTCTGGGTCCTGCTGGTGTTCTACCGGCGCGAGACCTACCGCGAGCGGCGTCAGGTGGCGCTCATCGCAGGATTGTTCGGCCTGGTGCTGCTGCAGGCGGCCGCCGTCGCGCACTTCTTTCCGCAGCACCCCGAGATCGTGATCCTCCCGTTCCTGGCGATGATGCTCACCGTGCTCCTCAACGGGCGCGTCTCCATGATCGCCGCCATGATCCTGTCGATTGTCATCGGCCTGCAGCCCGTATCCCACGACGTCCCGGCGCTGTTCTTCTGCGTCATCGGGGGGGTAACGGCGGCCCTGAGCGTGCGCGTGCTGCGCCGGCGCAGCAACTTCTACCTGCCGGTGCTGATCATCGCGCTCGGCTATCTCGGCGCCGCGCTCGCCCTCGGCCTCGCCGGGAGCTGGACCGTCGCCGAGATCGGTGTGCGCGGCCTGTGGGGCGCCGCGAACGCGCTCGTCTCCGCGGGCCTGACCTTCTTCCTGTTGCCGGTGGCGGAATCGATCACCGGCATCACCACCGACCTGACGCTGCTCGAGCTGTCCGATCCCAGCCGGCCGCTGCTGCGGCGTCTGTCGCTCGAAGCCCCGGGCACGTACGCCCACTCGGTCGCCATGGCCAACCTGGTGGAGGCCGCCTGCAACCGCATCGGGGCCGATGGGCTGCTCGGGCGCGTGGGCTGCTACTATCACGACATCGGGAAGATCAAGAACCCACTGTACTTCGTCGAGAACCAGACGCGCGGCAACAACCCGCACGACCGGCTCAAGGCCTTCCAGTCGGCCCAGATCATCAAGGCCCACGTGACCGACGGCCTCGCGCTCGCGGCCGAGGCGCGGCTCCCCGACGCGGTAGCCGCGTTCATTCCGGAGCATCACGGGACGACGGAGATCACGTACTTCCTCGACCGCGCCAAGAAGAGCGGCGACGGTGGGTCGCTCCGGGCGACCGATTACGCGTACCCGGGGCCCAAGCCGCACTCGAGCGAAACGGCGATCACCATGCTCGCCGACTCGGTCGAGGCCGCCCTGCGGGTACTGGAGGACCTCACGCCGCAGAAGATCGAAGAGGTCATCGACCATATCGTGCGCACCAAGCTCAATGCCGGCCAGCTGGACGAGGCGCCGATGACGCTGCGGCAGATCGATCAGGTGAAACGGGAATTCGTGCGCATCATCAGCGGGATGTATCACAACCGCATCGACTATCCGGAGTCCAGTGGCGGCATCACGGCGACCTGGCAGCCCGCCGCCAAGGCTTGAGCGCGCCGTGCGGCGGGTCCTGGCGTGGGAAAGCGCCCGCGGCGCGCGGGTCGAGCTCACGCTGCTCGACGCGCCCGCCATGCGCCGGCTCAACCGGCGCGCCACGGGCCGGCGCGGGCTCACCGACGTCATAGCGTTCGCGCTCCCCCAGCCGGACGGGACCCTCGTGGGGGATGTGTACATCTGTCCCGACGCCGCCTGGTCGGGCAACGGCCAACGGGAAACGGGGAACGTGACTGCAGAGCTCGTCCGGCTCGCCGTGCACGGGACGCTGCACGTGCTGGGATACGACCACCCGGACGGAGCGGGACGCACGCGCTCCCCCATGTGGCGACGCCAGGAGCGCTACGTGCGCCGCCTGCTGGGCGGCACGGCGTGACGCTCGCCGGCACGGCCGTCGCGCTGGTGGGCGCCGCGGTGGCCGGGGCGGCCGCGCTCTGGTCCGGCCTGCTCGCGCTCGGCGAGGAAGCCGCCGTGGGGGAGGCGCTCCACACGCTCGGCGACGCGCCGCCGGTCGCCGCCGGCGGTCACGTGCCGCTGCATCGCGCCCTCCACGTGACGCGGCTCGCCCTGCTGGTGCTCGGCGCCGTCGCGGCGTGCGAGGCCGCTGACTGGTGGGACCGGCCCTGGGCCGCGGGGCTCAGTGCCTGGGGTGTGGCCGTGGGGTTTCTGTTCGTGCTGGGCGACGCCCTGCCGCGCAGCCTGGCCCGCCTCGCTCCCGAGCTCGCCGCCGCGGCCCTGCCGCTGGCGCGCCGCACGCTCGCTCCCTTCGGACCGCTGCTGTGGCTGCTGGCCTGGTTCGACCGCGGCCTGCACGCCCTGGTCGCGACGCCGCGGCCGCTCGAGCCCGATTTGGGCGTCGCCCAGCGCGACATGCTGCTCGGCGTGTTCACCCTCGCCGACACCCGCGTGGACGAGGTGATGACGCCCAGGCTCGACATGGTGGCGGTCGACGTCGCCGCGTCCACCGACGACGTGATCGAGTCGGTGCGCCAGAGCGAGCATTCCCGCATTCCCGTGTACGACGGCACGCCCGATAACATCGTCGGCGTCGTGTTCGCGAAAGACCTCGTGCCCATGGCCATGGGCCTCGCGGAAGGGGACGCGGCACCCCGCGTGCGCTGGCAGGATCTCATCCGGCCCGCGGCGTACGTACCGGAGACCAAGACGCTCGACAGCCAGCTGCGCGATTTCCAGCGCGCACCCGCGCACCTGGCGATCGTGGTGGACGAATTCGGCGGCACCTCGGGGCTCATCACACTGGAGGACATCCTCGAGGAGATCGTCGGCGAGATCCACGACGAGCACGACGTGGGGGAGCCCGCCTCCATCCGGCAGGACGGCGACCGCTACTGGGTGGACGGGCGCGTCACGCTGGACGACCTGTCGCAAGCACTCGGCCGCCCGTTCGAGCACCCCGAGGTCTCCACCGTGGGCGGCCTGGTGTACTTCGTCCTGGGACGGGTGCCCCGCGCCGGGGACGAGCTCACCCTCGACGGATACAAGGTCGTGGTCGAGCGGGTCGATCGGCGCCGCGTCACCCGCGTCGTGGTTCAGAGGCAGCGGTGACGCTCCCCGTGCTGGTGCTCTTCGCCGGGCTGCTGCTCGCGGCCATGTCGGCGGCGGTGGGAGTGGCCGCCGCGGCGGTGAGCCAGCTGGAGCTGACACGCTGGGTGTCGTACAAGCTGCGCGGGGCGAGCGGCGCGGCCGGCGCGGTCGAGAACCCGGGGCGCGTGCTGGCGACCGCGAATGCGCTCACGACCATCGGCACGATCTGCGCCGCGGGGGCGATCCCCGCGCTGCTGGCGCGCACGACGCCCACCGTGCTCGGGATCGTCACCGTGGCCCTGGGCGTCCCGCTGCTCGTGACGGCCGCGTACCTGGTGCCGCGCGTGGTGGGTCGCCGCTGGGCCGAGCCGATCGTGGCGCATGCGGTTCCCCGGCTGCAGCAGCTCGGCACGCTGCTCGCGCCGTTCGTCGCGTGGCGCGACCCGTCGAAGCGCACCGCGCTCGCCGCCGTGCTCTCCAACGCCGACACGGAGGCGCTCGCGTCCGCCGACGAGATGGCGGTCGTGTCCGGGGTGCTCGCGTTCGCGGACCGCCCCGTCAAGGAGCTGATGACGCCGCGCACGGCGATCGTCGCGATCCCCGAGGGGCTGCTCGCCGCAGAGGCCGCCCACGTGTGCATGCAGTCGGGCTACAGTCGGTACCCGGTGTACCGCACGTCGCTCGATGAGGTGGTGGGCGTGGCGCATGCGTTCGACCTGCTGCGGATCGCGGCCGACGCACCCGTGCCGGTCCGTCCCACGCTGGTCGTGCCCGGCACGACTCGTGCAGCGGATCTCATGCTGGAAATGCAGCGCGGCCGGGGGCACCTCGCCGTGGTGCTCGACGAATTCGGCGGCACGGCGGGGCTCGTGACGTTCGAGGACCTGCTGCGGGACCTGGTGTCGGAGATCTTCGAGCCGGGGGCGCCGGTCGCCACCAGCGAGCCCCCCGCCCGCATCGTCGAGGTCGAGGGCAACGCCCCGGCGAGCCGGCTCGAGGAGGGTCTCGGCATCGCGCTCGAGCCGCGCGGCGCGCAAACGGTGGGCGGCCTCCTGCTCCAGGCCCTGGGACGCATTCCCCGGGCGGGGGAGCGGTTCATGCTGCAGGGACTGGAATTCGACATCCTCGCGGCCACCGCCACGCGCGTGGAGCGCGTCGCGGTGCGGCCGGGGCCGGTGCGGGCCGTGCCGCTCGATCGCACGGAGGAGCGGACGTGAAGGCGCCCCACGCGTCTGATTACCTTGCATGAGCGTGGAGCGCATCCTCGAGGCACTCGACCGGCACGAGCCCGCGGCGCTGGCGCGCGCGATCACGCTCGTCGAAAACCAGCGCGACGGCTTCGAGCGGGTGCTGAGCCATGCGCACGCACGGCTGGTGCGCGGCGCCGCGCGGCGCATCGGCATCACCGGGCCTCCCGGCGCCGGCAAGAGCACGCTCACGGAGCGGCTGATTCAGCACTACCGCGCCCAGGGACTCTCGGTCGGGGTCGTGGCGGTCGACCCCACGAGCCCGTTCACGGGCGGTGCGCTGCTGGGAGACCGCATCCGGATGGAGTCGGCGAGCCTCGACCCGCACGTCTTCATCCGCTCGATGGCCACCCGGGGCGCACACGGCGGCTTGGCGACCACCACCGAAGAAGTCGCCGATCTGCTTGAGGCGTTCGGGTTCGCGCGCATCCTGGTGGAAACGGTGGGTGTCGGCCAGACCGAGCTCGACATCGCCCGCAGCGCGGAGACGACGGTGCTCGTGCTCGTCCCGGAGTCGGGTGACGGCATCCAGACGCTCAAGGCGGGCGTGATGGAGATCGCGGACGTGTACGTCGTCAACAAGAGCGACCGTCCCGGCGCGGACACGCTGCGCCAGGAGGTCGAAGTGATGCTGGGGATCCGCCGCGGGAACGCGTTTCGGCACGTCGCGCCGCACCACGCCGCCCCCTCCCCGGCGGACGGGCGGGTGGGCGGACGGGCGGAGCGTGGTGCGGGTCCGTCCGCCCATCCGTCCGTCCGCCCATCCGCCGAGTGGGAGCCGCCGGTGCTCGCGACCGTCGCGTCGCGCGGCGACGGCATCGCCGAGCTCGCGGCTGCTCTGGATCGCCACTACGCCTATCTTGAGGCGAGCGGCCGGCTGGTCGAGCGGCGCCGCCGGCGCCTGGCCGCGCGCACGCGCGCCGTGCTGGAGCGCGCGGTGCAGCGCTGGCTGGTGGAGGCCACCCGGGCCGAAGAGCTGCTCGCCCAGCGGCTCGACGAGGTGGTGGAGGGCCGCCGCAGCCCGTACGACGTCGCGGCGGAAATCCTGGATCAAGTGAAGGCAGGAGCGGCCCGATGAGCGGCAGCAGCCGGAAACCGATCTACACGGCGGCCGACCTGAGCGGCTTCGATCCCCGCGAGCGGCTGGGATCCCCCGGGGAGTTTCCGTTCACGCGCGGCATCCACCCGACCATGTACCGGGGCAGGCTGTGGACCATGCGGCAGTTCGCCGGCTTCGGGAGCGCCGAAGATACCAACCGCCGCTACCACTTCCTGCTCGAGCACGGGCAGACCGGCCTGTCGGTGGCGTTCGACTTCCCGACCCTGATGGGCTACGACTCCGATCACCCGCGCGCCGAGGGCGAGGTCGGACGCTGCGGGGTGGCGATCTCGTCGCTCGCCGACATGGAGGACCTGTTCCGCGGCATCCCGCTCGACCAGGTGTCGACGTCGATGACGATCAACGGGCCGGCGGCGATCCTGTTCTGCTTCTACGTCGCGGCGGCCGAGCGCCAGGGTGTCTCGAGCGACAAGCTGCGGGGCACCGTGCAGAACGACATCCTCAAGGAATACATGGCGCAGCATGCCTGGGTGTATCCGGTGGAGCCGGCCCTCAAGATCATCGTGGACATGTTCGCGTGGTGCGCCGAGCACGCGCCCCTGTGGAACACGATCTCCATCTCGGGCTATCACATCCGCGAGGCCGGGGCGACCGCGGCCCAGGAGCTCGCGTTCACGCTCGCCAACGGCTTCACGTACGTGGAGCGCGGCATCGCGCGGGGGCTGGACGTCGACGCGTTCGCGCCGCGCCTCTCGTTCTTCTGGGACATCCACAACGATTTCTTCGAAGAGATCGCCAAGCTGCGCGCGGCGCGGCGCATCTGGGCGCGGCACTTGCGGGAGCGCTTCCGGGCCAAGAACCCCCGCTCGTGGATGATGCGGTTCCACTCGCAGACCGCCGGCGTGACGCTCACGGCCCAGCAGCCGATGAACAACGTCGTGCGTGTCGCCTACCAGGCGCTGGCCGCGGTGCTGGGCGGAACGCAGTCGCTGCACACCAACTCGCTCGACGAGACCCTCGCGCTCCCCACGGAGGAGGCGGTGCGGCTGGCGCTGCGCACGCAGCAGATCATCGCCCACGAGACCGGTGTGGCGGATGTGACCGACCCGCTGGGCGGCTCGTACTATCTCGAGTCGCTCACCGAGCAGCTCGAGCGCGAAGCCGAGGCGTTGTTCGCCGAGATCCACTCGGTGGGCGGCGTCGTGCGGGGCATCGAATCCGGCTGGTTCCAGCGTCAGATCGCCCGCTCGGCCGCGGATTTCCAGCGCGACGTCGAAGCGGGCCGCCGCGTGATCGTCGGCATGAACGACTACGTGAGCGAGGACGACCACCCGGTCGAAATCCTCAAGGTCTCCACCGACGCCGAGGGCCTGCAGCGCCGGCGCCTGGCGCGGCTCCGCAGCGAGCGCGACGCGGCGCTGGTGGGCGAGCGGCTCGAAGCGCTGCGCCAGGCGGCGCTCGCGGAACGCAACGTGATCGGACCGATGCTGGACTGCGCCCGTGCCTACTGCACGCTGTACGAGATCCGGCACGCCCTGGAGCGGGTGTACGGCGCCTACCGCGAGCCGGTGTTCTTCTAGACCATGACCGCGCTGCCCGTGTCCGCCAGCGAGAGCGCCGTGCGCGCGGCCGTGGGACGGCTGTCGGCGATCCAGCCCGGCGCCTACCAGGTCGTCTGCTGCTACCTGAAGCTCGAGCCGCGCGACAAGGCGCGCGCCAAGTACCTCATCAAGATCAAGAACCGCATCAAGCAGGTCGCGGCCGACGTCGAGCGCCGCCCGCTGGACCACGCGCTGCGCGAGAGCGTCGCGGGGGATCTGGACCGCATGCGGCGCTACTTCGAGGAGCCGAGCCGCCTCCCGGCCGCGCGCGGCGTCGCGCTGTTCGTGAGCGGGGCACTCGACCTGTTCGAGGTCCTGCCGCTGCCCCATGTGCACCGCTCCCGGCTGGCGGTCGCCCCCGTCCCGCTGGTGCGTGAGCTGGTCGCCCTGGAAGAAGAGTTCGGCACGATCCTGGTGGTCGCGTGCGATCGCACCAGCGCGCGGTTCTTCGCGGTCACGGCCTACGACGCCGCCGAGCTGCCCAGTCTCACGGCGCTGGCCACGCGCTCCGGGAAGTTTCATGGCGAAGGCTTCGGCGAGCACAATTATCACATGCGCATCCGGGAGGAGAAGCAGCGACACTACGCCCTGGTGGCGGACCGCATCTTCCAGATCCATACCCAGCGCCCGCTCGCCGGGCTCGTGGCCGCGGGCATCGGCGTGGACGCGGCGGCGCTGTTGCCGCACCTCCATACCTACCTCCATGACCTCGTGCTCGGCGTCGTGCGCCTGAACCCCAAGCGCGTGGCCGCCGCCGAGGTGCGGGAGGCGGCGCTGGCGCTGCGCGAGGAGCGCGAGCGGGCCTGGGAGCGCGCGCACGCGGAGGCGGTGCGGGAAGGCGTCGGCAGCGGGTGGGCCGTGAACGGCAGCGACGCCACGCTCAAGGCTCTCGAGCGCGGCCAGGTGCGCACGCTGGTCGCGGACGGCCGCGACGACGACCTGCGCATCGACGATGCCATCGAGGAGGCGCTCGCGCAGCGCGTCCAGGTGGACGTGATCTACGACGAGCGGGCACGGCGCGTCGTGGACGGGCTCGCCGGCCTGTTGCGGTTTCGCCGCTGATGGCGGGCCCGAGGCGCCCGATCCGGGTACTGGTGGCGAAGCCCGGATTGGACGGGCACGACCGCGGCGCGAAGGTCGTGGCCGCCGCGCTGCGCGACGCGGGGATGGAGGTCATTTACACCGGATTGCACCAGACCCCCGAAATGATCGTGCAGGCGGCGGTGCAGGAAGACGTGGACGTGGTGGGCCTGTCGATCCTCTCGGGCGCGCATCTCACGCTGTTCCCGCGGGTGCGGCAGCTGCTCGTCGAGGCCGGGCGCGACGACGTCTTGGTCACCGGGGGCGGGATCATTCCTCCGGAGGACATGGAGACGCTGCGGCGCCAGGGCATCGGCAGACTGTTCGGTCCCGGCACGCCCACGTCCGACCTGGTGAAGTACATCGACGAATGGGCGGCGGAACATGTCTCAGCCTGACGCGCGCCCTTGAGCAGGCTCAAGAGCCTCACCGCCCAGTACCGGGAGCTGCAGCAGCGGCTCGAGCAGGGTGGCGGACCCGACAAGGTGCGCCGCCAGCACGAGCAGGGGAAGCTCACGGCGCGCGAGCGCGTCGCCGCGCTGCTCGACCAGGGCGCCGAATGGTTCGAGGTCGGACTGCTCGTCGCGTGTGATCAGTACGACGGCCAGGCGCCGGCGGCCGGCGTGGTCACCGGACTGGGACGGATCTCGGGACGGCCGGTGGTCGTCGTCGCCAACGACGCGACCGTGAAAGCGGGATCGTGGTGGCCGGAGACCATCCGCAAGATCCTCCGCGCGCAGGAGATCGCGATGCGCCAGCGCGTCCCGATCGTGTACCTGGTGGACTCCGCCGGCGTGAATCTGCCCTACCAAGGTGGCGTGTTCCCCGGACAGTACGGGGCGGCGCGCATTTTCTATTACAACTCGATCATGCGGCATTACCTGCGGGTGCCGCAGATCGCCGCCGTGATGGGTCCGTGTATCGCGGGCGGGGCGTACTTGCCCGCCCTGTCGGACGTGATCTTCATGGTCGACGGCACGTCGTTCATGGGACTGGGGGGACCAAACCTCGTCAAGGGCGCGACGGGGCAGGTGGTGGACGCGGAGTCGCTCGGTGGCGCCCGCACGCATACCAGCGTCAGCGCCGTGGCGCACTATCGCACCCGCGACGACAAAGACTGCCTCGAGCACATCCGCGAGTACGTATCGCGGCTCCCCCGGCCCGCGCGGCCACCGGCGCCCCGCGGCAAGCCGAAGCGCAGCCCCAAGGACCTGTACGACCTGCTCCCGTCCGATCACCGCATGAGCTACGACGTGCGTGCCGTGCTCGAGTGCCTGCTGGACGACGGGGCGGTGGACGAGTTTCAGTCCGACGTGGCCCCGGAGATGATCTGCGGGCACGGGACCATCGCGGGGCGCCCGGTGGCGCTCATCGCCAACTCCCGCGGCGTGATCAAAGGGAAGGCGGGGGAACCCCCGAAGATCGGCGGTATCATCTACACCGAGAGCGCCGAGAAGGTGGCGTACTTCATCGCGAACGCGGACCGCGAGCGGATGCCGCTGCTGTTCGTCCAGGACGTGTCGGGCTTCATGGTCGGGACCGACGCCGAGCACTCGGGGATCATCCGCGCCGGGGCGCGCTTCGTGGAGGCGATGGCGACCGCCACCGTGCCCAAGCTCGTCCTGACGGTGAACCACGCCTCCGGAGCGGGCTATTACGCCATGGCGGGGCAGGGCTTCGACCCCGATTTCATCGTCTCGTGGCCGACCGGCCGGATGGGCGTCATGGAGGGTGAGTCCGCGGTCCAGGCCGTATTCGGAAACGGCGTGGCCAAGGCGGAGAACGCCCCGGCCGTGGACGCGATGCGCGCCGACTACGAGCGCCAGCTCGATGCCCGGTTCGCGGGCGCCCGCGGTTTCGTCGACGCCATCGTACCCCCCGAACACACGCGCGACGTCCTCGCCTTCCTGCTCGAGGCGACCACAGAATTCTCCGGCCCCCACCTCGGGGCCTTTGTCCTGCCGAGCGCCTCATGACACGCAATCGCAGCAGCGTCGCCCTGGCCGTCCTGCTCGCCGCTTGCGGCGGCACGACTCGCCCCACCACCACCGCCGTCCCGGCGGAGCGGCCTCCCGCC
>DATDFC010000137.1:0-10410 GCA_036522815.1 Gemmatimonadales bacterium | reverse complement strand
GACGACGCGGGTCAGCTCGTCGAGCGTTGATTCGCCGCGCAGCACGTGCTCCAGCCCCGATTCCCACAGACCCTTCATGCCGCCCCGGCGCGCGGCGCCCGCGATGTGCTCCGCGGTCTCGCCCGCCGCGATGCGCCGCTCCACCTCGGCCGTGACCGTCAGCACCTCCACGATCGAGAAGCGGCCCCGGTATCCGGTCATGGCACAGTCCGGACAGCCGGCGGCGCGGTACAGGGGAGTGCCCTTGGGAACCCACTTCCCGAGGCGGTCGGGCGGCGCCTCCATCCACACTTCTTTGCAGGTGGGGCAGAGCTTGCGCATCAGCCGCTGGGCCAGGACGCCCCGCAGGGCGGCGGCGATCTTGTAGGCTTCCACGCCGATGTCCACGAGCCGGGTGACCGCATTCGACGCGTCGTTGGTGTGCAGGGTGGAGAGCACCAGGTGACCGGTGAGCGACGCCTGCACGGCGATCTGGGCGGTTTCGCGATCCCGGATCTCCCCGATCAGCACCACGTTCGGGTCCTGGCGCAGGATCGAGCGCAGCGCCGAGGCGAAGGTCAGCCCGGCCTTCTCCTGCACCTGCACCTGCACGATGCCCTGCATCCGGTACTCCACCGGGTCCTCGACCGTGACGATGTTGACGCCCTCGCTCTTGATCTGATTGATGCAGGAGTAGAGCGTCGTGGTCTTGCCCGACCCGGTCGGGCCCGTGACGAGGATGATGCCCTCGTGGTTCTCGAGCAGCCGCTTGATGCCCTCCGTCTCGTTGGTATTGAGCCCCAGCGTGTCGAGCGACTTGACCGTGGCGCGGGAATCGAGGATGCGGATCACGACCTTCTCGCCCAGCGCCGCGGGCAGCGTCGACACCCGCAGGTCGATCGGCTGGCCGTTCACCGCCACGCGCGCCCGGCCGTCCTGCGGCCGCAGCCGGTCGGCGATGTCGAGCGACGACATGATCTTGATGCGCGAGATCAGGGGCAGCCCCGCCTGCCGCGGGATCTTCATCACCTGGCGCAGCACCCCGTCGATGCGGTAGCGCACCGCCACCCCGCCCTCTTCCGGCTCGATGTGGATGTCGCTCGAGCGCGCGAGAATCCCCTCCGAGATGATCAGATCCACCAGCCGCACCACGGGACGCTGGCTCGCCTCGGCCTCGGAGGCGGCGAGCGTGATCTCGTCGGGCGACTGGTCCTGCAGGTGCTCGAGGGCGGCCGAGTTCTCCATGCCTTCGAGCAACTTGTCGACCGCCTTCTCGGGACGGTACATGTCGTCCAGCCGCTCGGCGATCTTGGACGGCGCGAGCAGCAGCATACGGATCTCGCGGGCCGTCGCGAAAGCGAGCGCCTTCTCCGCGTCCAGATCGAACGGGTTCGCGGTGGCGATCTCGAGGTAGGAGTCGGTGGCGCGGAACGGGAGGATGTGATAGCGCCGGGCGACCTGCTCGGGGACCCGCTCCTTCGCGGTCGGGTCCGCTTTGTCCAGCTCGGCGATCTTCAATCGGAACCGCGTGGAGAGCGCGGTGAGGATCTGCTCGTCGTTCACGACCTTCTGGGCGACGAGCGTCTCCCACAGGGTCGCCTGGGGCGCAGCCTTCTCCCGCAGCTCGGCGACGAGCTCCGGCGTGACCACGCCCTCGAGGGAGTGGGCCAGCCATTCATCGGGGAAAGTGGTGTCGGCCATGCGCGTCCCGTAAACTAGTCCGGCGAGTGCTGAGAGGCGAGGTTCTGGAGGTTGTGGAGGTTGTGGAGGTTGTGGAGGTGGTGCCGATTGACCTCCAGAACCTCCACAACCTTCACAACCTCCACAACCTTAGGCACCGGGGGCGGGCTGTTAAAGGATGCTCCAAAAGTCCCGCGACACGTCGAACGTGATCCCCATCCGGTGCGTCGCGGTGCCGAACCCCGCCTCACAGCGGAACACGCCCAGCCATTCGACTCCGAGCCCGAGCGTGGTGCGGGCACCGTCGGTGGGCAGCCACGGCGTGCCCGCGACCGGACGGTCCGCCCAGCCCATCGCGACGAACGGGGCGAGGGTGACGGTGCGCGGCGTTCGCGCGTACGGCCCCACACCGAGCGACGGGAACGGCACCGGCACGCGCCACTCCACGTGCACCAGGCCCATGCGCCGACCGCCCCAGGCGCGGAACGGGTCGCCGAGCAAGGTCCCGCGCCCGCCGAGCACGAACGCGCGGCGTGCCGGGAGCCGGGCGCTCGCGCCGCCACCTTGTGCCCGAATGAGCAGGCGCGTGGCTCCGACGGGGAGCAGCACGTGGCCGGCCCCGGAGAGACGGAGGTACGTGTCGCCACCGTCCTCGCGCCCGGCTTCGAGCATCGTCTCCACATGCAGGTCGCGCCGCACGGCGAACCCTTCGCTGCGGCGCTCGAACGCGAGCTGCAGCAGGTCCACCGCCGGTCCGCCCAGGGCCGGATTCGGCCGGAAACTGCCGTTCGCGGGCGTGGCGGCGACGGCGAGCGAGCGGAACGATTCGCGGCTGGCCGCCGCGCGCCACTCCCCGCGCACGCCGACGCCGTGGCGATATGTCAGGCGCCCTCCTTGTGCCAGATAATAGTCGCCGTAGTCGTGCCCGAATTCCTGGGCCGCGAACGAGTTCTGCAGCGGGGCGATGACGGGCCAGTCTCCCACGTCGCGCACGTCGCGGTAGGCGCTCACGTCGACCGCGCCCCGGCCCTGGCGCTCCACCACGGTCAGGGCGCCCTTGCCGCGCCGGTCGGCGAACCCGTAGCTGGCGCGCAGGCGCAGCTCGCGCCGCTCGCCTCCGCCGCGCAACACGACGCCGCCGCCGGCCGCGAGCCCCTCCACGCGGTTGGCGTGCACCAGATCTGAGAGGCTGCGCACGCCGAGGCGGTTGGCCCGAAGTCCGGTGAGGGCGCGGCGCCCGGCGATCTGCTCGACCTCGGCGCGGACCCGCTCCAGGTCGTCGCGCCGCACGGGCTCGGCCACGTTCTCGAGGGCGGTGGCGAGCGGCTCGGTCCACGGAAACGAGTCCCGCTCCGCCTTGGGAAGGAACGAGATCTCGTCGCCCGCGAACCAGCTCTGCGCCAGCCCGAGGTTGAATACGTAGCCGTCGATCTCCCAGCGCGCCCGGATGATGCCGCGCGCCGGCATGTCCAGCCACGTCGCGCGGCGCCGGATCTCGATCTCCTGGCGATACGGGAGCCAGTAGCGCTGCTCCCACAGCGCGTTGTCGAGCACGATGCTCACGTCCTCGAGCTGGCCGTCCAGGTAGGAGCGGGGTGTGAAGTTGAACGCCATCCGCACCAGATCGGCCGTCGCCGCGTCCAGATAGAGAGTGCCCACGACGCGCGGCAGGTCGAAGCTCTTGGGCCGCACGCGCAGCGCCACCACACGGACCTCGCGCTCGGGGAGCGCGATGATGGTGGTGTCGCCGAGCGCGAAGTCGTACAGATCCAGGCCGGTGGGCGAGAGGGGGTGCGGCACGTCCCGCACTTCGTCCCCCTCGCCCAGCCGGATGGCGGCGCCGAAGTTGTTCTGGATGATGCCCAGGTGGTCGCGATGGTAGGTGATGTCGGTGGGGAGCTCGGCCTGATCGCGCCAGCCGACGACGCGCTGCTTGCTGCTCGCCGGGGCCCTCCAGTACACTTCCAGCTCCAATTGGTCCGCCTTGACGAGACGCGGAGGGTCGGCGAGGCCTTCGCCGAAGGCGCCCAGAAAGAACAGGAAGCCGTGGGCCTGGGCCTTATAGTCGTGCAGCGTGGTGTCGGCCGCGGCGCCGCTGCGGCGCAAGGCAGCGCGGCGCGCCAGCGCCAACCCCGAGTCCGAGTTCCACGTCTGGGCGTGGACGCGGGCGGGCAGGCCGAGGCCGGCCAGGGCGAGCGCGGCGACGACGAGTCGCATAAGTCCTCTACCCCGCTCGCCCCCCGATGAGCGACGCCCGCGCGGACTTCCTGAAGCGCGCCGAGCTCGGCGGCATGGTCCCCGTGGTGCGCGAGGTCGTGCTCGACGCCGACACGCCGCTCGCCGCGTTCGTCAAGGTTGCCCGCCCACCGTTCGCGTTCCTGCTGGAATCGCTGGTCGGGGGCGAGCGCTGGGCGCGCTACACCTTCCTGGGCACCGAGCCGCGCGAGGTGTGGCGCTGCCGCGAGGGCGGGCGCACGATCGACCGCTGGACGAAGGCCGGCGGTTGGGAGGTCGTGGGCCAGACGGAGGACCCGATCGGCGATCTCGCCCAGCGCATGCGTGCCCTGGCCGCCGTCCCGGTCCCGGGCCTGCCCCGCTTCACGGGCGGCGCGGTGGGCTACTTGGGCTACGATCTGGTTCGCACGGTGGAGCGCCTGCCCCATCCGCCCGTCGACACGTTGGGCGTGCCCGACGCCGTGATGATGATCGCGGACACGGTCGTGATCCTCGACAACCTGTTCGGGCGTGCCATCGTGGTGGCCAACGTCGAGGTGCCCCCCCGCGCCGCCGGCGCGGCCCGGCTGCGGCTGTACGACGCGGCGGAGGCGCGGCTCGAAGAGATCGTGGCGCGCCTCGGCGAGCGACACGAGCTGGCCCCGCTCGCTCTGAAGGACGGCGTTCCGCCCGTCGCCACCGAGTCGCGCTATTCGCGCGCCGCGTTCGAGCGCGACGTGGCGCGCGTGCACGAGTACATCGTGGCGGGCGACGCCTTCCAAACGGTCCTGTCGCGGCGCCAGGACGCTCGCGGAGGCGTGGATCCGCTCCTGTTGTATCGCTATCTCCGAGCGCTCAATCCCGCGCCCTATCTGTTCTACCTCGCGCTCGACGACTGCGCGCTGGTGGGGAGCTCTCCCGAAGTGCTGGTGCGGGTGGAAGGGGGCGAGGTGACGGTGCGCCCGATCGCCGGGACGTGCGCCCGCGGCCGCACGCCCGAAGAAGACGAGCTGCTCGCCGCGCGACTGCTCGCCGACGAGAAGGAGCGGGCCGAGCACATGATGCTCGTCGACCTGGGGCGGAACGACGTGGGGCGCGTGGCGCGGTTCGGCAGCGTGCGCGTGACCGACCTGCTGCAGGTGGAGCGCTACTCCCACGTGCAGCACCTCGTGAGCGAGGTGCGGGGACGACTGCGCGAAGGCTACGACGCGCTCGACGTGTTCAAGGCGTGCTTCCCCGCGGGCACGGTGACGGGCGCGCCCAAGGTGCGCGCCATGGAGATCATCGACGAGCTCGAGCCGGAGCGGCGCGGGCCGTACGCCGGCGCCGTGGGCTACGTCGGCTGGGGGGCGACGAGTCTCGACACGGCGATCGCCATCCGCTGTGCCCTGGTGCAGAAAGATCGCGTCACGGTGCAGGCGGGGGCGGGGATCGTGGCCGACTCCGATCCGGCGCGCGAGTTCGCCGAAACCGAGGCGAAGGCGCAGGCCGTGTTGAAGGCCCTCGCGCTCGCGAAAGCGCGAGACTGAGCGCCCTTGTGTCTTGGCGTCTTGGCATCTTCGCGTCTATCTTTTCGCTGTGTTCAAGCTGCTGAGCACGACGGGCGAGCAGTCCATCGACCTCCAGCCCGGACGCGTCGTGGTCGTGGGGCGGGCGGTCACGAGCGACGTGCCGATCTACGATCCGACCATCTCGCGACGACACGCCGAGGTGTCCCTCGTCGATGGGGGCGTGAAGGTCAAGGACGTCGGCTCCTCCAACGGCACCTTTCTGAACGGCGCGCGCATCAGCGAAGCGCTCGCCACGGAAAACGACGTCGTCACCTTCGGCAAGGTCGCGTTCCGGGTGAAAGAGGTCCGCGCCCCTGTGCACCCCAAGGTGGTGCCGCAGGTGTCGGCCGAGTTCACGGGCGCGAAGCCCGCGGGCGGCACGATCGTGCGCCAGCTCCCCGTGAACGTGTCGGGCGGCGTGCCGGCCATCGTCACCGCCACCCCCTCGGGCGCCTCGCACCTGAAGGTCACCGCCAAGTCGCTCGAGGAACTGCGCGAGAAGAAGCTCGAGCTGCTGCTCGAGATCTCGAAGGAGCTGTCGAAGCAGCAGGAGCTCGACCGGCTGCTCGACAAAGTCGTCGAGTTCACCTTCCAGGTGATGAACGTGGACCGCGTCTCGATCCTGCTGCTCGAGGCCACGACCGGGGAGCTCGTGCCGCGGATCTCACGCGGGCGGACGGCGCAGTCGTCGGCCTCCAAGCACGTGCCGCAGTCGATCGCCCGCAAGGTGGTCGAGGACCGGGTCGCCATCCTGTCGGACAACACCGCCGCCGACGAGCGCTTCAAGGGGAAGTCGATCCTGATTCAGAGCGTGCGGAGCGCGATGTGCACGCCCCTCATGGGCACCGACCAGAAGGTGCTCGGCATCCTCTACGTGGACAACCTCACCGCGACGCACTCCTTTTCCGACGACGACCTCAAGTTCCTGATCGCGTTCGGCTCGCTCGCGGCGGTGGCGATCGAGAACTCCCAGCGCTCGGAGCAGATGCGGCGCGAAGCCCTGGTGCTCTCGAACTTCCAGCGCTACTTCTCGCCCAACATCGCGCAAGTGATCGCGCAGCAGCAGGATGCGGGACGGCTGCCGAGCGAAAAGCGACCGGTCGTGCTGTTTTTCTCGGACATCCGCGGCTTCACGCCGATGTCGGAGACGATGAGCCCCGACGCCATCGCCAGGCTGCTCACGGAGTACTTCACCGAGATGGTGGAGGTGGTGTTCGAGCACGGCGGGACGCTCGACAAGTTCATCGGGGACGCAATCATGGCGCTGTGGGGCGCGCCCATCGCCCACGAGGACGACGCCGACCGCGCCATGCGCTGCGCGCTCGACCACCTGGCGGCGCTCGAGCGGCTCAACACGAAGTGGCAGGAGGAGGGTCGCCCGGCGCTCGGCATCGGAATCGGCATCAACTTCGGCGAGGTGTTCGCGGGCAACGTCGGCTCGGATCGGCGGCTCGAGTATACCGTGATCGGTGATGCGGTGAACACCGCCAAGCGCCTGTGCGACACCGCGGGGGCGAACGAGATCCTCATCTCGGAGCCCTTCTACCAGCAGCTCAAGCAGCCGCCTAACGTCGATCCCCTGGAGCCGATCCAGGTCAAGGGGAAGTCGAAGAAGGTCCCGGTCTACCGGGTGAAGCGGTAGGAGACCCCGAAGCGCGCCAGCAGATCGAGCGCGAGCCGCAGCGGCAGACCCATCACGCCGAAGAAGTCGCCCCGGATGCCCTCGACGAGCGCCGCTCCCTTCCCTTGGATCGCGTAGGCGCCCGCCTTGTCGAGCGGCTCTCCCGTGGCCACGTAGTCGGCGATCTGCTCGTCGGAGAGGCGCCGGAACGTCACTTCGGTGACGTCCAGCGCGTGCTCCAGCCGGCCGTCCAGCGCCACCGCCACGGCGGTCAGCACCTGGTGCTTGCGCCCCTGGAGCCGGCGCAGCATGTCGGCCGCCGCGGCGGAGTCGGCGGGCTTGCCGAACACGCGCCCGCGCAACACCACCGTCGTGTCGGCCGCCAGCACCGGCGCGCCACGCTCACGCGCCGCGACGGTGCGGGCCTTTTCCCGCGCCAGCCGCGCCACGTACGCCTCGGGCTGCTCCGCCGGGTCGAGCGACTCGTCCACGTCGGGCGCGACGGCGCGGAACGGGAGCCCGAGCATCTCGAGCAGCTGCTTGCGTCGTGGGGAACCGCTCGCGAGGATGATCACTTCTCGAAAGTCCTCACCCCCTGTCCCCCTCTCCCTTCGGGAGAGGGGGCACGACGGTCACCTTGAGTCTCCCCTCTCCCGAAGGGAGAGGGGATCAAAGGGGTGAGGACGCCAGGGCGGCACACAGGATCAGGACTCACCGTTCCAGGATCAGGGTGACCGGCCCGTCGTTCACGAGCTCCACCTCCATCATTGCCCCGAACTCCCCCGTCTCGACCCGGGTCCCGCTCGCCGCTCCCCGCTCCTTGAGCAGCGCGACGAACCGCTCGTACAACGGAATCGCGACCTCCGGCGGCGCCGCGTCGATGAAGCTGGGCCGCCGGCCTTTGCTGGCGTCGCCATACAGCGTGAACTGCGATACCACCAGCACCGCTCCGCCGACGTCGGCCAGCGCCAGATTCATTTTCCCTGCCGCGTCGCCGAACAGTCGCAGCCCCAGGATCTTGTCGGTCATCCAGGCGAGGCGCTCCTCGCTGTCGGTCGGGGCGAAGCCGGCGAGGATCAGGAACCCCACCCCGATGGAACCCGTCACGCGACCGCTCACCTGGACGGCGGCGCGGGAGACGCGCTGGAGGACCACCCTCACAGCCCCACCCCAACCCGTTGCCTCACTCTACTGTAACGCTCTTCGCGAGATTGCGCGGCTGGTCGACGTTGCAACCGCGCCGCACCGCGATGTAATACGCGAGCAGCTGCAGCGGGAGCACGGTGAGCACGGGCGTCAGCAGGTCGAGCGTCTCCGGGACTTCGATCTTGTGGTCCGCCAGCTTTGCCAGCACCGCATCCCCCTCGGTCACGACGGCGAGCACGCGACCACCGCGCGCCTTCACTTCCTCCACGTTCGACACGACCTTCTGATAGACGGCGTCCTTGGGGGCGATGAACACCACCGGCATGAGGTCGTCGATCAGCGCGATCGGCCCATGCTTCATCTCGGCCGCCGGATACCCCTCGGCGTGGATGTAAGAGATTTCCTTGAGCTTCAGGGCGCCCTCGAGCGCCACCGGGAAGTTGTAGCCGCGCCCCAGGTAGAGCACGTTCTGCGCGCGCATCATCCGCTCGGCGATGCGCTCCACCTCCGGCGCTTTTGCGAGCACCCGCTCCACCAGCTCCGGCAGCCGGCCCAGCGCGCGCACCACCTCACGCCCCTGCAGGATCGAGAGGGCCCGCAGCCGGCCCATCTTGAGGGTGAGGACCGCCAGGGCGGCGATCTGACTGGTGAACGCCTTGGTCGAGGCGACCCCGATCTCCGGTCCCGCGTGCAGATACATCCCGCCGTCCACTTCGCGCGCGATGGTGGAGCCCACCACGTTGACGAGCCCCAGGGTCCGGGCGCCGCGGCGCTTCGCCTCGCGCAGCGCCGCCAGTGTGTCCGCGGTCTCGCCCGACTGTGAGATGCCCACCACCAGGGTGCGCTCGTCCACGATCGGGTTACGGTAGCGAAACTCCGACGCGTACTCGACCTCGGAGGGAATGCGGGCCAACTCCTCCATCATGTACTCGCCGATCAGGGCCGAATGCCAGGATGTGCCGCAGGCGGTGAACACGATGCGGTTCACCTGGAGCAGCTGTTCGTCCGTGAGATTGAGCCCGCCGAGCCGCGCCGTGCCCTCCTCCTCGAGCAGGTGCCCGCGCAACGTATCGCGCAGGCTCTCGGGCTGCTCCATGATCTCCTTGAGCATGAAGTGCGCGTGGCCCCCGCGCTCGATGGTCGCCAGATCCCAGTCCACCCGCGTGACCGCCTTCTCCTTCTCCACCGCATCGAGGTCGAGGATGCGATACTCGGCCGGCCGCACGATCGCGATCTCGCCGTCGTCCAGGTACACTACCGAGCGTGTGTGCGCCAGCACGGCGGAGGCATCCGAGGCGACGAAATTCTCGCCGCTGCCGATCGCGACCAGCAGCGGCGAGCCCCGCCGCGCCGCGACGATCGTGTCGGGCTCGCGCGTCGCGACGACCGCGATGCCGTAGGTGCCCTCCACCTGGTGCAGCGCGCCCGCCACCGCCTCCACCAGCGTGCCCGCCGGCTGTTGGGCGAGCAGCTCTTCGATCAGGTGCGCCAGCACTTCGGTGTCGGTCTCGGAGCGGAACACGTGTCCGCGCTTGGCGAGCGCGGTGCGCAACACGCCGGCGTTCTCGATGATGCCGTTGTGGATCAGGGCGAGCGTGCCGCCGCAGTCGGTGTGCGGGTGCGCGTTGACCGTGTTGGGGGCGCCGTGCGTCGCCCAGCGCGTGTGGGCGATTCCGGTACGGCCGGCGGGGAGCGAATGCCCGAGCTGCTTCTCGAGCACGCCGATCTTGCCGGGGGCCTTGTGCACTTCGATGCGGCCGTCGGCGACCAGCGCGATCCCGGCCGAGTCGTACCCGCGATACTCCAGCCGCTTCAGACCCTCAAGCAGCAGCGCCGCCGCCTGCCGGGGACCGGTGTACCCTACAATGCCGCACATGGTGGGGAAGAATAACACCCCCGGCGCCGCTGTTGCGCGGCGGCGGGAAACGAGCGGAGATTGTGACAACCGATGCTGCCGACCTGGATTCGCCCGCTCGGGCTCGTGGAGCACGTCATCGTGGGCGGGGCGCTCACGGCGCTACTGGCGGCCCTGGGCACGCCCGCCCTGGCGCGCGTGGTCGCGGTCGCCGCCGTGGGCGTGGCGCACGAGTGGGGGGACGGGGACTTCGTCAGCGCGCCGGGCGCCCCCTGGAACGGCATCCTCGATACGCTGGCGTTTCTCCCCGTGCCGCTGCTGTGGTGGGCGCTCTGAGCTCAGCGTGGCTCGGCCAGGCGCCGTCC